>JAGWTS010000040.1 GCA_028868875.1 Burkholderiales bacterium | reverse complement strand
GTCGGCTTCGTCGAAGAGCAGCACCGCGCCGCTGGCTTCGGCGGCGTCGAACAGGCGCTTCAAGTTCTTCTCGGTCTCGCCGATGTACTTGCTCACCGTCGCCGCAAGGTCGATGCGGAACAGGTCGAGCCGGCAGGCGTTGGCGATGGCCTCGGCCGCCATCGTCTTGCCGGTGCCCGATTCACCGGCGAACAGCGCCGCGATGCCGAGTCCTCGCGCGCCGCGGCGCGCGAACTGCCATTCTTCGTAGACCCGGTGGCGGTGCTGCAGCTGGGCCGCGATCTCGTGCAACTGCGCCATCTGGGCCGTCGGCAGCACGAGGTCGTCGAACGAGGTCTCGGTGTCGATGCGCTGGGCCAGGGCTTCGAGGCCGCCGCGCGCCGCTTCGCGCAAAGCCGACCAGAGAGCGTTGCCGGGGTCGGCGTGGTCAACGCCATGGGGCGCGATGCGCGAAAGGCATTCGTCGACGACGACCGGGGCGACGTGGAACTGCTGCAGGGCTTCGTCGAGTGCCGCCTGGGTGGCGCTGCCGGCGGGTGCTGCGGTCCGCGCCGCGGCGCGCGGCCGCGCCACGGCGACGGCTTCGAAAGGCCGCCGGCCGTCGCGCAGCCGGGCGCGGTCGATGCCGCCGGCGACGACGAGGGGGCTGCGCAACTCGTCGACAAAAGCGGCCGCGGCTTCGTTGCGTTCACCCTGCCGGCTCCAGAGCACGACCACGGCTTCGCCGAGCGCCGCTTCGCGGTCGACGAGGCGGGCGGTCTCGGCGCGCTCGGCCGGCGTTGCGGGCAGGTCCTCGGCCGCAAGCAGCAGCGCCTGCGCCTGGCATTGCAATGCCGCGGCGATGGCGCTGTCGCGCCGGATCGCAGCGGGCGCTTCGCCGTGCGCCAGCACCAGCGGCACCGCGTCCTCGCGGGCGAGGCGCTCGGCGATTCGCGCCGTGGCTTCGGGGTCAGCGAGCGGCGCGCGCTCGGCCAGCGCGAGCAGGCCTTCGAGGCGCGAATCCAGGGCGGGCAGCCCGGTCAGGAAATGCAGCATGCGCTCGTCGATGCCGATCGCGGCGTGCGGAGCGGGTTGCCCCGGCGCGAGTTCGATCAGGCGCCAGTGGCGCAACGGCGCGGCGGGGCCGAGGGCGCTCCAATGGCTGTCGTCGAGCAGGCCGAAGGCGGCGTCGAAGCTGATGACGCCGCGCAGGCGGCTGTCGCGCAAGGCGCGCAGGCCGTGGTCGATCTCGACGCCGGCGGTCCAGAGCAGCAGCTCGCGTTCGAAGGGAGAAAGGCCGAAGCACCGGGTCACATGGTCGAGCGCGGGCGTGAACCCCGTGGCCGCTTCGGCGCGCGACGAGGGGCCGCGGCCTTCGAGCCGCGCCAGAAGACGTTCGTGCAGCGCCGCCATCTGCGCCGCGAGCCAGCGCTGGTTGAGCTCGCTCCACGAAGCGAGGGCCGAGGCGTCGTGCGGGGCGTTCACGGCGGCACCGTCGCTTGTTGCGAGGGATCGAAGCGCGGCGGCAGCGCAGCCTTGTCGACGAGCAGGCTGTCGACGCCGTCGACGCGCAGGCGCAGCCTTTGCCCGCCGGCGGCGAGACTGGCCGGGAAGACGAAGACCAACGGGTCGGTGGCGAGCGTGCGGCCCGCGCCGACCGCGGTCGCGCTGCCGAGCGCGAGCAGGGTCTGCTGCTCGGGTCGCACCTGGGGCCGTGCTGCCAGCGTCACCGTGACCTGCGGCGGTGCGCCGGCGCGCACGAGGGCGATCGCCGGCAGGCCGAGCACGGCGTCGGCGGTGATCACGGGGTCGGGCGCGATGGCGAGCGCGATGGCATTGCTCTCGCGCTCTTCGCTGTCGCCGGCCGGGGTGAGCACGAAGCTGAGCTGGAACAGGCCGGCGAGCAGCGCCGATTGCGCCGCCGCGTCGGCGGGCAGCTGGAAGCTCGCATCGCGCCCGCCGGCTTCGACCGTTGCCGTGAAATCGAGCGGCGCTGCCAGCAGGCGGTGGCGCAGGCGCGCGCGCACGTGGCTGCCGTCGAGGCGGATGCCGCGCACGCCGACCTTGTCGCCCAGGCGCGCGGCACCCTGCTTGTTCGGCGGCGTCACGGTTTCCAGCGCCGGGCCGGGCGGCAGCATGTCGGCCTGGACGACGACGCCGCGGTCGCGCGCGGCAAGCGCGTCCCAGGGTCCGCGCGAGAGCACCGGCAAGGCGCTGCGCGCGGGTTGGCGCGCTTCGATCAGCACCACGCTCACCTGGTAGGCGACGCTCGGGCGGTAATGGGTCTGGATCGCCGACCAGAGCTTGCTCATGTCGTCCATCGGCATCGGCACGGGCGTGATGCGCAGGGTCTCGAACTGGTCGGCGAGGTCGCTCGCGGCCAGCGCCTGCAGCGCCGGCGGCAGCATCGAGACGTCGAGCGGGCTCGGGTCGAGGGCGCGGCGGATCCCGGCGCGGTCGAGCATCGGCACCTCGTGCAGCACGTACATCGCATAGCCGAGCAGGATCTCGGCCGTGACATCGGCGCTGGCGTAGGCGGTGACGAGGTAATGCAGGTCGAGCGCGAGCGGGGGGTTCGTGATGCGGTCGCCGGCGCCCGAGCGCGAAGGCAGTTCGCGGTTGCGCCAGGCCGCGTTGTGCGTGACCTGGTGCAGGAAGAGGTTGATCTGCGGCCCGGCCTCGGGCTTGTCGAGCTTGATCAGGTCGGGCGCAAGCACGCTCACGTTGACCGGGCCCAGCGTGCCGCTCACGTCGACCATGCCGTTGTCGAGCAGGTTGCGCAGCACCGCGCTGACGGCGCCCAGGGCCAGGGGCGAGCTCATCGGTGCCCCCTACGGCCTGCGGCCGGTCTCCCCGCGGGGGAATGAGCCCTGCGCGAGACGCGCAGGGCCTTCGGGCCGTCCAAGTCGGCGCAGGCCGACTTGGAGCCGCGGCCCTCAGCCCTCGGCAAAGCCTGCGGGCTCATCGCGCCGGGCGGCCGGGGCCGCGCAGGTATTCGGCCAGCGTGGGCGTGCCGGTCGCGCCGCGCCGCGGCCTGGCCGGCGCGGCGGTGGGCGGCGGCACGCGCACGTCGATGCGGTCGATCGTGACCTGGATGACCGGGGGCGCGGCGCTGGCGGCGTTGGGGAGCACCGATGCGCGCAGCGGGCGTGCCGGGGTACGGGATGCGAAAGGCGCGCGGGGCAGCGCCGGCCTTGGCGAAGCAGGCAGCGGCATTGCGAAGCTGGCGCGCACGGGTCCGCGCGCAGGGGCCGAGTTCGACGGCGGCGCTGCGAAGTCGGCGCTCGACATCGCCTCGGGTGCAGCGAACGGGCGCTGCGGCACGGTGGTTGCGCGGGCCGGGTGCGCCTCGTGCGACGAGGCGCTCGGGAGGGCCGTGCCTGTCGTCGCGCTCGCCGCGGCCATGGCCGAGCCGTTGGCGTTTCGGGACGGCGCTCGCTGCGCGACCTCGGCTTCGAGCGCGATGTCGCGCAACGGCGCCTGGAGGTCGGCCGCGCGCAGCGCCGCCTCGCTTCGGCTGGAAGGCGAAGCCGGCTCGATTCGCGCCCGGCTCGCCTCGCGCCCAGTGGCTGTCATCGCGCCGGCCACGGTCCACGCATCTTCAGCGGCCACGGTCCCGATGGCGCCCGCCGCAAGGCGCGGCGCAAAGCGCGATCCCAGGTCGGCGCGCGCCTGCCCCGGGGCTTCGGCCTGGGCGGCGTGCAGGCGGCGCAGAAAGTCCATCGCCTTCAGTCCACCTGCGCCAATTGCAGATAGGCGTTGCGCCGCGTCGGCGTGAGCGCGAGCACCTGGTCTTCGCTCCAGCCGTAGCGGCGGGCCAGGGCGTCGATGTCGAGCAAGCTGCGCTCGGCCAGCGTCTGCAGCCAGGACCAGAGCGCTGCCGCCGGGTCGAAGGGGGCGTGCCAGGCTCGGCCGCAGGCGGGGCATGCGAGTTCGAAGCCGATCTCGGCGCCGGGGTCGGCGGCTTCCAGGTGCTCGCTCCATGCCGCGAGCAGCGGCGCGGGCCATGCGCCATCGAGCACGCCAGCGCCTTGCGGGCTTTGCAGATCGACCACGCAGCGCTCCAGCAACTGCCGGACGAAGCCTTGCTCGTCGAGTGCCGCTTCGGGCAGGTCGGCGGGCGCCGGCAGGCGAAAGCGCAGCGTCCAGCCGTCGACGCTGAGCACCTGCTCGGCAGGGTCGACGAACTCGGGCAGCCCTTGCAGCAGCCGGGGCAGTTCGATCTCGAACGAGGCCGTCTCGCCGCAATGCGGGCAAGGCGCGAGCAGCGCGAGGCGCGGGCCCGTGAGGCGCAACTGCAACTCCAGCAACCGGCGGTTCATCTCGCCCAGCGTCGCCGCCGGCCCGTCTTCGCACCACGCCAGTTCGCGCGCGCGCAGCGGCGGCGGCAGCGGCAGCGCGCGCTCCCACAGCGCGAGCAGTTCGCGCTCATCGAGGCGGGGCAAGCGATTCATCAGGCGGGCTGGGTGAACTGCGGCTCGCTCGGCTCGGCCACGCTGGTGTCGCGTTCCCAGCCCTCGTTCTCGAGCTTGAGGTGCTGGATCGCGACCGCGTTCGCGTTGGCGTCCAGATCCGGCAAGGCCTGGTATTCGCTGACCCAGCAGCGGTAGACCTTGTAGGCCAGGGCGAGCTGGCCGGCCTCGTTGTAGAGCTCGATGATCAGGTCCTTGCGGAAGTCCTTCAGGCTGACCTCGACGCCGAGCCCGGCGCCGAAGTCCCAGACCTTGTTGGCCCATTTCTCGAACTCGGTGTCGTGGGTGACGCCGCGCTCGAGCGTGATGGCCTCGAACTTGTTGCGCCCCGGGCTCTTGCGCGAGGTGCTGGGGTCGCCGCCTTCGCGGTGCTCGACGACCTCGGTCGTGCGCTTCAAGGCGCTGCACTTGCTGATGCCGGCGACGTAGCGCCCGTCCCACTTGATCCTGAATTTGAAGTTCTTGTAGGGGTCGAAGCGCTGCGGGTTGACCGAGAACTGGGCCATGGAATGCTCCTCTGGACTGGGGGACTCAGGCCTGCACCTGGCCGGCGATCTGCTGCAACTGGATGACGACGAACTCGGCCGGCTTCAGCGGCGCGAAGCCGACGGCGATGTTGACGACGCCGAGGTCGATGTCGTTCTGCGTCGTCGTCTCGTGGTCGCACTTGACGAAATAGGCCTGGCGCGGGCTGGCGCCCTGGAACGCGCCCTGGCGGAACAGGTTGTTCATGAAGGCGCCGACGTTGAGCCGGATCTGCGCCCACAGCGGCTCGTCGTTGGGCTCGAACACCACCCATTGCGTGCCGCGGTAAAGGCTTTCCTCGATGAACAGGGCCAGGCGGCGCACCGGCACGTACTTGTATTCGTCGGCGAGCGCGTCCGAGCCGCTCAGCGTGCGCGCGCCCCAGGCGACTCGGCCGTAGGCCGGGAAGAAGCGCAAGGCGTTCACCGCCAGCGGGTTGATGATGCCGTTCTCGGCGTCGTTGAGCGGGGCCGCGAGGTCGACCACGCCGTTCAAGCTGGCCTCGGTGCCGGCAGGCGCCTTCCAGACCCCGCGCGTCGCGTCGGTGCGGGCGTAGACCCCGGCCAGCGTGCCCGAAGGTGCGAAGCTGCGCGGGCGCAGGCTGTCCAGCGGATCGGGCAGGCGCGGCGCGGGGTAGTAGATCGCGGCATTGCGCGAGCGCGAGAGCTTGTTCGCGACCCAGTTCGCGACGCTGGTGCTGACCGTGGCGTCGCCGCCGCCGCGGCCCGAAGGCGCATCGACGAGGTAGAAGGCGCGCCGCGACTGGCACAGCGCGACGGCCTGCGCATAGACCGCGGCCGCGTCGTCGTCCGAGAGGTCGAAGGTCTCGGGAATCGCGAGCAGGTTGAAGAGGTCGGTGTCGAGCAGGGCATAGAGGCCGCTCTTGGCCGAGGCGCTGCCGATGAGGTCGTTGGCGCTGCCGCGGTTGCCGTCGACGCCGGTGATCGACGGCACCGCGTTCGCGATCGTCGCTGGCCGGCGCGGCGCGGCGCCGGTGAACTCGCGCCCGCCGTTGGCCAGCCCCATGCCGATGGCGGCCGCGAGGCCGCCGAAGCCGCCCGCGCCCATCTGCACCGCAGAGGATTCGCCGGCCGTCATCGACGTGAGCTTCAGGCAGGTGCCGCCGGCGCTGCCGTCGGGCAACGACTGCGAGGCGACGACCACCGCGGCGAGGCCGGCCGCGGTGAGCGCGTTGTTCACATCGGTGACCAGGGTCGCGAGGTCGGGCGGAATCCCGGCGATGGTGATGTGGAAGGCGGTCTTGCCGTCGACCGTGCCGCCGAGCGAAAGATCGGCGGCAACCCCCGCGGCGAGCGGGAAGCCGATGGCCTTGCTGACCGCGAAGCCGGCCGCGTAGACGAGCCCCGCGCGGCGTTTCGCGCTGATGCGGGTGGAAGAGCCGGCAAGCACCGATTCGACGAACTGCGGCGAGCGCGAATCCAGCGTCAGGTTGCGCAGCGTCTCGAGTGTGACGAGGCTCGTGCCGTCGCTCTGCAACTGGTTGACGACGAGGTTGAAGTCGGAGTCTGGATTGCGCACGCCGCTGCGGTCGACCGTGATGCGCAAGGCATTGCCCCAGGCGCCGGGGCTGGCGGCGGCGAGGTCGAGCACGGCGCCGGCGCTGTCGTCGTCGAGCGTCCAACCCGAGGTGGCGAAGCCGGTGGCGACGCGCACGACGATGGCCTGGGTGCCGCCGTTGGCGAAGAACTGGCGCACCGCATACGAGACCGGGCTGTCGCGGTCGAGCCCGCCCCAGCCGCGTTCGAAGTCGGCGAAGCTGGTGATCGTGGTCGCGCGGTTGGGCGTGCCTTGGCGCGTGTAGCCGACGAAGGCCGCGATCGAGGTCGCGACGCCGGTGATGGTGCGCACCCCGCTCGGCAATTCCTCGATGTAGACGCCGGGGTAGTTGAGGACTGGGGGCATCGTGGGCTCCTGTGCGGGGGCGATGACTGGATCGGGGCGGGGAAGGGCTTCAGTGATGCAGGCCGGCGTTGCGGCCCGGCGTGCGGGCGGCGTAGATCACGGTGCCGTCTGCGAGCCGTTCGCGGCGCAGCGCGTGCCGGGCCGCGAGGGCTTCGAGCACGCGCTCGACGCGCTGCACCGTGTAGCGGCCGTCGTCGGCGAGCCACCAGCGTGCGACCCCGAGCGCCGAATCGGCCGCCTGCGGGTGGCGCGCCAGGTGCTCGAGGATCTGGTGCGCCGCGGCGGCGTCGAGATCGGACGGGGTCGGAGCGGGGGGCCGGGCCATGCCCTTCCTTGTGCAAGCGGCGTGCCTGCCCGCGGCGAAAGCCAAGTGCTTGTCGCGGCTCGTGTTTGGTTCCGGCGCCGGTTACGGATCGGGTCCCGCCCGACCCGCGGTGGGTCGATTCGGACCCGGCGCGGCGGCAGCGCTCAGCGCCCGATCGCAGCGCGGTCGATGGCGTGCTTCTTCAGCAGCTTGCCGAAGGCGCGCCGCTCCTTGCCGACGAGCAGGGCGGCATTGCTGACGTTGCCGCGCGTGGCTTCGAGCGCGCGCAGCAGGAACTCGCGCTCGAACTCTTCGAGAGCGCGGGCGCGGGCGTCGCGGTAGCTGGTCGGCGCCAGCGGTGCGCGGCCGGGGTCCGGGTCGGCGCGTGCCGCACCGGCGGCGCGGATGACCGGCCCGTCGCCCATCAGCACCTCGCGGTGGACCCAGTTCTCGAGTTCGCGGATGTTGCCGGGCCAGGCGTAATGCGCCATCCAGTCCAGGGTCGACGCGTCGAAGGTCTTGGTTGCGCCGCCGTATTTGCGCGCGAAGCGCTCGGCGAAATGGCGTGCCAGCAGCGCCGCATCGCCGCTGCGTTCGCGCAAGGGGGGCAAGCCGAGGTGCAGCACGTCGAGCCGGTACAGCAGGTCCTGGCGGAAGGTGCCGGCGGCAGCCAGAGCGGCCAGCGGTCGGTTGCACGCGGCGATCAGGCGCAGGTCGCAGTGCTGCTCGCGCGTGCTCCCCAGCGGGCGGAAGCGCTGGTCCTGCAGAAAGCGCAGCAAGGCCACCTGCGCCTTGGGCGAGAGCGCATCGACCTCGTCGAGGAACAGGGTGCCGCCGTCGGCCTCGGCGACCAAGCCGCGGCGGCGTTCGCGTGCATCGGTGAAGGCGCCGCGCTCGTGGCCGAACAACTCCGATTCGAACAGCAGGTCGGGCAGGGCACCGCAATTCAGCGGCACGAAAGGCGCCGCGCTGCGCGGCCCGCCGTAATGGATGGCGCGCGCCGCGACTTCCTTGCCGCAGCCGGTCTCGCCTTCGATCAACACCGGCGCCTCGCTGCACTTGATGCGGTCGAGGGTGGTCATTGCGGCGCGAAAGGCCGGCGATTCGCCGACGATGCGCTGACTGCCGACGGATGCATGCTCCTGCTGGTTCATGGACTTTCCCTCCGGAGGCCGACTCTTCGTACACCCGATCGGCCGCGGGCCTCAGCCTCACGCGAGTCGCGGTTATAGACCCTGCGTCGATGTGCCGTGGCGGTTTCGCCCCTAACCCTAGGGGAAGCGATTCTTGGGGGAAGAAAGCGGCGTCGGCGGCCTGGCCGGCTCGGTTTGCGGCACGCGCTACATTCGCGGCATGGCGAACCAGGACGCGCGCGGCAATCCCGTCGGCAGCAGCGACGCGGCGGCGCTCGACGCGGCCGAACAGGCGTTGTGGCGGATGATGTCGTTCTACGACACCCCGATCGCCGATCTGGATGCCGCTGCGGCCGCCGATCCGGGATGGGCCTTGCCGCATGCGATGAAGGCCGGCTTTCTGCTGAGCCTTACCGAAGCGTCGCTGGTGGCCGAGGCCGAGGCCGCGCTCGAACGCGCACGCGCGCTCGGCCGCGGCGCCCCGGCGCGCGAAGCCGCGCACCTGGAAGCGCTGCAGTGCGTGCTCGAAGGCCGCTGGCACGATGCGGTGCGGATCTGGGACCTGCTGCTGATCGAGCACCCGCGCGATGCGCTCGCGCTGCAATGGGCCCAGCTCTGGGACTTCTACCGCGGCGACTCCGCCGGCCTGCGCCTGCGCCCGGCGCGTGCCCTGCCCGAATGGGACGAGGCCGATCCGCTCCAGCCCTGCGTGCTCGCCTTGCACGCTTTCGGCCTCGAAGAGTGCAACCTCTATCCGCAGGCCGAAGAGACGGGGCGGCGCGCGCTTGCGGCGAACCCGCGTGTGCCCTGGGCCGTCCATGCCGTGGCCCATGTGATGGAGATGCAGGGCCGCTTCGAGGAAGGCTCGGGCTGGCTGCGCCTGTACCAGCCGCATTGGGCCGAGGGCAACGGCTTTGCCTGCCATCTGTGGTGGCACAAGGCCTTGTTCCGCATCGAGGCGCTGGACCTCGCCGGCGTGCTGCGCCTGGTCGACAGCCACCTGAGCGGCGATGCGCTGCAGATCACGCTGCAGCGCGTCGACGCCGCGTCGATGATCTGGCGCCTGCATCTGCTCGGCGAAGACGTGGCCGCGCTCGCCGCGGGCGTTGCCGCGGCCTGGCCTTGCGACGAGGCGGCTGCGGGCTATTACGCCTTCAACGACGTGCACTACGTGATGGCGCTGCTCGCCGCCGGCGACGGCGCCCGCGCCGAAGCCTGGACGGCGCGCTGTGCCGAGCGGGCGCTCGCCGCCGAAGACGCGCGCCGCGCGAACCACGCGATGGCGCGCGAGGTCGGCCTGCCGCTGATGCGCGGCCTGCTCGCGCTCGAAAGCGGCGACCCCGCGGCCGCCTGCGATGCGATCTATGCGGTGCGCGCGCGCGTGCGCAGCTTCGGCGGCAGCCATGCCCAGCGCGACCTCGTCGACCTGAGCCTGCTCGCCGCGGCAGCGCGCGGCCAGCGTCAGGCGCTCGGGCGTGCCCTCGTCAACGAGCGCTTGATGGCCAAGCCGGTGACGCCGCTTACGCGCCACTGGATCGAGCGCCTGGGGCTCGCGAAAGCGACATGAAGAACGCCGCCGCCCGGCTGCGCGACAAGCGCCTCGAGCGCCTGCTGACGCTCGAAGAGAAGATCGCCGCGGCGCTTGCCGAAGCGCAGGCCAACGGCGAGTTGCGCTCGGCGCCGAGCTGGGGCCGGCCGCTGCATTTCGGCGACGGCTACGACGAGACGCCCGACGCCTTCAAGATGCCTTTCAAGATCCTGAAGGACGCCGGCTATGCGCCGCCCGAGGTGGACTTGATGCGCGAGATCGCGCGCCTGCAGCAGGAGCTCGAAGGCCTGCCCGACGACGAGACCACGCAGGCGCGGCGCCGGCGCTTGTCCGAGATGCGCCAGCATCTCGCATTGCGCCTCGAAGGGCTGCGCCGCAGCGCCTCGCTCTGAGCACCCCCAGGGCCGGACGGCGACGAGCCCGAAGCCCGCGAGCGGCAAGGCCGCATGGGCTCGCGATCCTCAGATCAGGGGCGGCGTGAGCTGCTCGGTCGCCATCGTCTTGCGCAGCGCCGTCCGCTCCAGCATGCGACGCATGAAGGCGCCCAGGTGCGCGTACTCGCGCGCAGGGCGCGAGCTGAAACCACGGGTCCAGCGCCCGAGCATGAAGGCGTAGGCGTCGGCGGCGCTGTAGTCTGCGCCCAGCAGCCAGGGTCCGCCGTGGGCCGCGAACTGGTCGTCGAGCTGCTGCAGCAGGGCGTCGATGCGCGCCTGGGCATGGGCCTTGACCTGGGCCGCGCCACCGGCGTTGCCTTCGTCGACCAGGCGCTCGGGGTAGAAGTAGTGGATCAGCGTGGCCTGCAAGGTGTTGGTCAGCCACATCAGCCATTTGTAGAAATGGGCGCGCTCGTCGCTGCCCAGGGCCGGCGCGAGCCGGGCCTGGGGGTGGCGGTCGGCGAGGTGCAGGCAGACGGCAGCGGCTTCATAAAGCACGAGGCCGCCGTCGACGAGTACCGGGATCAGCCCGTTCGGGTTCAGCGCGAGGTACGCGGACTGCTTGTGCGCGTTCTTCGTGCGGTCGACGAGGCGCAGCTCGAACGGCACGCCGATCTCGTTGAGCAGCAGGTGCGGCGCGAAGCTGGCGTTGCCGGGGTAGTAGTGGAGTTGCAGCATGGTGGTGGCCATCATCGCACGCGGCCGGGCGCGCGCGACAATGGCTCCATGGCCCACGAATACCACGCCTGGATCGATTGGCAGCGCGGCGAAGCCGAGCCCTTCGTCGACAACCGCTACAGCCGCGTCCACCGCCTGCGCTTCGACGGCGGGGTCGAGCTGCCAGGCTCCGCATCACCCAGCGTCGTGCCGCTGCCGTATTCCAGCGCCGCCGCGGTCGACCCCGAAGAGATGTTCGTGGCCTCGCTTTCGAGTTGCCACATGCTGTGGTTTCTCTCGCTCGCCGCGGCGCAGAAATTCTGTGTCGAGCGCTACGAGGACGATGCCCTGGGCACGATGGCACGCAACGCCGAAGGCCGCATGGCGATGGACCTCGTCGTGCTGCGCCCGCGCGTCGTCTTCAGCGGCGCGAAGCGGCCCGACGAGGCGGCCGTGCGCGCCTTGCACCACCGTGCCCACGACGAATGCTTCATCGCCAATTCGGTCAAGACCGAAGTGCGCTGCGATCCAGTGTTCGACGCGCCGGCTTGAAATTCCGGCGCCGCGGGCCCAGATGCGGGCCTCACCCCTGCGAGGAGTGCCGCCGGTGTCTTTCCTTGGTATCGCGCTGGCCGGCCTCGTCGTCTTCACGGTCGCCGCGCTCATCGTCGCCGCCTGGCTCGTCGGCCCCTCGCTCTGGGTCGAACAGCGCCGTGCGCGCCTGCGGCGGCGGCCGTTTCCGGCGGCCTGGCGCGCCGTCCTGCGCCGGCGCATGCCCATGTTCGCGCGCCTGCCGCCCGATCTGCAGCAAAGGCTGCGCGGCCACATCCAGGTCTTCGTCGCCGAGACGCCCTTCATCGGCTGTGCCGGAGTCGAGGTGAGCGATGCGATGCGCGTGCTCGTCGCGGCCCAGGCCGGCCTGCTGCTGCTCGGGCGCCCGCGTGGCGCCTTCTCGAACCTGCGCGAGGTGCTGATGTATCCGGGCGCCTTCGTCGTCGAGCGCGCCGAGAGCGACCCCGCCGGCCTCGTGCGCGAAGGCCGGCGCGCGCTCTCGGGCGAGTCGTGGCAGCGCGGCCAGGTCGTGCTCTCGTGGCAGGACGTGATGCAGGGCGCGGCCGACCCCGGCGACGGCCGCAACGTGGTGATCCACGAATTCGCGCACCAGCTCGACCAGGAAAGCGGGCGCGCCAACGGGGCGCCGTTCCTGGGCCGGCGCGAGCGTTACGGGCGCTGGCAGCAGACCTTGAGCGCGGCCTTCACCGAATTGCGCCAGAGCATCGGGCGCGGCGAGGAAACGCTGATCGACCCCTACGGCGCCACCGAGCCGGCCGAATTCTTCGCCGTCGCGAGCGAGCTGTTCTTCGAGAAGGCCGCCGCGATGGAAGAAAGACACGCCGCGCTTTATCGCGAACTCGCCACCTATTACGGGGTCGATCCGCGCCAATGGCAATGAGCGGCGTCTGCGCCCATTGCGGTTCGGGCTCGCGTGGTATGTTCCGCGCGCCGAATTTGGGAATCGAATGAGCAAGACTTACACCGAGATCCTCCAGCAGATCGAAAGCCTGCAGGCCGAAGCCGAGCAACTGCGACAGCAGGAGAAGGCCGACATCGTCGGCCGCATTCGCGTTGCCATCGAGCATTACGGCTTGACCGCGACCGACCTCGGGCTCGACGGCCGGGCCCGGCCCGCCGCGGTTTCGAAAGCCGCGGTCTTCGCACCCAGGGCCGCTGCTGCCGGCGTCAAGTACACCGACGGAGCCGGCCACAGCTGGGGCGGGCGCGGGCCGCGTCCGCGCTGGCTGCGCAGCGCGCTTGCCGCCGGCGCCAGGCTCGAAGACTATCTCGTCGGCTGAATCGCCGCGTTCAGGCCACCACCTGGCGCACGGCATGTTCCCAGGCTGCCATCCGGGCAGCGGCCTGCTCGCGGCTCGTCCCCGGCTCGAAGCGGCGCTCCGCCCGCCACAAGGCGGCGAGCGCTTCGCGGTCGGGCCACACCCCCACCGCCAATCCGGCCAGGTAGGCCGCGCCGAGCGCGGTGGTTTCGGCGACGCGCGGGCGCACGACCGGAATGCCGAGCAGGTCGGCCTGGAACTGCATCAGCAGGTCGTTGATGCTGGCGCCGCCGTCGACGCGCAGTTCGCGCACCGGTCCGGTGTCGCGCACCATCGCCTGCAGCAGCGCCGCGCTCTGGAACGCGATGCTTTCCAGCGCGGCGCGCGCGATGTGGCCTTGAGTGCTGCCGCGCGTCAGGCCGAGGATCGCGCCGCGCGCCTCGGGCTTCCAGTACGGCGCGCCCAGGCCGGCGAAGGCGGGAACGAAGACGACGCCGCCGGAATCGGGCACGCTTTCGGCCAGGGCCTGGACCTGAGCGCTGGAGTCGATCGCATGCAGCCCGTCGCGCAGCCATTGCACCACCGCGCCGCCGATGAAGACGCTGCCTTCGAGCGCGAATTCGGGCGTCGCCGTGGCCTGTGCCGCGGCCGTCGTGACGAGGCCGTTGGCCGATTCGCGAAAGCGCGCGCCGCCGTGCATCAGCATGAAGCAGCCGGTGCCGTAGGTGTTCTTGGCCATGCCGGGCTCGAAGCAGGCCTGGCCGAACAGGGCCGCCTGCTGGTCGCCCGCGACGCCGGCAATGGGAATCGGTGCGCCGAACCAGGCCGCATCGCATTCGCCGAAGACATGGCTCGACGGGTGCACGCGCGGCAGCAGGCTGTCGGGCACGTGCAGGAGCTTCTGCAGTTCGTGGTCCCAGACGTTGTGGCGGATGTCGAAGAGCATCGTGCGCGCGGCATTGCTCACGTCGGTGGCGTGGACGCGTCCGCCGGTGAGCTTCCACAGCAGCCAGCTGTCGACGGTGCCGAATGCGAGGTCGCCGTGGGCCGCGCCGATGTGGGCGCCGCTGACGTGGTCGAGCAGCCAGCGGATCTTGCTGGCCGAGAAGTACGAGTCGATCACGAGTCCGGTGCTGCGGCGCACGGTGTCGACCAGGCCCTGGGCGCGCCACTGGGCGCACAGCGGCTCGCCGCGCCGGTCCTGCCAGACGATGGCGTTGTGGATCGGACGGCCGCTGTGGCGGTTCCAGACCAGGGTGGTCTCGCGCTGGTTCGCGATCGCGATGGCCGCCACCTCGCGCGCCGAGATGCCGGCCTTGGACAAGGCCTCGCGCGCGGTCTCGAGCTGGCTCGTCCAGATCTCCTCGGGGTCGTGCTCGACCCAGCCGGGCTGCGGGAAGATCTGGCGCAATTCGCGCTGCGCCATCGCCACCAGGCCGCCGCGCTCGTCGAAGACGATGCTGCGCGAACTCGAGGTGCCCTGGTCGAGGGCGAGGATGTGTTTCATCGGTGGGCCTCCTTGGCCTCTTGGTCCTGCTTTGGCTGGGGCCAGCATATCGTCGTTTGCGCCCGGCGGCGCCGCGCCGCGCCATGACGCCGCGCGCCGCCCTCGTTTCCGGAACCGGCTTCGCGCTTGCGGCCGGGCTGATGTGGGGGCTCGTGTTCGTCGTGCCGCTGCTGTTGCCGCATTACCCGGCGGCCCTGCTGTCGTTCGGGCGCTATCTCGCGTTCGGCCTCATCGCCTTGCCGCTGGCCTGGATCGACCGCGCCCGCATCGCCGAACTCACGCGAGCCGACTGGCGCGAGGCGGCGCGCCTGGCGCTGGTGGGCAACCTGCTGTATTACCTGTTCCTGGCGGCGGCGATCCAGCGCGCCGGCGGGCCGCTGCCGACGATGATCATCGGCACCCTGCCGGTCGTGATCGCGATCGCGTCCAACCTCCGCGACCACGCGCGCGACGGCCGCCTGCCGTGGCGCGCGCTCGCGCCGTCGCTGGTGCTGATCGCCGCCGGCATCGCCTGCGTCAACGAAGTCGAACTCGAACGCCTCTCCGCCGACACCGACACCGGCGCCGACGTCGGCCGCTACGCGATCGGCGCGCTGCTCGCCGTTGCCGCGGTGGCCTGCTGGACCTGGTACCCGCTGCGCAACGCCGACTGGATGCGCGCCCACCCGGATCGCTCGCCGACCGCGTGGGCGACGGCGCAAGGCGTGGCGACGCTGCTGCCGTCGGCCCTCGGCTTCGGCTTGTTCTGGCTCTGGAACGCGGCCAGCGGCAGTGCGTTCGCGATGCCCTTCGGCCCCACGCCCGAGCGCTTCGTGCTGCTGATGCTCTCGATCGGCTTCTTCGCCTCGTGGCTGGGCACGCTGTGCTGGAACGCCGCGAGCCAGCGCCTGCCGACAACGATGACCGGCCAGCTGATCGTCTTCGAAACGCTGGCGGCGCTGGCCTACGCACTGGCCTTGCGCGGCGAGCCGCCGCGCGCGCTGACGCTGGCCGGTGCGGCGCTGCTCGTTGCCGGCGTGCTGCTCGCGCTGCGCGCGCGACCGGTCATCCCTCACGGCGCGTGACGTTCGGCAACACCGCTTGCGCTTGCGCGCAGCGCACGCACGCGCGGTAACCGCTGCGCCGGTAACCGCCGCGCGCCGCGTGCATCGTTCACGGCGACTTTGCGCCGCGCGGCCGACGATGCATGCACCGGATCGGACGAATGCTCAGGGAGACCACAACATGTTCGACGAACTCCTCGCCCACATCGAAGTCCTCACCGCCGCGCTGGCGGGCGGCTGCTTCGCGGTCTGGCTCATCGTCTCGAGCGTGCCGATGTCGTAGTTGCCCAGGGTGCGTACGGGCGCGCGAGGTGGCACATTGCGCTGCCGCCACCGGCCGAGGAGCGCACCATGACGAACCCGACGAACCGCCGCCGCTGGTTGAGCGGCGGTGCCGCGACGGCCGGCGGCGCCGTGTTGGGTTGCGCAACGCCTGCCGGCGCCGACAGCGCGCCGCGCACGCCGTTCAAGGTCGGCGGAACGAGCATCCCGATCGCCGGCGGCGACGGCATCGTGTTCCCGGTGCGGCGCATCTACTGCATCGGCCGGATCGCAACGAGAGAGTGGGCCTTGATGGCGAAGTCCAACCAGTCAGTGATCGGCGCCTCCGTCCCGTGCGGTGAAAGGTGCGGTCGGAGCCCGATGGTGAGCGTCTAGTCAGCGGTAGATGCGATCAGCGGGTCACCGCTCTCCCTTGCGCATCAAGCCAGCGCGTCGTCCACCACTTCGATCCAGTGTCTGACCGGCGTCGCGGTGCCGGTCTGCAGATGCTGGATGCAGCCGATGTTGGCCGAGACGATGGTTTGCGCTTCGAGCGGCGCGAGGGCCGCCAGCTTGCGATCGCGTAGCTGATAAGCGAGTTCGGGCTGCAGCACGCTGTAGGTGCCGGCCGAGCCGCAGCACAGGTGGCCTTCGTTCGTTGCCGCGCTCACGTCGAAGCCGAGTTCACGCAGGCCCGACTCGACACCGCCGCGCAACTGTTGTCCATGCTGCAGGGTGCAGGGCGGATGAAACGCGAGGCGTTTCGTCACCGGCGTCGAGCGCAGCTTCTTGCGCAACGGCTCGACGAGTGCCGGCAGCATCTCCGACAGGTCCTTCGTCAACGCGCTGACGCGCGCCGCCTTCGCGGCGTAATGCGCATCGTGCGCGAGCGCATGCCCGTACTCCTTGACCGTGACGCCGCAGCCCGACGCGTTCATGACGATCGCCTCGACCTTGCCGGCGGACGTGAGGCCCTCGACGAGCGGCCACCAGGCGTCGATGTTGCGGCGCATGTCGGCCAGGCCGCCTTCGGTATCGGCGAGGTGGGTGCGGATCGCGCCGCAGCAGCCGGCGTCGTCGGCGACCAGGGTCTGGATGCCGGCGGCGTCGAGCACGCGCGCCGTCGCGGCATTGATGTTGGGCATCATCGACGGCTGCACGCAGCCGAGCAGCATCAGCACCTTGCGCGGGTGCGCGCGCGTCGGCCATTGGTGGGCGCGCGCGCCGGCGCGTGACGGCACCTTGTTCTTGAGCGACGCCGGCAGCAGCGGGCGCACGAGCCGGCCGAGCTTCATCGCCGGGCCGAAGAGCGGCGAGGTCAGGCCCTGCTTCAACGCCGTGCGCGTGAGGCGTTCGCCAAGCGGCCGCTCGACCTTGGCCTCGACGACCTTGCGCCCGATATCGACCAGGTTGCCGTACTGCACGCCGCTCGGGCAGGTGCTCTCGCAGTTGCGGCAGGTCAGGCAGCGGTCGAGGTGCTGCTGCGTCGCGCGCGTCGGCACCGCGCCTTCGAGCACCTGCTTGATGAGGTAGATGCGCCCGCGCGGGCCGTCGAGTTCGTCGCCGAGCAGCTGGTAGGTCGGGCAGGTCGCGGTGCAGAAGCCGCAGTGCACGCACTTGCGCAGGATCGCTTCGGCCGCCTCGCCGTCGGGTGTGCCTTTGAATTCGGGGGCGAGGTTCGTCTGCATCAGATCAATCGGTAGGACAGGGCCCAGTAGTGGGGCCACGGATGCCACTGGGCATTGCGCGTGCGCGGGCCGATCGCGGAGAAGGCCTGCTCGCGCGTCGGGAAGTTCTTCAGCACCTCGTGCACGCTGCCGTCGTCGAGCGTGCGTTGCTGGTAGGTATTGCCCTCGTCGTCGGTGCGCGTGATTGGAAGGTTGCTCGTCTGCACATAGGCGTTGTCGAGCATAACGACCACGGAATCGGGCTCGAGCCGGTCATGCAAAGCATCGAGCCAATCGCGCAAGCGCTCGCGCGGGACGTGGCTCCACCAGCAGCCGGCAAAGGCGGCGTCGAAGCGGCGTGTGCCGAGGTCTTTGAGGGCGTAGGCATCGGCAAGCGCGAACTCGACCTTGCCCGGCGGCAGCGGCTTCTCGCGCGCGAGCGCCAAGGTCTCGGGGTTGATGTCGGTGGCGAGCCAGCTTGCGCAATCGCGCGCGCCGTGGGGCGTCCACCAGCCGGTACCAGTGGCAACCTCGAGCACATGGCAGCCGGCGAAGCGTGTTGCCACCCACGCTTCCATCGCGCGCAGGTCGTCTTGTCGCTCGGGCTTGTAGTAGACGCGTTCGTAGTACGCGGCGCGTTGCGCGTAGTACGCGCGCATGCTGTCGGGCGTTGCGGCGCTCATGCGGGGGGCCACAGGCGAGCGCGGTCGAACACGCGGTCGGGGTCGAAGGCGTCCATCAGTGCGCGCTGGATGCGCGCCTGCGCCGCGGGCAGCGGATGGAACGCGCCGACGCGCTTCTTGTCGCCCCCCCCGCGCCAGAGTGTCGCGTGGCCGCCGGCCTTTGTGGCCGCGTCGCGCACCGCATCTGCACTGGCCGACGTGCATAGCCAGCGCTGCGCGCCGCCCCATTCGACGAGCTGCTCGCCCGGCAGCGTGATCGGTGCGGCGGTCTGCGGCAGACCCAGGCGCCACAGCGCGGCGCCGCCGTCTTCGGCTTTGGCCGCGGTGGCGAAGAACTCGTCGCCGTGGTCGCGCAGGCCGCGCCAGAACGCGGCCGCCAGCGGCGCATCGATCGCTTCGCCGCCGAGTTGCGTTGTCGCGGCCTCGACCGCGGCGCGCGCGCCCGCGAGGCGCAGCACGAGCATGCCGTTCCACCACGCGCTGGCCGAGATCGGCAGCGGCTCGCCGCCCCAGGTGTTGAGGCGCTTCAACGCTTCGGCCTGAGCGCACTCGAAGCGGATCGTCGCCGTCGCCGGTGCCACCGGCAGCACCTTCAGCGACACCTCGGCAATCACGCCGAGGGTGCCCATCGAGCCGGCGAGCGCGCGCGACACGTCGTAGCCGGCGACGTTCTTCATCACCTGGCCGCCGAAGCTGACGACTTCGCCGCGGCCGTTGAGCAGCGTGGCGCCGAGCACATGGTCGCGCACGCCGCCGACCGCCGCCCGCGAAGGTCCCGCGAGGCCGGCGGCCACCATGCCGCCCACCGTGCCGCGCGAGACGAAGCGCGGCGGCTCGAACGCGAGGCACTGGCCTTGCTCGGCGAGAGTCGCTTCGAGTTCTTCGAGCAGCGTGCCGGCGCGCACGGTGACGACGAGTTCGCTCGGCTCGTAGCTTGAGATGCCGGCCAGCGGCTTCACGTCGAGGGGTTCGCCGCTGGCCGCATTGCCGTAGAACGCCTTGGTGTCGCCGCCGACGATGCGCAGCTTGGCCTTCGCGGCGCGCGCGGTCCGCACCTGGTCGACGAGGCGGGCGAGCGCGGCGTCCACTTCAGTCTTCCCGCTGCGCTTCGCGCGAACCGCTGGCCATGAAATGAACGTCGGCTTGCGGCCCCAAGCTGCCGTTCGGGCTGAGCCTGTCGAAGCCCTCGGCACACTTCACGACGGCTTCGACAAGCTCAGCCGAACCCTTCGACAAGCTCAGGGCGAACGGTGACGTGAATGGCTGGTGTGGGCCGAAAGCGAACATCGAAGCGAACAAGAACGTCACTTCAGAACCGCGGCAAGTCGGGGAAGGGCAGCAGACCCTTCTTCACATGCATCTTCCCGTACTCGGCGCAGCGTTGCAGCGTCGGGATCACCTTGCCGGGGTTCAGCGTGCCTTGCGCATCGAACGCGCGCTTGACGCCTTCGAACATCGCGCGCTCCTCGGGCGTGAACTGCACGCACATCGAATTCAGCTTCTCGACGCCGACGCCGTGCTCGCCGGTCACGGTGCCGCCCATCGCGACGCTCGTTTCCAGGATGTCGGCGCCGAAGAGTTCGGCGCGGTGCAACTGGTCGGCGTCGTTGGCGTCGAACAGGATCAGCGGATGCAGGTTGCCGTCGCCGGCGTGGAAGACGTTGCAGCACTTGAGGCCGTACTGCGCCTCCATCGCTTGAATGGCGAGCAGGATGTCGGCCAGGCGCTTGCGCGGGATCGTCGAGTCCATGCACATGTAGTCGGGGCTGATGCGGCCCGACGCGGGGAAGGCGTTCTTGCGCCCGCTCCAGAACTTCAGGCGCTGGGCCTCGTCCTTGCTGACCTCGACGCGCGTCGCGCCGCAGCCGGTCAGCACATCCAGCATGCGCTCGATTTCTTCGGCCACTTCCTCGGGCGTGCCGTCGGATTCGCAGAGCAGGATCGCCTCGGCGTCGAGGTCGTAGCCGGCATGCACGAAGTCCTCGACCGCGGCCGTCATCGGCTTGTCCATCATCTCGAGGCCGGCGGGGATGATGCCGGCGGCGATGATCGCCGCCACCGCGTCGCCGGCTTTGCGCACGTCGTCGAAGCTGGCCATGATGCAGCGCGCGAGCTTCGGTTTGGGCACCAGCTTGACCGTCACTTCCGTCGTCACCGCGAGCATGCCTTCGCTGCCGACGACGAGCGGCAGCAGGTCCAGGCCGGGTGCATCGAGCGCATCGCCGCCGAACTCGATCGGCTCGCCTTCCACGGTGAAGCCGCGCACCTTGAGCACGTTGTGCAGCGTCAGGCCGTACTTCAGGCAATGCACGCCGCCCGAGTTCTCGGCCACGTTGCCGCCGATCGTGCAGGCGATCTGGCTCGAAGGGTCCGGCGCGTAGTACAGACCGAGCGGCGCCGCGGCCTCGCTGATCGCGAGGTTGCGCACGCCGCATTGCACGACCGCCGTGCGCGAGTGCTTGTCGAGCCGGACGATCCGGTTGAACTTGGCGAGCGCGAGCGTGACGCCCAGGCGATTCGGCATCGCACCGCCCGACAGGCCCGTGCCCGCGCCGCGCGCGACCACCGGCACCTGCAACGCATGGCAGGCCTTCAGCACCGCCGCGACCTGGGCCTCGGTCTCCGGCAGCGCCACCGCGAGCGGCGACTCGCGGTAGGCGGTCAGGCCGTCGCACTCGTAGGGCGTCGTGTCCTCGGCCTGCCAGAGCAGCGCGTGCGCCGGCAGCACGGCCGCCAGGGCGGCGACGACCGTGCGTTGCCGGTCGGCACGCTGGGCGATGTCGGTGGGCAGCGGCGCGTTCACGTGCCTACTGTACGCGGCGGGGATCGGTGTTTGCGACGCCCATGCGGCGCCGACACGCGCTGGCGCGCATGACCTCACGTGTTCTCGATCGCCTCGCGCACCGCGCTCGCCTGCCGGCGCGACACGGCGAGCCACTCGCCGGTGGCGCCGATCTGCACCGCCCAGCCCATCTCGGCGCCGTCGCCGTCGTCGTCGGCATCGGCCACGCGTCGGCGTTCGAGCGCGCGCACGGCGTGGCGGGCGACGAGCGCGTTGCGGTGGATGCGCAAGAAGCGTTCGCCCAGGCGCTGTTCGAGCTCGGTCAGCGGATCGTCGAGCACGTAGCTGCGCGCGGCGGTGCGCAGCGTGACGTACTTCAGCTCGGCCTTGAGGTACAGCACCTCGGCCACCGGCACGCGCACGACGCGGCCGCGCTCGCTGACGACGAGCATCGGCACTTCGGCCTCGGCCGCTGCCGTCGACGCCGCCGGCACGCGCCGCGCCGCGCGCGCCAGCGCGGCGGCCAGGCGCTCGCGCGACACCGGCTTGGTCAGGTAGTCGGCAGCGTCGAGGTCGAATGCGGCCAGCGCATGCTCGCTGTGCGCAGTGACGAACACCACCGCCGGCGGCTGCTCGCGCTGCTGCAACTGCGCCGCGAGCGCGGTGCCGGGCGTGCCCGGCATCTGGATGTCGAGCAGCAGCACGTCGGCGGCGTTCGATTGCAGCCATTCGAGCGCTTCGCGCACGCTCGCCGCCTGGCCGGCGACCTCGCAGCGCGGCTGCACGCAGTCGCCGACGAGCGTCGCCAGGCGGCCGCGCGCGAGCGCCTCGTCGTCGACGATCAATACACGGATCATTTCGGCCCCTCGGCGCCGGGGTACCGACGCCATTCCCCCCGGAGGAGGGCGCGGCCCGGCTTGGGAGCGGCCCGGCGCTCGGTCCGTGCATTCATCGTTGGTTCTCCAGCGGCACCGCGATGCGCACGAACCAGCGCCCGTCGCGCGGGCCGGCCTCGAAGCTGGCATCGAGGTCGTGCAGCAGGCGCAACCGCTCGCGCACGTTGGACAGCGCCAGGCCGTGGCCGGCCGACAGGGCCGCCGCTGTCGGGATAGACGTCGGCAAGGGGTTGTCGATGATGACCTCGGCGCGGCCCAGGCGCACGCGCGTGCGCACGCGCACCGTGCCGCCGCCCTCCGCGGCCTCGATGCCGTGCCGCACCGCGTTCTCGAGCAGCGGCTGCAGCGCCAGCGGCGGCAAGGGCGCCGTCGCGGCGGCGGGGTCGAGCTGCCAGTCGATGTGCAAACGCTCGCCGAAGCGCAGTTGCTCGATCTCGAGATAACGCCGCGCGAGCGCGAGTTCGTCGGCCAGCGTCGTGCGCGCATTGCCGCCCGGCGCTTCGAGCGCGGCGCGGAACAACTCGGCCAGGTGTTCGAGCACGCCTTCGGCACGCGCCGGGTCGCTGCGCACGAGCGCGATCGCGGTGTTGAGGGTGTTGAACAGGAAGTGCGGGCGGATGCGCGACTGCAGCTCGGCGAGTTGGGCGCCGGCGTCGGCCGGGCGGCGCCGGCCTTCGCGCGCTTGAAGCCACAGCGCCATCGGCAACGCGAAGCCGGCGCCGACGGCGGCCAGCGCCACCCAGCGCAGCGGCGTCGTGACGAGCAAGCCGACGGCGGCCAGCGGCCAGGCGACCGCGAGCGCGAGCGCGGCGCCGAGGGCCATCAGCACCGCCGCGCGCGGCACGGGGCCGAGCGCGGCGAGCGGTGTGCGCGCGAAGCAGACGAGCACCAGCCAGGCGAGTGTGGCCGGCAGCGAGGCCGCCAGCGCCGGGCCGAGCGCGGC
>JAGWTS010000397.1 GCA_028868875.1 Burkholderiales bacterium | reverse complement strand
CGATGATGGTGCTGCCGCTGCCGCCCTTCGTGCTCGACCTGCTGTTCACCTTCAACATCGCGATCGCGCTGATGGTGATGATGGTCTCGGCGCAGATGGTCAAGCCGCTGGACTTTGCGGCCTTGCCCAGCGTGCTGCTGGTGACGACCCTGATGCGGCTGTCGCTCAACGTCGCCTCGACCCGCGTCGTGCTGCTCGAAGGCCACAGCGGACCGGGCGCCGCCGGGCACGTGATCGAGAGCTTCGGCCACTTCCTGATCGGCGGCAACTTCGCGGTCGGGCTGATCGTGTTCGCGATCATCGTCGTCATCAACTTCGTCGTCGTCACCAAGGGCGCCGAGCGCATCGCCGAGGTCGGCGCGCGCTTCACCCTGGACGCGATGCCGGGCAAGCAGATGGCGATCGACGCCGAGCTCAACGCCGGCCTCATCGACGAGACCGAGGCGCGGCGCCGGCGCGTCGAGGTCGGCGAGGAAGCCGACTTCTTCGGCTCGATGGACGGCGCCAGCAAGTACGTGCGCGGCGACGCCATGGCCGGGCTGCTGATCCTGTTCATCAACGTCGTCGGCGGCCTCGTCATCGGCGTGGCGATGCACGGCCTGTCGTTCTCGCAGGCGGCCGACAACTACGTGCTGCTCGCGGTCGGCGACGCCCTCGTCGCCCAGATCCCGGGGCTGCTGGTCTCGGTCGCCTCGGCGATGGTGATCTCGCGCGTCGGCAAGGAAGAGGACATCGGCACCCAGATCCGGGGCCAGGTCTTCGACTCGCCGCGCTCGCTGCTCATCACCGCCGCCATCATCGGCCTGCTGGGCGTGATTCCGGGCATGCCGCATCTGGTGTTCCTGCTCATCGCCGGCTCCCTGTCGGCGCTCGCCTGGCAGCTGATGAAGCACCACCGGAAGGTGGCGGCCGAGGCCGAGCAGAACAGCGCCCGCCGCGCGGTGCCACCGCCCGATGCCGAGGCGAGCTGGGACGACCTGGCGCCGGTCGACACCCTGGGCCTGGAGGTGGGCTATCGCCTCATCGTCCTCGTCGACAAGGCGCGCCAGGGCGACCTGCTCACGCGCATCAAGGGCGTGCGCAAGAAGTTCGCCCAGGACGTGGGCTTCCTGCCGCCGCCGGTGCACATCCGCGACAACCTGGAATTGAAGCCCAGCACCTACCGCGTGACCCTGCGCGGCGCCGTGGTGGGCGAGGGCGAGGCCATGCCGGGCCTGTCGCTGGCCATCAACCCGGGCGGCGCGACCCAGCAGCTGCCCGGCACCCAGACCGTGGACCCGGCCTTCGGCCTGCCCGCGTTCTGGATCGAGGAACGCCACCGCGAGATGGCCCAAATGGCCGGATTTACGGTTGTTGATTGCGCGACCGTCGTAGCCACCCATCTCTCACACTTGATGCAGGTGAATGCAGCCCGGCTTCTCGGGCGGGTCGAGACCCAGCAACTCGTCGACCACGTCACCAAACTGGCTCCCAAACTGATCGAAGACGTGGTCCCCAAGATGGTCGGCATCGCAACCCTGCAGAAAGTGCTGCAACTGCTTCTCGAGGAAGGGGTGCACATCCGCGACATGCGCTCGATCGTCGAATGCCTGGCCGAGTGCGCGTCCACCGTGACCGAGCCGGCCGAGCTCGTCAAGCGCATCCGCACCCAGCTCGCCCCGGCGATCGTGCACCAGATCTACGGCACGACGCGCGAGCTCGACGTGATCGCCCTCGAGCCCGAGCTCGAGCGCCTCGTGACGCAGGCCCTGAACGCCCCCGGCGGCGTCGCCCTGGACCCAGGCGTGGCCGACACCCTGACGCGGCGCGCCGCCGAGACCGCACGGCGCCAGGAAGACCTGGGCGTGCCCGCCTGCCTGCTCGTACCCGACGCCATCCGCGCCCAGATGGCGCGCCTGTTGAAGCGCGCCGCGCCGCGTCTGCGCGTGCTGGCACACAGCGAGATTCCAGAGACCCACTCGATCCGCATCGGCTCGATCATCGGAGCTAACGCATGAACGTCAAGCGCTTTACGGCCCGCACTTCGCGCGACGCCCTCGCCCTGGTGCGCCAGGAGTTCGGCGACGACGCCGTCGTGATGTCCACCCGGCCTTGCGAAGGCGGGGTCGAGGTGCTGGCGATGGCGCCCGAGAGCGTGCAGCAGCTCGAGCGCGTTCGCGCCGCGGTGCCGCGCGTCGAGGCCCCGCGCCAGGAGACGCCGCGTGCTGCCGCACTGCGCGCCGCGGCCCAGGCCGCCCCGCGCATCGACCCGTCGCTGGACAACGGCGTCGAGCAGGACGTGCGCGTGATGGAGATGAGCACGCTTTCGTTCCAGGACTACGTGCGCGAGCGCATGCTCAAGCGGCGCCAGACCGAACTCGCGGCCGACAGCGTCTCGCCCGAGTCCGAGCCCGAGCCCGAGCCGATGCAGCCTGCGCCGGCGGCCTTCGAGGCAGCGCGCGCGCGCCAGGCCGAAGCCCGCACGCCGACGCGGCGCGACCCGCCCGTGCTGCGCGAGGAAATCCGCGTGCCGGCCGCCGCCGCACCCTTGCGCACCGCGGCCGCGGCGCCTGCATTCACCCCGGCGCCCACGCTCGCCGACGACAAGCCGCGGCGCGACCAGGCCGAGATGATGCAGGAGCTGCGTTCGATGCGCGGCCTGATCGAACAGCGCTTCGGCGCCCTGGCCTTCATGGAGAAGCTGCAGCGCCACCCGCGCCAGGCCACGCTCACGCAGAAGCTGCTCGACTGCGGCTTCTCGCCCGGCCTCACGCGCAAGCTCGTCGAAGGCCTGCCCGCCGAAGGCGACGAGATGACCTGGGCCGCGAGCGTGCTCGAGCGCAACCTGCACACTGGCGAACGCGAGCCCGCGCTCGAGGACGCGGGCGGCGTCTACGCCCTGATCGGCTCGACCGGCGTGGGCAAGACCACGAGCACGGCCAAGCTCGCAGCCGCCTTCGCCACCCGCCACGGCGCCGCCAACCTCGGCCTGATCACGCTCGACGCCTACCGGATCGGCGCCCATGAGCAGTTGCGCACCTACGGCCGCATCCTCGGCGTGCCGGTCCACACCGCGCACGACCGGGCTTCGCTCGAAGACCTGCTCGAGCTGCTCGCGGGCAAGAAGATGGTGCTGATCGACACCGCCGGCATGGCCCAGCGCGACAGCCGCACGCGCGAGCTGCTGGACATGCTCTCGCACCGTTCGATCAACCGCCTGCTCGTCGTCAACGCCGCCTCGCAGGGCGAGACGATCGAGGAGGTGCTGGCCGCCTACGGCAGCGGCGGCTGCCGCGGCGTCGTGCTCTCCAAGCTCGACGAAGCGGTCAAGCTCGGGCCGGCGCTGGACGCGCTGATCCGCCACAAGCAGTCGGTGGTCGCGGTGGGCAACGGCCAGCGCGTGCCCGAAGACTGGCACCGCCTGAGCGCCCACGCTCTCGTCCAGCACGCCTTGCGCAGCGTCGCGGGCTCGGTCTGGAAGATGGACAGCGCCGACATGAACCTCGTCTTCGCCGGCTCGCCGCTTGCCGCTCCCGACGCCGCCCTGCACGCCTGAGACCCGCGATGCGCAACGATTTCTACGGCCGTTCGGCACCCGCCCCCTACGACCAGGCGCAGGGCCTGCGCCGCCTCTTCGCCGGCGGCGGCCAGCGCGTGCTCACGCTCGCGGCGAACCCGCACGTGGCCTTCGCGGGCGTCGTCATCGACCAGGTCACGGCCGCCCTCACGGCGCGCCGGCGCCGCGTGCTCGTGGTCGACGCCGCCGACCGCTCGCCCGCGCCCCAGGAAATGGCGCTGCTCGACCTCGCCGCCGCGATCGAGCCGCTCTCGCCCCAGGTCAGCTACCTGGCCGCGCGCGGCCTGCCGCTGGCCTACGTCGACACCCGCGGCTCGGCCGCCGGCTTCGTCGATGCCCTGACCCAGGCCGCGCCGCAGGCCGACGTGGTGCTGCTGCATGCGAACACGATCGACCTCGCGCGCATGTTCATGCGCCGCGCCACGC
The DNA here is from genome assembly GCA_028868875.1 of Burkholderiales bacterium. Classification (GTDB taxonomy): domain Bacteria; phylum Pseudomonadota; class Gammaproteobacteria; order Burkholderiales; family Burkholderiaceae_C; genus Rubrivivax. The sequence continues at coordinate 994 of JAGWTS010000397.1, read as the reverse complement.
GCCCGATGATCATGGGCGCCGACCACCCCGAGAGCATCAAGCACGCCTACGCGAGCTGCAAGCTGCTGGCGCAGCGCTGCAAGCTCATGACCTTCGATCTGCTGCTCGCCGCCGCGCCCACCTCGCGCCGCGTTCCGGGCATCGCCTCCAGCCTGGCCAGCTGTGCCGACGGATTCGTCGGCGCGGTGCTGCACGACTGGGCGCTCATCGACCCCGCCGCCGCCCTCGACGATGCGCCCGAGCCCGCGCTCGAGCGGCTGCTCGCGGCGCAACTCGCCCTGCAGGAAGACGCGCCGCTGCCCGCCCTGCACGCGACCAATTGAACAAGACCGGACCCAGCCCCGAAAGGCCGCACCACATGTACACCGCCAAGGGACAACTCGACGCCGGGGCTCTGCTCAAGCAGTACAGCCCACTGGTTCGACGGCTCGCCCACCAGATGATCGCCAAGCTGCCGGCGAACGTCGAACTCGACGACCTGATCCAGGTCGGCATGATCGGCCTGTCGGATGCGCTCTCGCGCTTCGACGCCGCCCAGGGCGTGCAGTTCGAGACCTTCGCGACCCAGCGCATCCGCGGCGCGATGCTCGACGAGCTGCGCGGCAACGACTGGATGAGCCGCGGCGACCGCCGCCACCAGCGCACGATCGAGACCGCGGTGCACAAGCTCGAACAGAAGTTCGGCCGCGCGCCGAGCGAAAGCGAGATCGCGCGCGAGATGGGTCTCGGCCTGGCCGAGTACCAGGAACTGCTGGGCAAGGTGCGCGGCACCCAGCTGCTCTACCTCGAGGACATGAGCGGCGACGACGGCGACGACGACTTCCTCGACCGCCACGTCGCCGACGAGGAAGCGAACCCGCTCGGCCGGCTGCAGGACCAGCGCATGCGCCAGGCCCTGGTCGACGCGATCAAGAACCTGCCCGAGCGCGAGCAGTACGTGATGAGCATGTACTACGAGCACGACATGAACCTGAAGGAGATCGCGGCCGTGCTC
>JAGWTS010000039.1 GCA_028868875.1 Burkholderiales bacterium | reverse complement strand
CCCCGCCGCAGCGCGGCCGGCCCGGCACCCCGCCCCGCCGCGGCCGGCCAAGCCCCTTGCCGCGCCGCAGCCGGCGAGGCACCTCGCGGCACCGCGACCGGCGCCAGCCCCTGGCGCGACCCGGCGTTCCGCGCGCTGATCGCGGTCTACGCCCTCAACGCCCTGGCCAGCGCGCTGCCGGCCACCCTGGTGCTGTTCTTCGTGCGCGACGTGCTGCGCGCCGACGACCGCAGCGCCGGCTGGCTGCTCGGCCTGTACTTCGTCGCCGCCGCCGCGGCGGTGCCGGCCTGGGTGCGGCTGGTCGACCGCATCGGCCTGGTGCAGGCCTGGGGCGCGGGCATGGCGCTGGCGATCGCCGCCTTCGCCGGCGCCGGTCGGCTCGGCGCCGGCGCGGTGCCGGCCTTCGCCGCGGTCTGCGCCGCCTCCGGGCTGGCGCTGGGCGCGGACCTGGTGGTCGCGCCGACGCTGCTGGCGCAACTGCACCGCCGCCATGCCAGCCGCCACGCGGGCTCGGGCCAGGGCCTGTGGTTCGGCTGGTCGGCGCTGGTCGGCAAGCTGATGCTGGCGCTGGCCGCGGGGCTGGCGCTGCCGCTGGTGCAGGCCCTGGGCTACCGGCCCGGCGCCCGCGGCGGCGCGTCGGTCGCGGCGCTGGCGGCGGCCTATGCCTGGCTGCCCTGTCTCGCCAAGGCCGCGGCGCTGGCCGCGCTGGCCGCGCAACGCGGCCTGCTGCTGGGCACGCCGGCGCCGGCAGCGACCCCCCATCCTGGAATCCGATCGGAGATGTCATGAACCCCACCCTCAGCCGCCGCCACCTGCTGGGCCTGGCCCCCGCGCTGGCCCTAGCGGGATGCGCCGCGCCGGACGTGAAGCAGTACGCGGCCGAACGGCCGGCGCTCGACCTGCGGCGCTATTTCGACGGGCCGGTCACCGCCCACGGCATGTTCAGCGACCGCTCCGGCGTGGTCCAGCGCCGCTTCAAGGTGGCGATGCAATGCCGCTGGCAGGGCGAGGACGGCGTCCTCGACGAGCACTTCACCTACAGCGACGGCGAGCGCCAGCGCCGCGTCTGGCGGCTGCACCACCTCGGCCAGGGCGCCTACACCGGCCGCGCCGACGACGTCGTCGGCGAGGCCCGCGGCCAGACCGCCGGCAACGCCTTCCGCTGGGGCTACACGCTGCGCCTGCCGGTCGACGGCCGGACCTGGGACGTGCAGTTCGACGACTGGATGTTCATGATCGACGAGCGCGTCGTGCTCAACCGCGCGACCCTGTCCAAGTTCGGGCTGCGCCTGGGCGAGGTCCAGCTGGCGTTCAACCGGCCGGCCTGAGGCCATGGCACTCAACCCCCGCTTCGGTTCCTGGCAAGGCCGGCTCGTCTGGATCGTCGGCGCCTCCAGCGGCATCGGCCGCGCCACCGCGGTGGCGCTGCACCGCCGCGGCGCGCGCGTCGCGGTGTCGGCGCGCAACGCCCAGGCGCTGGCGCAGCTGGCCTTCGAGCACCCGGGCCTCATCATCCTGCCGCTGGACGTGAGCGACCGCGCGGCGGTAGCCGCGGCGCAGCGCGAGCTCGCCCAGCGGCACGGTCCGCTCGACCTGGCCTTCGCCTGCGCCGGCCATTACCTGCCGCAGCGCGCCACCGCGTTCTCGCTCGACGAGATGAAGCGCCACCTGGAGGTCAACTACCTCGGCGCCCTGAACCTGCTCGATGCGCTGCTGCCGGCCTGCCTGGCCGCCGGCCGCGGCCACATCAGCCTGATGGGCAGCGTCGCCGGCTACCGCGGCCTGCCGCGGGCCCTGGCCTACGGCCCGACCAAGGCGGCGCTGAACAACCTGGCCGAGGCCTTGTACCTGGACCTGCACGAACGCGGCATCGGCGTCTCGATCGTCAACCCGGGCTTCGTCCAGACGCCGCTCACCCAGAACAACGGCTTCCCGATGCCGGCCTTGATGACGCCCGACGCCGCGGCCGAGGCGATCGTCGGCGGCTGGTCGGCCGGGCGCTTCGAGATCCACTTTCCGCGCCGCTTCACCTGGGGCATGAAGGCGCTCCAGCTCCTGCCGCATGGGCTGTATTTCGCCGCGGTGCGGCGCGCGACGGGGGCTTGATGGACCACCCGCTTCATCCGGTCGACGCGCGCGTCGACCTCGTCGTCGCCTGGTACGAGCGGCTCGAGCCGGCGACGCTGGCGCAGATCGACGCCCTCTATGCCGCGGACGCGAGCTTCAAGGACCCGTTCAACGAGGTCCGGGGCCGGGCCGCGATCCGCGCCCTCTTCGAGCACATGTTCCGCCAGATCGAGGCGCCGCGCTTCGTCTTCCACCGGGCCGTCGCCCAAGGCGACACCGCGTTCCTCACCTGGACCATGCTGTACGGCCGGGCGGACGGGGCGCGCGCCGGCCAGGCGATCCGCGGCTGCACCGAGCTGCGCTTCGACGCCGAAGGACGGGTCGCGCTGCACCGCGACTACTGGGACGCCGCCGAAGAGCTGTACGAGAAGCTGCCGCTGATCGGCGCCTTGATGCGCGCGCTCAAGCGCCGGATCGCGGCTTGAAGGATTCGACGATGCCCTCCAACCCCCCCGGCCGCATGGCGCGGCGCATGGCCTGCGGCGCTGCGGCGCTGGCCCTCGCGGCAGCGGCCCGCGCCGCCGCGCCGATCGCGGCGCTCGATGTCCAGGGCTACATGGGCACCTGGCACCAGCTGGCGCATTACCCGAACCGCTTCCAGCAGCAATGCGTGCGCGACACCACGGCCACCTACCGGCTGATCGGGCGCGCGGCGATCGAGGTCGACAACCGCTGCACGACCGCCGACGGCAAGCAGGACCGCGTCGTCGGCCTGGCCCGGCCGCCGCGCGGCGCGACGATCCAGGCCGGCCGGCTCGAGCCGGCCTCGCTGGAAGTCTCGTTCCTGCCGGCCTCGCTGCGCTGGCTGCCGCTGGGCTGGGGCCGCTACGACGTGGTCTGGCTCGCGCCCGATGCGCGCGTCGCGGTCGTGAGCGAACCCTCGAAGACCTACCTCTGGGTACTGGGGCGCGACCCGGCGCTGAGCGTCGAGCGCTGGCAGGCGGTGCAGGCCTTCCTGGTCCAGGCCGGATTCGACCTCGCGCGCCTGCAGCGCGATCCGGTGCGCCCTTGAACCCCGGCTCGCGAGCCGCCACGCGGCAGCAGGGCCTGCCGGACGACGGGCCGCCGCCAGGGCAGCCCGGCGCGCCGGTGCCGGCCTCGCGCGCCGGGACCGCTTGCAGGCCGCGCCGGGCCACCTGATTGCGGGGTGCGCGGCACGCGGCGTCTAGGGTTTCCTCTATTCGGAGCCGTTGTGACTGGTCTGAAACTGGATTTGCACCCGCCCTCCTCCCAACTCCTCGAAGGACCCCCCATGGCAGTAACGGCACGACCCCGCTTTTCGATCGGGATGAAGGGCCTGGCGATCGGATGGACCCTGGCCGCAAGCGCCACCCTGGCAGCAGCCGCCCCGCCTCCCGCCTGGGCCGAAGACGGTGGCCTGCTCGCGCTCGGGGACAGCGTCGTCTACGGCTACATCGAAGGGGACGGCTACGCCTATCGCAACCCGGGCAATTTCGTCGGCTACCCCGAATACGCCGGACAGCGTCTCGGATTGGATTCGACCAACGCGTCCTGCCCGGGCGAGACGGCGGCCGGATTCGTTTCATGGACCGGCGCCGACAACGGCTGCCGGCCGTTCCGCGCCGCTTTCCCGTTGCACGTGGCCTACGGCGCGGCACAGACCCAGCTCAACTGGGCCACGAACTTCCTGTCGACGCACAAGAACACCCGGCTCGTGACCATCGGCCTGGGCGCGAACGACGGCTTCCTGCTGCAGCGCGCCTGCGCCAGCGCCGCCGACCCCAGCGCCTGCGTCCAAAACGGATTGCCGGCGACCCTGGGCGCGGTCTACGCGAACATGAACACCCTCCTCGGCAACCTGAAGGCAACGGGCTTCAAGGGCGTGCTGATGGTGGTCAACTACTATTCGCTGGACTACTCGGATGCCCTGGGCACCGGCTTCACGAGCGCGCTCAACGACACGCTCGCGGCCGTGGCCGCCGCGAACGGGGCCGTGGTCGCCGACGCCTTCAGCGCGTTCCAGAATGCCGCGGCGCCCTTCAATGGAAAGACCTGCGTGGCGGGCTTGCTCAACGGCGCGAACCCGCAGGCCGCGGCGCCGCCCTTCGCATGCGATGTCCATCCGAGCGTGTCCGGCCAGAAGCTCCTGGCCCGGACCGTGGCAGCGGCCTTTGCCAAGGCGGGCGGCCACGCGCGAGACTGACGCGCGGCTGCGGGCGCCCACGGCGCCCGCAGCGTCCTACTGGCAGGCGAAGTTGACCGCTTCGTCCAGGCTGCCGCTGCCTTTGTAGCGCGCCACCTGCGGGTAGGGGCACAGCGGCCGCGTGCGGTTCGGGGACCAGGTGGCGGGCACGTCGGCGTTGACGCCGCCGGGGTTGCCGGCGCCGCGCGCCGTCGCGATCACGGCGCCGGGCGCCTGGCCTTGCTCGACCCAGGCCACGAGTTGCGAGAGCATGTCGAACTGGTCGGTCGCCGGGCCCCCCGAGCAATGGTTCATGCCCGGGATGCTGTACAGGCGCGCGAAGTTCGTGGCGTCGCCGTCGTTGGCCTGCGCCAGCCCCTGGTACCAGGCGAGCGTGTCGTTGTACGAGAAGATCGGGTCCGAGGTGCCGTGGTAGAGCATCATCTTGGCGCCACGATTCTTGAGCGCCGAGAGGTCGGTCTCGTTGGGGGGCACCATGAAGCTCCAGCCCGATTCGGTGAAGGTCGCGTTCGTCGCCATGATGCGGGCGAGCATCTGGTCCACGCTGCCGGTGGCCGCGAAAGTCGGGCCGACGAAGGTGGTGGGATCTTCCGGCGGCGTCTGGAAGATCTCGCCCACCGCCATCGAGTCGAGGATGGCCGGCACGGTGAATTTCCAGAACGACCAGCCGTTGGTACCCAGCCCGGCGTCGACGGGCCAGGAGGCATAGATCTTCGAGCCGTCGCCGGCCTTCACGCCGGCGAAGAGTTGGCCGATGACCGTCTTCTGCGCGCTGCTCAGGCAGGTGCCGTCGCGGCTGCCGCTGCAGGTGGGCACGTCGCGGTTGATGTCGAAGGCGGCCTGGCAGGCGGCGGTGTCCTGCACCAGGCCGTCGGTCGCGCCGTCCAGCGCGTCGCACTTGGCGAGCACCGCGTTCGAGACCAGGGTGCGCTCGGCCTGGGTGAAACCGGTGGCGGCGTTGCCCGCCGTGCTGGCCAGCGTCAGGTATTGCTGGTAGCCGGCGATGTTGGCGGTCGCCGCCCTGGGAAGGTGGAAGCCGGGGTCGCCGACCAGGTAGCCGTCGAACTGGTCGGCATAGCGCGATGCCGCCACCATCGTGTGGCGCCCGCCGTTGGAGCAGCCGCCGATGTAGGAGCGATCGGGCGCCTTGCCGTAGCCGGCGGCGATCAGGCTCTTGGCCATCGGCGTGAGCTTGCCCACGGCCTGGTAGCCGTAGTCCAGGCGCGCCTGCGGATCGTTGCCGAAGTTGGCGCTGCCGGGGGCGTTCTGCGCCGCGTTGTGGCCGGCGTCGGAACTCAGCACCGCGAAGCCCTGCATCAGCGCCCCGGTGACGGGCCCGCCCCCGAGCGCGCCCTGCGCGGGCACGACGTTGCCGTCGGCGCCGCCGTTGGCCTGGTAATAGAAGCGCCCGTTCCAGTTGTCGGGCAGGCGCACTTCGAAGCCGATCGCGTAACCGCCGTTAAGCCCGGCGCGGGAATCCATCGTGCCCGTCACCAGGCAGTGCTCGGGCACGGGTTGGCCGCCCAGCGTGAGCGTGCCGGCCGGCACGTCCACGGCCGAGGTGATGCTGGTGTTGGCGAAGCTGAACGCCGTCGCGAGGCTGGCGCAACTGCCCAGGCTGGCACCGCTGGCGGCGGCGAGGCGGGGAATGACGGCGTCGCCGCCAGCGCAGCCGCCGAGCAGGGCGGCCGCGGCCAGGGGCACGAGGGCCAGGGGATGGGGGGTGCGCATGGGGATTCCTCCTCGGGGTGCCAGGCACTGCGCCCGCGGTGCCCTGCGATCAATATATTTCACTTGATAAAGCATCACGTCAGGCGTTTCCCTAGGTAAACCAGCTGCGTATTTCGCCAATTGTTTCAATGGGTCAATCAGAATGTCGACGCAGACCCATGCCGCAGAATCGCTCCATGCGCAAACCCCAGGAGCCTTCACACGCCCTCACGCCGCAAGGCCAACTGGCCGAGAGCGGGCTCAACGAGGTCATCGGATACCACCTCGCGCAGGCCCGGATCGCGACGACGCGCAACTTCGACGAACAGGTGCGCACCCCATTCGGCCTGCGCCCGGTCGAGTTCACGCTCGTCGCGCTGCTGCGCGACAACCCGGGCGCGACGCCGGCGCGCATCGCGAAGGCGCTGGACGTGACGGCCGCCAGCGTGACCATGATCGTCGACCGCCTGAGCGAGGGCGGCCTCATCCGGCGCGAGGCCAGCACCGCCGACCGGCGCTCGCAAAACCTCTATCTGACCGCCAAGGGCGAGCGCCAGGCCGCAGAGGCGCTTCGCCGCGTCGTCGCCGGCGAGGCCGAGCGCCTGGACTTTCTCAGCTTCGGCGAGCGCGCGCTGCTGATCGAGTTGCTGCGCAAGATCGCCCGCGCCAGGTAGTGCGGCGCCCCGGTCCTCATGAAAACGACTTGCAAAACGGCGTCTCGCGCGCGCCCTGTGCTTTCGGGAACCTCGTCACGATAGCCCAGAGCCGCTTGGCGGTGATGCCGGCCTCGCCGTCGAGGCGGCCTGTCAAAGGCGTGGCCGGGTACCACTTCGCCGGCGCCACCGGCAGGCGGCACTCGACCAGTTGAGGCTCGAGCGCCCTTCGCGCCAGCCCGGGCAGCGGAGCGACCTTGCCTTTCTCTCCTGTATTGCCGCCTTTGCCGCCTTTGCCGCCTTTGCCGCCGACATGCAACCAGTGATCGCCATGGGCGTCAAACCTGTTGCCGAGCCACCGCATGGCCAAGAAGCAGCAGATGCGCTGGATCAACGAAGGGGCGTACTGTCTGGCGCAGGTTCGTGCCGCTGCGTTGAACGGAGTGCTCACGCCGCAGCGACTGGCAACATTACCAAGAGCCCGATGCGCGAACGGTCGCCAGGCGCGTCACTCCGCGCAGGCCTCCCATGGTTTGGATCGCTCTCATGCAACGCGCGTCTTGATTCAGAGTTCAAGAGGGTTCTAAGACTCAGACACCGATTCGCGACAGCTCAGCATACCTTCCCGGCTGCGCGTCGACTCACGAGGCGGAACGCCAACAACCTCAACCCTCAAAGACGCAGTTCCGCATCATTCCGCCGTCTTCATGCTCCAGGTTGTGACAGTGGTACATGAACAGGCCCGGCAACTTGGGCTCGAGTGCGATGCGCACGCGCTCGCCGGGAAAGATGCCGACCGTGTCGTGCCAGCCCATATCGACCAGGCCGTCGCGCAGGTCCGCGGGCGCATCGCCACCGCGGCGCTCGAGAATCCGGAACTGCACGCCATGGACATGCATCGGGTGAGGCATCGCCATGCCCGGCCCGTCATTGGCGAATGTCCAGACTGAAACCTGGCGGGCGGGCAGACGCTCGTCTTGCGCTACCGCGGTGGGATCTTCGACATCGAAGCTGCGGCCATTGAGAAAGCCGCGCATGTGCTGGAAGGCCAGCTGCGTGTGCAACTCGTGCCTGCCTGCGCGCGGCAGCGGTGCATCCGGCGGCAGGTGCAGGGCTTCGACGCGCGTGCGCGCCCCCGGCGAGACCGTGAAGCGGGCGAGCTGGAGCGCCTCGCCCTGGCCCGGGCCCATCGTTCCCCGCATCATGCGGCTGCCCATCATGTCCCCGCCCATCATTCCGCCCATTCCCCCAAGCTCCGCGAAGGCGCGGCTGAGAAGAGCGATTTCAGCGCCGTCGCGCCGCGCTCCAAAATCCTCGAGCAGTTCGACGCGCTGGAAGGGAAATAGCGTCACGTACGGGCGTTCCTGGATGCCCTCGCTGCCGCTGAACAGGCCGCCATCGGTGCCGATGACGCGCAAGGGGCGGTCGTCGGACCAGGCCAGCTTGTAGATCCGGGCATTGGATACGTTGGCGATGCGCAAGCGGTAGGCGCGCGGCGCAACCTTGAATGCCGCATCGGCGACGCCGTTCACCAGCACCGTGTCGCCGAGCACGCCGTTCATGGCGTCCATCATGGAGCGCTTGAACACAAGCTGATTCTCCGACGTGAAGCGCCGGTCCTGGAGCACGAGCGCCAGTTCGTTTTCGCGCGGCGGCAGCCCGAACGCACGTTCCGCCGGATCCCTGACGATCAGCAGGCCCGCCAGGCCGCGATAAGTCTGCGCGCCGGTGAGACCGTGCGGATGCGGGTGGTAGAGATACGTCCCCGCCGGGTTCTGCACCGTGAACGCGATGGTGTAGCTGTCGCCGGAAGCCACCGCCTGGTGCGGGTGGCCGTCCGCGGCAGAGGGCACGATCATGCCGTGCCAGTGCACCACTGTCGGCTCGGACGTGCGGTTCACGACCTGGATGCGCACGCGCTCGCCGCGCCAAAGCTCCAGAGTCGGGCCGAGATTTCCTGGCACGTTCCGGAACGCGTCATGCCGGCCTTGAAGCACCTCACCCGTGTAACGCAGGCCGCGGGTTTCTTGGCCGGCACGCATCTGCAGGCTGACGGGAAGCGCCGTGATCCGCAAGACGAGATCGACCGACGCCCGCGATTGCGCTCGCAACGAGAGCGGCGTGGCCAGCGCACCCGCTCCCGCAGCGAAGGCCTGCAGCGCGCCTCTCCGGGTCCAGATGACGCTCATGGCCTCTCTTCCCTTCCCCGCGCTTCAGGTCGCCGCTTCAGGTATTTGCTGAGCGCCGCAATGCCGAGGACCAGCCCGACGATCGCGAGCAGCCAAAACAGACCCATTCCGATCATCATGGCGCCCATACCTGCTCCGCCCAGACAACTCCACATAAGAGTACCTCTAACGCCGCCGGCCGGCGAGTGCCGTCAGAGGCGTCTCGCGCCGCGCCTTGTCCAGCCTGCACTCAGTTCACGACGATCTTGCCCACCATGCCGGCCTCCTTGTGCCCGGGCACCATGCAAGCAAAGGCAAAGCTGCCCGCCTTGTCGAAAGTCCAGACGATGGCGCTGCGCTGTCCCGGTTCGAGGCTGAGCTGGTTGGCTTCCGCGTGCTGCATGCCGGGCATCTTGCGCATCATCTGCGCGTGTTCGTCGAGTTCGGCGGCGGTGCCGATCACCATCTCGTGTCGCACCTTGCCTTTGTTGACAACGAAGAAGCGGATCGTCTCCCCGGCTTTTACGCTGATCTGCGCTGGCGTGAACCGCATGTTGTCGTCCATCTCCACCGGCACCGTGCGGCTGACCTTCGAGGGATCGCCCGGCATGCCGGCCGCCGGACCCTGCCCGACCATGCCGGCGCCGCCGTGCATGTCCTCGTGCATGTCGTTCATCGCCTCGCCGTGACCATCGCCGTCGCCGCCCGCGTGACTGCCGGCGGCGAACACCAGTGCTGGCGCCGTCAGTGCGGCGACGAGGGCGAGTTTGAGGATTCGTACGTTCATCTGCATTCTCTTCTCCGGTGGATGGTTGAGGTTCTCTCCGATGCCTGGCGCGCATGGCGTCAGAACCACAGGCGTAGGCCGGCCACGACGCGTGTGTCTCTCGTGCGCAGGCCTTCGGCCCTTGCCAGGTCGGCGGTCTCGCCGAACCGGCCGGTCCACTCCACACCGACGTACGGCGCGAGCTGGCGGTCGATCTCGTAGCGCAGGCGGATCCCGGCGCTGGCCGTGGACACCCCTTTGCCGATGCCGTTGGCCGGGTCGCTCTTGCCGTAGGCTGCGAGTTCCATGCGGGGCTGCAGGATCAGCTTCTGCGTCAACAGCAGTTCGTATTCGCCGGCCAGGCGCAGGGCGCTGCGCCCACCCTCGCCGACATAGGCCGCAACGTCGACTTCGAACCAGTACGGTGCCAGCCCCGCAGCGCCCAGGGCGAGCCAGTTTCGGCCGGGTCCCGGACCTGTGTCGTGGCGCAGCCCGACCTGGCCGTCCCAGAAGGTGGCAACGGCACGGCTCCACAGAGCCTCGGTGCGCGAAGTCTCCAGCTTGCCGCTGGCGAACTCGCCCTCGCCTTTGACGACGAGCCGATTGAAGTCCCCCCCGTAACGAGCCAGCAGGTCGTAGGCGCCGGTGGTTTGGCCGTCGCCGCGCCAGGCCTCCAGGCGATCGGCAAGCACGAAGCCCGTGCTGTCCTCGTCGCCCAGGCGGAGCTGATGCTCGGAAGATATCAAGTGGGGACCGGTGCTCAGCGTGTAGCCACCGGAGTAGGCGTTCGGATCCCGCGCGTCGGGTGGTGCGGAGCCGCCCTGCATCTGCGGGTTGCCATGGTCCATGCCCGTCATCGGCGCGGGCGCCATGGGGCTGGGTGCCGTGACTGCGGGCGCTGCCGCGGCGGCCGCCTGTGCGCCGTCGTGCTGGCTGTCGTGGCCGACGGGCTGGGCAAAGGCCTGGCCACAAGCGAGGGCTGCAGCAAACGCCACAGCACGCAGCACGGGGTGGTTGTGACGAGACACGCTGTTTCCTTTCGGGTTCATGGCGGTGGTGTGCTCAGGCCACGACCACTTCGCGGAACATGCCTTGGACCATGTGCAGCATCAGGTGGCAGTGCCAGGCCCAGCGCCCGACGGCGTCGGCCGTGAGCAGAAAACTCAAGCGCTGCGCCGGCTGCACCGGGATCGTGTGGCGGCGCGCCAGGAAGCGGCCGTCGGGAGACTCCAGCTCGCTCCACATCCCGTGCAGGTGCATGGGGTGGGTCATCATGGTGTCGTTGTGCAGGATGACGCGAACTCGCTCGCCGTAGGCCAGGCTCACCGGCGTCGACGAGCCGAACGCCAGGCCGTCGATCGACCAGGTATAGCGATGCATGTTGCCGGTGAGGTGCAACTCGATCTCGCGCTCCGCGCCGCGAGGGTCGAGCGGCCCGCCGACCGTGTGCAGGTCGGCCAGCGTCAGCACGCGCCGACCGTTGTCGCGCAGGCCGATACCCGGGTCGTCGAGGCCGGTGCGTGCCTGATCCACGCGCATGTCCACGCTGGGGCCGTATTCGCTGCGGGCATGGCGCACCTTCATGCCGGGCCGCGCCAGCGAGTTGGAGGTAGCCGCGCCGTGGCCCATCGCGGCGGCATCCATGCCTGGCATGCCGTCGTGGCTCATGCCTGCCATGCTGCCGTGGTCCATCGCGCCCATCGCCCCATGGTCCATGGCGCCCATCATGTCGGCCATGCCGAGCCAGACCACCGGGTCGGTCTTGGGCACCGGCGCCTCGAGGCCGGTGCGCACGGCCAGGGTGCCGCGGGCGTAGCCGGTACGCTCCATCGCCTGCGCGAACAGGGTGTAGACCTCGTCCCTGGGTTGGACGATCACGTCGTAGGTCTCGCCGGGACCGAAGCGGAATTCGTCCACCGTCACCGGATCGAGCTCGGTGCCGTCGGCGGCGACGACGCTGAGCTTCAGTCCCGGAATGCGCACGTCGTAGAAGGTGTTGGCGGCGCCGTTGATGAAGCGCAGCCGCACGCGCTCGCCGGGCCGAAACAGGCCGGTCCAGTTGCCGGCGGGCGTCACGCCATTCGTCAGGAAGGTCAGGGCGCGCGCCGACAGGTCGCCCAGGTCGGTCGGGCTCATGCGCATCTGGTTCCACATTCGACGCCGGTCGAGCGCCGCACCGAGGCCGTTCGTCGAGGCGTCGCGGATGAAGTCCGGAAAGGTCGGCTCGTTGAGGTTGTAGTAGTCGCCCTGGGCCTTCAGTTTGTGCAGCACGCGGGCCGGGTCGTCGTCGGTCCAGTCCGACAGCAGCACCACGTGCTCGCGGTCCGCACGGCGCGAGCCGCCGTCGCGCGGGTCGATCACGATCGCGCCGTACATGCCAGTCTGCTCCTGGTGGCCGGCGTGCGAGTGGTACCAGAAGGTGCCGCTCTGTTCGACCTTGAAGCGGTAGGTGAAGGTCTCGCCCGGGGCGATGCCGGCAAAGCTCAGGCCGGGCATGCCGTCCATCTGGAAGGGCAGAATGATGCCGTGCCAATGGATGGAGGTAAGCACCGGCAGGCGGTTGGTGACGCGGATCGTGACCTCGTCGCCTTCGCGCCAGCGCAGGGTCGGCGCGGGTATCGAGCCGTTGATGGCGGTCGCCAGGCGTGGCCTGCCCGTGAAGTCGACCGGCAGTTCGGCCACTTCCAGCTGGAATTCAGTCCCCGTCAGGACCGGCGCGGACCGGGCGGCGGTCTCGCCCGCGGCCTGGGCCGGCCATGTGAAAGGGGAGAGGCCGGCCAGCACGCCGCCCGCGGCCAGGCCTTGCACGAAGCGGCGCCGCCGCAGTGCCGTGGGAATGAGGATGTCCGTCATGCTGTCGTTCGGTTGGGAAGAGTTGACGCCGCGCATGGTGGGCGGCGGCAGCGACCCAGGCGATGACCGTCAGATGAAGAATCCGTCATCGAACGGTCATGTGAACGACACTTGCGCTGGCGTAGGCTGGCGGCAGGTTGGGCGCCTGCCAAACGGCCGAAACAAGAACCTCGAGGACACGGACCCAAGATCCATGAAGCTGCTGGTCGTCGAAGACGAAGCCCTCACGGCAAACTACTTGCACCAGGGGCTCAGCGAGGCAGGGTTCGTCGTCGATCTCGCGCGCACGGGGCTCGACGGTCACCACCTGGCCATGACGGGCGACCACGACCTCTTCATTCTCGATGTGATGCTCCCTGACGTCGACGGCTTGCGCATCCTGAAGGCCTTGCGCGACGCCGGCCGCAAGACCCCGGTGCTGTTCCTGACCGCCCGCGACGGCGTCGACGATCGCGTCAAGGGGCTGGAAGCGGGCGCCGACGACTACCTGGTCAAGCCCTTTGCGTTCTCCGAGCTTTTGGCCCGGGTGCGAACCCTGCTGCGCAGGGGCCTGGCCGTGCCGCTGGCCGAGCGGCTCGATGTGGCCGACCTCTCGATCGACCTGCTGCGCCGCCGCGCCACGCGCGCGGGTCGACGCCTGATCCTGACGGCCAAGGAATTCGCGCTGCTGGAGTTACTGCTGCGTCGCCGCGGCGAGGTGCTGCCCCGCTCATTGATCGCCTCCCATGTCTGGGACATCAACTTCGACTGCGACTCCAACATCATCGATGTCGCGATCCGGCGCCTGCGGGTGAAGGTCGACGACGGGTTCGACACCAAGCTGATCCAGACCGTCCGGGGCATGGGCTACATGTTGGATGTTCCGGATGACGAATGAGGCGTCCGGCACGCGGCCCTGGTCGCTCGCCCTGCGCATCACCCTCGCGGTGGGCTTGTCGGTGGCCATGGTGTTCGCCCTCAGCGCGTGGATCGTGTCCCGATCGGTCGAACAGCATTTCGAAGACCTGGACTTCGGTGAGTTGCAGGCCGTGACCGAGTCCATCGCCAGGGCTCTGGGAACGCTTCCTCGGCACGACGACGAAGCCGCCTTGCGCGACCGGCTCGCCCGCGCGGTCGCTGGCCACCACGGAGTCTACTTCGGAGTCTTCGACGCGCGGGGGCGCGCGATCTATGTCGATGCGCCGCAGGCGCTTCTGTCGATGGCGCTTGCCGCCGCTCCCCGGCGCAGCCTGGAGCGCGACTCGCTTGCGAGCTGGGCGATTGGCAACGACAGCTTTCGGGGCAGCGTCATCGACATGCACGGCGAGCGCGTACTCGTCACGGTCTCCACGAATGCCCACCAGCATTACCTTCCGCACTTGAGGCAGGGCTTGTTCTGGGGTGCCGTGCTGGCCACCGCCATGTCGGTGCTGGCGGTATGCGTCTCGGTGCGCTGGGGACATGCGCCGCTGCGGCGAATCGGGGCAGCCGTGCGGGAGATCAATTCCGATCAACTGCACACCCGGTTCGAACCCGCTGCCGTGCCGGCGGAGCTTTCCACGTTCGTGGCTTCGTTCAACTCCATGCTGGGACAATTGCAGGCGAGCTTCGAGCGACTGTCGCACTTCTCCGCGGACATCGCCCATGAGTTGCGGACGCCGGTCACCAATCTGATGACGCAAACGCAGGTCGCGCTCTCGAAGGAGCGCCCCGCGGCCGCCTACCGGGAGATTCTGTACACCGGGCTGGACGAGCTGGATCGGATGCGAAAGATGATCGGCGACATGTTGTTTCTCGCACAAACCGAGAACCCGCAGCGTCAATTGCGAACCGAAACCGTCGAGCTCGATGCCGAGGTGCGCTCGGTGTTCGACTATTTCGAGGCATGGAGCGAGGAGGCTGGCGTCGAGTTGCGGCTCGATGGCGCAAGCGCAGAGCCGCTCTGCGTCCGCGCCCATCGCGGCATGCTGCAGCGCGCGGTCAGCAACCTGGTCGGCAATGCCTTGCGACACACCGCGCGCGGGGAGGTGGTCGTGGTTCGGCTCTTGGAAGAACGTTCTGCGGTGCGCATCGAAGTCGAAAATCCGGGCCAAGAGATCGGCGGCGAGCATCTGCCGCACCTTTTCGACCGCTTCTATCGCGTCGACCCTGCGCGTCAACGGACCGTCGAAGGCGCCGGACTGGGCCTGGCCATCGTGCGGGCGATCGCGCAAGCGCATGGCGGCTCGGCCGGCATCGTTTCAGAAGAAGGACGCAACATGTTCTGGCTGAGTATTCCGCGGCGTTGACGCGTTCGCGGGTCATGGCTGAAGGTCGCATCGAATGAATGCAAGGCTTGCAGCAGGCATTTCTCCCCTGCTTGTCGCGGCGGTGGCCGCTGGGGCATGGTGGTGGATCGGGACCGAATCCAGTCCGGACGGGTCCACCGCCGCGGTCCTTCGTCCCGACGACCGTCGGCTTACGGACCAGGGGGCCGCCATCTATCGTCGGCATTGCGCGGTATGCCATGGGGACTCCCTGCAAGGCCAGCCGAACTGGCGCGTGCGCGGCCCCGACGGAATGCTGCCGGCCCCCCCGCACGACGCCAGCGGACACACCTGGCATCACACGGACGAAGTGCTGATCCGAATCACGCGCGACGGTGTCGCTGCCGTCGCAGGAGACCCGGGCTACAGAACCACCATGCCGGTCTATCGAGGCGTCCTGACCGACCAGGAAATCGTGGCAGCGCTCTCCTGGATCAAGTCGCAATGGCCGCCGCAGGTCCGTGCCCGGCATGACCAGATCGGCGCCTCGGCACGCCGGTAGTTGACCGAATTTCATGGCTGAGCCGCGATTTCGAACCAATCCCGATCTGACTCGGAGTACCAGGTGGGTTGGCGACCATGAGCGCGGTGGCCGGGCACGTGCCGGTCGCTTGCATGCGACGGCTCGAGGGGCACTCGGGCGCGGCAGGTTCATCGCGCCCGGCGCAATAGGCGGGTTGGCTCTCGCTTCGCGAAGGCAAGATCATTGCCCGGCACAGGCTCGGCTCAAATTCTTGAATCGGCTCGATGAGTTCGGCGGCCGGTCCGCTCGCAGATGGCAGTTTGACCCTCGTCAAGCACACACAGCACTGCGCGAGCGCACTATCATCGATCGCTGAATCCATCGGTCATTTGCCATGTTCCGTTACCGCCACCAACTACGCCGCTGGGCAGCAGGTTTGCTGTTCCTGTGGCTATTCGGTGTAGGTACAGGAGTAGCCAATGCCTGTCTTGCGTCCGGCTCGGTGATGGCTGTGCCTTCGCGTGTCGATCACGCCTTTGGAATGCCGGCGCAGCATCGTCCCGCAGCAACAGTCACAGGTAATGACCACTGCGGGCCAGGCGCCGCAGCTTCCGACGACAGCGCCTCGATATCGCACGATTCGGCGCACCGTTCGAACTGCCATGAATTCTGCGACCAGGCGAGCGTCTCCCTTCCGACGCTGAAGTCGACCATTGACAAGATCCAGGGCACTGCGGCGATTCCGATCAGGATCGCAGTGCTTCTGCCCGCACCGGCATTTGCGCCGGTTCGACTCTGGGTGCCCAGCCGGGACGGCGTTGCGGCACCCCCGATCCCCATCGCGTTCCTGCGCCTGACTCTATAGCGCCTGACACCGGCGCTGGCCCTTGCCCGCCCCGGTGCCATGCCGTCTTGCCGCGTCGATCCATCGTCCGGTGGCCGGCCGCGAGGCGGACCTCTTGTCGCGTTCGAAGCCTGAACCGCCTCTGGCGCCTCGGGCAACCCGGCGCATCACCTCTCGTCTGGAGGCCATCGATGATTCACCCACAAAATGCCGCCCCGCAGGCGGCGCACGGCCAGGATGGACCCCCGGCCGCGCGAGCGTGGAAGCTCCTCGCGCGAAGGGCGCGCGAGCTGGGCTTCGTCCTCGCCGCGGCGGCGGCCGGGGCGGGCCCGGCGGCGGCCCAGGAGCCGCCTCTCGGGACCGACGTCCTGGGCCTCCTGATCTATGCCCGGGCGCGCAGCCCCGAGCTCGGTGCAGCGCGCCAGGAGGCACTCGCGGCGGCCGAGCGCGTCGGTCCGGCCGGGGCCCTGCCGGACCCGGTGTTGCGCATCGAACCGATGAACATCAGCAACTACGGCAGCGACGCGTCACCGAACCTCCTGCCCTGGCGCGTGGGACAAACCAAGTACACCTTGATGCAGTCCATTCCGGCCTGGGGAAAGCGCGATCTCCGGCGCGACGCCGCGGCGGCCGAGGCCACGCAGGCCGATGCCCGTGCCGAGGCGACCTGGGTCGACCTGTCCGCGCGCATCAAGATGGCCTATGCCGAATACTTCGGCGTCTTCGGCAAGGAGCGGCTGACCCGCGAAGTGCTGGCGCTGCTGTCGCGCCTGGAGCAGATGGCGCAGGCGCGCTACGCGGGCGGTCTGGCCGCCCAGCAGGACGCGATCCGGGCGCAACTGGAGCAGACCGCCGTCCGCACTGAGCTGATCGCTCTGGAGAGCCAGAAGCAGGCCGTCCACGCGCGGCTCAACGCGCTGCTGGCACGCGACGGCGCGGCGGCCTTGGCCGAGCCCGCAGTGTTGCGACCGCTGCCGGCGGTCAGCGTCGCCGATGCCGCGTCGCTCGCGGAAAGGGCGCGCCATCACAACCCCCTGATCCAGGCCGAGCTTGCGCGGCTGGAGGGAGCGCGCAAGAACCGCGAACTCACGCAACGCAACCGCTACCCCGATGTGCTGGTCGGCGTGGCGCCGTCGCAGTCGGGTTCCCGCCTCACCACCTGGGACTTGATGGTCGAGGTCAACATTCCCTTGCAGCAGGCATCGCGCCGCAGCCAGGAGCGCGAGGCCGACGCGATGATCGATGCCGCGCGCTCGCGGGTGCAGGCTTTGTCGAACCAGCTGCTCGGCGACCTCGGGGCGGACCTGTCGGGCCTGGACGCCACCCGGCGCACCGAGAAGCTGGTCCGGACGCAGCTGTTGCCTCAGTCCGAACTCAGCCTGCAGTCCGCGCTGGCCTCGTACGAGAACGGCAAGGTCGACTTCGCGACGGTCCTGGATGCGCAACGCCAGATACGCCTGGCCAGGCAGGAATTGCTCGAGGTTCAGGTCGAAGGGCAGAACCGCCTGGCCGACATCGAAAAGATTCTTGGAGAAGATCTGTGAAGACCCCTGCGACCACCACGCTTGCGATCGCCGCTCTTGCCGTCGTCGCGGCCGGCAGCTACTGGCTCGGCAGCCGCGGCCACGCGCCCGATGCCGCGCAGGCTGCGGGCGCGGCGCCGGCGGCCCCGACCCCGACCCCGAAAGCCCGCAAGATCCTCTACTACCGCAATCCCATGGGCCTTGCGGACACCTCCCCCGTGCCGAAGAAGGACCCGATGGGGATGGACTACGTGGCCGTCTACGAGGGCGAGGACGACGCGTCCGAATCCGGCCCATCGGCCTCGCCAAGCGAGGTCCGAATCAGCACGCAGAAGATCCAGAAACTCGGCGTGCGCACCGCGGCGGCGTCCATGCAGCTGCTGGGCAAGACCGTGCGCGCGGCCGGCCGAGTCGAGCCTGACGAGCGACGCATCTACGCCATCGCGCCGAAGTTCGAAGGCTACGTGGAGCGACTGCACGTCAACGCGACCGGCCAGTTCGTCGCCCGAGGCCAGCCCCTGTTCGAGGCCTACAGCCCCGAACTCGTCGCGGCCCAGCGCGAATACGCCATTGCGATGCAGGGCCAGCTGGCCATGAAGGACGCCGGCGGGCAAGCGCTGGACGGCATGCGGCAATTGGCCGAGTCGAGCCTGACGCGGCTGCGCAACTGGGATCTCTCGCCGGGCCAGATCGCGGCGCTGATAAAGACCGGCCAGGCCCAGCGCACCCTCACGTTTGCGTCGCCGGTCTCGGGCGTGGTGACCGAGAAGAAGGCGCTGCAAGGCATGCGCTTCATGCCCGGCGACATGCTGTACCAGGTGACGGACCTGTCGTCGGTCTGGGTCATCGCCGATGTCAGCGAGCAGGACATCGGCCTGGTCAAGACAGGCGCCAAGGCCAGGATCACCACGACGGCGTACGCCGGCGAGACCTTCGACGGCCGGATCACCTACGTCTATCCGACCATGACCGCTGCAACCAGGACCGTTCCGGTGCGCGTCGAACTCGCCAATCCCAGCCAGAAGCTCAAGCCGGCGATGTTTGCGCAGCTGGAACTCGCCGTCGGCGGCAAGGCGCCGGTGCTCACGGTTCCCGATTCCGCCGTCATCGACACCGGGACCCGGCGCATCGTGCTCGTCCAGCGCAAGGAGGGGGTGTTCGAGCCGCGCGAGGTCGAATTGGGCGGTCGCGGCGAGAACCTGATCGAGGTCGTCAAAGGCGTCACCGCGGGCGAGCAGGTCGTGGTCGCAGCCAACTTCCTGATCGATGCCGAAAGCAACCTCAAGGCGGTCATCGGCGGGATGGGCGGGCACGCGGACCACGACAGCACGACCGCTGCAGCGAGTGCGGCCGCCTCGGGTGCGGCCGCGACGCCCGCCTCGACGGGCGCCGCCACCGGGCATCGCGGCGAAGGACGGATCGAGAGCATCGACCCGAAGGCCGGCACGATCACGGTCGAGCACCAGCCCATCGCCGATCTGAAATGGCCGGCCATGACGATGGAGTTCAAGGCCGCCAACGCAGCCTTGCTGAAGGGCCTGCAGCCGGGCCAGCAAGTGGGCTTCGAGTTCGTCGAAAGGCAGCCTGGCGAATACGTGGTGACCTCGGTGGCGCCACGTTCGCACACCGGCCACTGAGGCGAGGACCCCAATGCTCTCCAAGATCATCCAATGGTCCGGCAGGAATCCGTTCCTGATCCTTCTGGCTACGGTCTTCGTGGTCATCGGCGGCGTATTCGCCGTGATCAAGACACCGCTCGACGCCTTGCCCGATCTCTCCGACGTCCAGGTCATCGTCTACACCGAATACCCCGGCCAGGCGCCCCAGGTGGTCGAGGACCAGGTTACCTATCCGCTGACCACGGCCATGCTCGCGGTTCCCAAGTCCAAGGTCGTACGCGGCTTCTCGTTTTTCGGGGCCTCGTTCGTCTACGTCATCTTCGACGACGGCACGGACATCTACTGGGCCCGCAGCCGGGTGCTGGAGTACCTGAACTTCGCATCCAGCCGATTGCCCCAGGGCGTGACGCCGTCGCTCGGCCCGGACGCCACGGGCGTCGGCTGGGTCTACGAATACGTGCTGCTGGCCAAGAACAAGACGCTGGCCGAGCTGCGAACGATCCAGGACTGGTATGTGCGCTACCAGCTGACCAAGGCCCCGGGGGTTGCGGAAGTCGCGTCGCTGGGCGGCTTCGTCCAGACCTACCAGGTCACGGTCGATCCGCTGAAGCTGCGCAGCTACGGCATCCCTTTGACGAAGGTGTCGCAGGTCATCCGCGAATCCAATCGCGATGTCGGCGGGCGCGTCATCGAGATGGCCGAGACCGAATACATGGTGCGCGGCCGGGGCTACCTGCGCGGCAGGTCGGACATCGAAGGCCTCGTCGTCAAGAGCGAAGGCGGCACGCCGGTGCTGATCCGCGACATCGCCCGCGTCGAACTGGCGCCCGACGAGCGGCGCGGCCTGTCGGAGTTCAACGGCGAAGGCGAGGTGGTCTCGGGCATCGCGATGTCGCGCTTCGGGCAGAACGCGCTCGAGGTCATCCAGAACATCAAGTCGAAGATGGCGGAAATCTCCGCCGGCCTGCCGCAGGGCGTGAGCATCCAGGCGGTGTACGACCGATCGGACCTGATCTACCGCGCCATCGATACCTTGAAGCGCACCCTGCTCGAAGAGAGCCTCATCGTCGCCGCGGTGTGCGTGATCTTCCTGATGCACCTGCGCTCGGCGCTGGTCGCGATCGTGATGCTGCCGGTCGGGGTCCTGATCGCTTTCATCGCGATGCATGCGCTGGGCATGAACTCGAACATCATGAGCCTGGGTGGAATCGCCATCGCCATCGGCGCCATGGTGGACGCGGCCATCGTGATGATCGAGAACGCGCACAAGCACCTGGAGCGGCTGCGGCCCGACCACAGCGTGCCCGAACGCGCCGCGGCAATGCTCGATGCCTGCAAGGAAGTGGGGCCGGCGCTGTTCTTCTCGCTGCTGATCATCACCGTGTCGTTCCTGCCGGTGTTCACGCTGGAGTCGCAGGAGGGGCGCCTGTTCTCGCCGCTGGCCTACACGAAGACCTTCTCGATGGCCGGCGCGGCGCTCCTGTCGGTGACGCTGGTGCCGGTGTTGATGATGCTGTTCATCCGCGGCAAGATCATGCCGGAGTCCAGGAATCCCCTGAACCGATTCCTGATCTGGGTCTACCGCCCGATCATCGCGGCGGTCATGCGCTGGAAGAAGCTCACCATCGCGCTGGCTGCCATCACGCTGGCAGCGTCGTGGTATCCGGCCTCGAGGCTCGGCAGCGAGTTCATGCCCACGCTCAACGAAGGCAGCTTGCTCTACATGCCGGCTTCGCTGCCGGGCATGTCGATCACCAAGGCTGCGGAAGTCCTGCAGACCCAGGACAAGATCATCAAGAGTTTTCCGGAAGTCGCCTCGGTCTTCGGCAAGGCGGGACGCGCCAACACCGCGACCGACCCCGCGCCGGTCGAGATGTCCGAGACGGTGATCAACCTGAAGCCGGAGTCCGAATGGCGCCCCGGGCTGACGATCGACGGCCTGATCGCCGAGATGGACAAGGCGCTGCAGTTCCCGGGCGTCTCCAACGCCTGGACGATGCCGATCAAGGCGCGCATCGACATGCTCTCCACCGGCATCCGCACACCCATCGGAATCAAGGTGTTCGGCAAGGACCTCGGCGAGATGGAAAAGCTGGCCCAGCAGATCGAGGCGGTCGTCAAGACTGTGCCGGGAACCACCTCGGCTTTCGCCGAGCGCCTGACCGGCGGCAGCTACCTCGACATCGATCCGGATCGCGACCAGCTCGCCCGCTACGGCTTGTCCGTGGGCGACCTGCTCGACGTGATCGGCACCGCGCTGGGCGGCGACCGGGTGACGACCATGGTCGAAGGCCGCGAGCGCTTCGGCGTCACCGTGCGCTACCCGCGCGAACTGCGCGACAGCCCCGAGCAGATCGAGCGCCAGGTGCTGGTGCCCGTGATGGGCGGCGCGATGGTCCCGCTGGGCCAGGTCGCCAAGGTACACATCACTCGCGGAACGCCAGGCATCCGCACCGAGAACGCGCTGCTGTCAGCGTACATCTTCGTCGACATCCGGGGCCGCGACATTGGCTCCTACGTCGCCGACGCGCGCAAGGCGGTGGCCGACCAAGTGCAGTTCCCGGCGGGCTACTACATCACCTGGAGCGGGCAGTTCGAATCCATGGAGCGCGCCATCCAGCGCATGAAGTTTGTGGTCCCGGTCACCCTGCTGCTGATCTTCCTGCTGCTGTACCTCAATTTCAGGCGCCTGACGGAGACCTTCATCGTCATGCTGTCGGTGCCTTTCGCGCTCGTCGGCGGCATCTGGCTGATGTGGTGGCTGGGCTACAACCTGTCGGTGGCGGTGGCGGTCGGATTCATCGCACTGGCCGGCGTGGCGGCGGAGACGGGCGTGGTCATGCTGATCTACCTGGACCACGCCTGGGAGCACGCGCGCGAGCGCTGTCGTGCCGAGGGACGACCCGCCGCCGCGGCCGACCTCTACGGGGCGGTCATGGAAGGCGCCGTCGAGCGCGTGCGGCCCAAGATGATGACCGTGGTGGCGATCATGGCCGGCCTGCTGCCCATCATGTGGGGCACCGGAACCGGCTCGGAGGTGATGCGCCGCATCGCCGCCCCGATGGTCGGCGGAATGATTTCGTCGACGGTACTGACCTTGGGTGTCATCCCGGCGCTCTACGCACTTGTCAAGCAATGGCGCCTGGGGCGCGACTCGCGCAATGCAGCCGCGAAGAGCGCGGCCGCATTGCAACCCTCGGCCCAACCTGATTGAGGCCTGCCGTTCTTTGCTGTTCGCGAGGCAAGTCATGGATCCGAATTTGAAGTCATCGCGGCAAGTCGCCCCGGCGCTGTTGCGGGGTGTCGTCCCGGCTGGCTGCGCATCAGGCCCGCCGGAGCCGACACTCGAATTGGCACAGCGAATCGAGTCAGCGCGCACGAAGGCGGATCACCAGGAACTGGCCGCCAACTGCGACTGATTTACCCTAAGTCCGGCAGTTGAAGCCGCGAAGTTGCCGATTTCTTCAGCGCTGGCGCGGACTTGAAGCTGTTTGGCACACTCACCCGATGGGTGAAGCCGATAAACCGAAGAAGACCGTGCTGGCGCAGG
>JAGWTS010000396.1 GCA_028868875.1 Burkholderiales bacterium | reverse complement strand
GGCGGCGTCGCCGGCATCACCGCGACCCCGGCGGCGACCGCGGCGTGGCGCGCCGCGACCTTGTTGCCCAGCGTGCGCATGACCTCGGGCGTTGGGCCGATCCAGAGCAGCCCGGCGCCGATCACGCTCTCGGCGAAATCGGGGTTCTCCGAGAGGAAACCGTAGCCGGGGTGGATCGCGTCGACCCCGGCCTGGCGCGCGATGCGCAGGATGTCCTCGCCGTCGAGGTAGGCGGCGAGCGGCTTCTGGCCTTCGCCGACGAGGTAGCTCTCGTCGGCCTTGAAGCGGTGCAAGGCCTGGCGGTCTTGCTGCGAATAGATCGCGACCGTGCGCATGCGCATCTCGCTCGCGGCGCGCATGACGCGGATCGCGATTTCGGAGCGGTTGGCGATGAGGATCGAGCGGATCGGGCGTGCGGACATGGGGCGTTTCTCGAATGGGACGGCAACCGACCAGCACGGATCGTGCTCAGCCCAAGAAAAGCCTGGGCGGCCCGCGGCAAGGCGCCGAGATTACTTCAGCCGGCGTTGGCCTCGGCGCGGCGCCGCGCCCAGCGCGCGACCGTCGCGACCAGCAGTTCGAGGTCGATCGGCTTGGCCAGCAGCGCCTTCATGCCGACGGCCAGGCAGGCCTCGCGCTCGGCGCTGCCGCCCTCGGCGCTCTGGCCGACGATGGGCAGGGCCGGATCGCGCACCAGCATGCGGCGCGCCGCTTCCTCGCCGCCCATGACCGGCATCTGCAGGTCGAGCAGCACGAGGTCGAAGGCGGGGCCGTCCGCGGCAACGCGCTCGAGCGCCTCGCGCCCGTTCGAGACCAGTTCCACACTCGCCCCTTCCTGGGTCAGCGCCGATTCGAGCACGATCTGGTTGACCGGGTTGTCGTCGGCCACCAACAGGCGCAGCCCGCGCAGGCGCCGCTGCTCGGCGGTCCAGCGCCCGGCACCGGCTTCGCCCGGGGCCGGCAGCGCCGCCCCGACAAGCGGCAAGCGCAGCTCGAAGACGCTGCCCTCGCCCCAGGTCGAGCGCGCCTGCAGGTCGCCGCCCATGAGCCGGGCCAGGCGCCGGCTGATCGCCAGCCCGAGCCCGGTGCCACCAAAGCGCCGCGTGGTCGAGCTGTCGGCTTGGCGGAAGGGCTCGAACAGCAGCGCCAGCTCGGATTCGCGGATGCCGATGCCGCTGTCGGCGACGCGCGCCACCAGCGCCCCGCCCTCGGCCGCCAGTTGCAGCGAGACCCGGCCGCGGTCGGTGAACTTCACCGCGTTGGACAGCAGGTTCAGCAGGATCTGGCGCAGCCGCAGCGGGTCGCCCAGGCAGGCCGGCGGCAGCCCGGGTGCGAGCTCGACCTCGAGCGCCAGGCCCTTGGCGCGCGCCGACTCGGCCACCACCTCGGCCGCGCCCCGGGCAAGTTCGGCCAGGTCGACCGCGATCGATTCGATCTGGAGCGCGTTGGCATCGACCTTGGAGAAGTCGAGCACGTCGTTGGCGATGGCCGTGAGGAACTTCGACAGCTCGAGCACGCGCGCATAGGTTTCGCGCGTGGCGCGCCCGGCGTTGGCGGCCCAGCCGAGCTGGGCCATGCCCATGATGCCGTTGAGCGGGGTGCGGATCTCGTGGCTCATGTTGGCCAGGAACTCGCTGCGCACGCGCGAGAGTTCGCGCGCCTCTTCCAGCGCGCGTTCGCGCGCGCGCTCGAAGGCCAGCCGCTCGGAGATGTTGCGCACGACGATGACGAAATCCGTGCCGAGGGCGATGACGCGCGCCTCGAAGCCGGTAACGCCTTGCGGCAGGTCCAGCGTGTAGACGAACTCGGCCTGCGCCGCTCCCGCGGCGACGTGCTCCACGGCGCGATCGAAATCGGCGGCCACCGCCGGCGGCAGGACCTCCTGCATGCGCCGGCCCAGGAATTCCTCGGGTGGCCGGTACAGGTCGCTGCGGCGCCCGGCACGGTAGTCGAGCACCGTGCCGTCTGCGGCGACGCGGAAATACAGGTCGGGCAAGGCCTCGAACAGGCTGTCGAACTCCGCCGTGCGCTGCTCGAACTGCTGCTCGAGCTGCTGCGCCTGCTCGGCCAGCCGGCGCTCGACCTGGCGCCGCAGCGAGATGTCGACGTACGAGGTCAGCGCATAGGACTGCCCGCCGGCGTCGATGCGGATGGCGCTGAAGGCCACGTCGACGAGGCTGCCGTCGCCGCGGCGCATCGACGCGTCCGGAACCTCGGCCCGGCCCTGGGTACGCAGCGACTCGCGGGCGCGGCCGCGCTGCGCTTCGTCGCACCACAGTCCGAGTTCCTGGCCGTTGCGGCCGACGACCGCGCTGCGCTCGCGCCCCATCAGGCGCAGCCAGGCCTCGTTCACGTCGACGATGCGCCCGTCCTCGACGTCGGCCAAGGTCAGCCCGACCGGGCTCGTCATGAAGATCGTCGCGAAGCGGGCCTCGCTCGCGCTCAGTTCGGCGACGGCGCGCGAGCGCGCGGCCTCGGCCTCGGCTGCGTCGAGCGCGAGCGCGACCTGGTCGGCCAGGCGTTCGAGCAGTTGCAGCTCTTCGTCGTCGAAGAAGCCGATCGTGTCGGAATACACCGTGAGCACCGCCCGCACGTGCTCCTGCCCGCGCACCGCGAATGCCGCCGCGGCGCGAAAGCCCTGGGCCACGGCCAGCGCCTGCCAGGGCGCGGTGCCGGAATCGGCGCCGAGGTCGTTCACGGCCTGGGCCCGGCCGCTGCGCAAGGCGCCACCGGTCGGGCCGAGCTCGAGGTCACCGGCGGTGTCGCGCAGCGCCCGCAGATAGGCCGTTCCCGCGCCGGCCTCGGCCACCGGAACGAGCCGCCCCGCGGCGGCCTCGCGCTCGCCGACCCAGGCCATGGGCAGGCCGCCCTCACCGGTGAGGATGCGGCAGACCTCGGCATACAAGGCGGCGCCATCGCGCATCGACGCGGCGCTCCGGGCGACCGCGAGCAGGACGCGGTAGAGCCGGTTCAGGCGCTGCAGCCGTTCCTGCGCCCGACGCTGCTCGGTCACCTCGCGCGCGACGCCGAGCACGCCCACGGTCTGCCCCTGGTCGTCGCGCAACGGCGTCTTCAGCGTCTCGTAGAAACCGTCGGCCTCGGCGCCGGCCCGATGCAGCCGCCTCTCGATGTGCAGCGGCGCACCGCTGTCGAGCACCTCGCGGTCGCTCGCCGCGAAGCGGGCGGCGACTTCGGCTGCGAACAAGGCGGCGTCGTCGCAGCCGACGATCTGCGCTTCGGCCGCGCCGGCGAAGGCCGCGAAGCGGCGGTTGCAGATGACGTAGCGGCCCTGCAGGTCCTTGAGCCAGACGAGGTCCGGCAAGGTGTCGATGAGGGTGCGCAAGCGCGCCCGCTGCAGCCCGAGCTCGGCCGTGCGGTGCGCGACCGCGCGCCGCATCGTGACGGCCCAGGCGAGCGCCGCCAGCAGTGCCGCCGCTGCCGCCGCCAGGCCGACCTTGACGCCGCGCGGCAGGTCCTGCGTCACCCAGCTCGGCGTGCCCATCCACTTGTCGTGCAGGGCGCGCACCTCGTCGGCATCCAGCGCCTGGAAGCCGCGCTCGACCAGCGCCAGCATGGCCGCGTCGCCCTTCTTCACCGCGCGGTGAAACTCGCCGCTGTAGAGGACGAAGGCCTTGTTGAAGCGCTGGGCCGCGCCGGCGCGCAGCAGCAGGTAGGCTGCCGGAGGCTCGTCCATGCAGAAGATCGAGACCCGGCCCGCGGCCGCGGCGTCGACGATGCCGGAGTAGCTGTCGAACTCGCGCAGATGCTCGACCCCGGCGCGACGCAGGTGCCCGACGCAGGCGTCGCCGGCCTTCGCCGCGACGAGGAAGCCGCGCAGCGACTCGGGCGCGACGATGCCGCCGATCCCGCTCTGGAGGAAGATCACCACCGGCAGCCTGGCATAGGGCGGCGAGAAGTCGTAGCGGCGGGCGCGTTCCTCGGTGTAGAAGACGGTGTCGAGGACGTCGGCCTCGCCCGCGTCCATGCGCCGCAGCGCGCGGGCCCAGTCGCCGGCCTCGAAATTCACCCGGACCCCGGTCTTGCGCTGCCAGGCGGCCCACAGGTCGACGAGGTAGCCGTCGAGTCGGCCGTCGTCGTTGCGCAGGGTGTAGGGCGGGTAGTTGTCGTCGGCGACGACGGTGATCGAGGCCGGCGCGGCCGCGGCCGAGGCCGCGGCGCCGAACCAGCAGGCAAGCACCAGCAAAACGTCCTGGACAAGCTTCATGCGACCGTGCCCGGACTGTCACCGAGCGAGTGTTCGGGTGCTTGGGACTGCCGCACCCGTCTGCCGCGCTCGAACCCGCCCCGAGCGGCGCAAGACTAACAGGATCGAGCGCCGCTATGAATCAGACACGCAACTCGTCGTCGATGCGCGCGGCCAGGGCGCGCAACCGCGCATCCAGGGCGTCCGCTTCGGCGGCGAGGGCGCGCGCATCGGCGCCTTCGGCCAGGCGGACGCCGAACGCCCGCAAGGCCTCCTGCAGCGGCGCCGCGGCGATGGCGGCGCAGGAGCCGCGCAGCGAATGGCAGGCTTCGCGGCCGCGCTGCAGTTCGGCGTCGCCTGCGCCCTCGGCGGCGAGCGCGCGCAGCGCCGGCTCGCCCGTGGCGTGGCTCCTGACGAAGCTGGCGAGCACCCGGCGCAGGCCCTCGATCTGGCCGCCGACATTGCGCAGCGCGACCGCGGCGTCGATGCCTTCGATCGCGGCGAGCCGCTGCATCAGCGTCGCCGGCTCGGCCGCGGCGGCCGGCGGCGCGGACCCGGGCTGGGACAGCCAGCGCAGCACGCAGGCATACAGCCGCGCCGGCTCGACCGGCTTGGCGAGGTGGTCGTTCATGCCCGCCGCGAGGCTGGCGGCGCGGTCTTCGCCGAAGGCGTTCGAGGTCATCGCGACGATCGGCAGCGGCGCCGGGCGCCGGCGGCGGATCTCGCGCGTGGCCGCGAGGCCGTCCATCACCGGCATCTGCACGTCCATCAGCACGAG
>JAGWTS010000395.1 GCA_028868875.1 Burkholderiales bacterium | reverse complement strand
CGGGCGAAGGCGCGGTCTGGTGCGCCGAAGAAGCCGCGGTCTACTGGACCGACATCAACCGCTTCCTGATCCACCGCTACGACGAAGCCGGCCGCAGCGTGCGCAGCTGGCATTTCGACGAGCCGGTGGTGGCGCTGGCGCTGAGCACCGAGCCCGGGCGCTGGCTCGTGGCGCTGGCCTCGCGCCTGGTCTGGTGGTGGCCGGCGAGCGACCGGCGCGAAGACCACGGCTTTCGCCTGCCCGGTTATCCGCAGGTGCGCCTGAACGACGGCCGCCCCGACCCGCTGGGCAATTTCTGGGTCGGCTCGATGCGCAACAACGTGCTCGCCGACGGCGAGATGGGCGAGGCCGGCGGCACCGAAGGCCGGATGGTCCGCATCACGCCCGACGGCGCCGTGAGCGAGCACATCGACGGCCTGGGCATCTCCAACACCCTGTGCTGGAGCCCCGAGGGCAGCCGCTTCTACACCGCCGACACCCTGGCCAACACGGTCTGGGCCTACGCTTTCGACCCCGCCACCGCAACCCTGGGCGCGCGCCAAGTGCATCTGGCCGGCTTCGAGCGTGGCGCCCCCGACGGCTCGGCCATCGACAGCGAAGGCTTCCTCTGGAACTGCCGCTTCTTCGGCCACTGCATCGTGCGCGTGAGCCCGCAAGGCGAGGTCGAGCGCGTGATCGAGATGCCGGTGAAGAACATCACCACCGCGACCTTCGGCGGCGCCGACCTGAAGACCTTGTACGTGACCTCGGCCGCGGCCTTCCGCGACCCCGGCGAGCGCCTCGCAGGCTCGCTCTGGTCGCTGCGCTGCGACGTCCCCGGGCTGCCCGAGAACCGGGTCCGCGTGCCGGGCTGACTCATACCCCCTCGGGGGGCTTGACGCGAAGCGTCAGGTCGGGGGGCGCTCTCAGGCCCCGGCCGGCGCCGAGGCCCGCACCCAGCGCGCGAAATCGTCCGCTCCGAGAGGGCGCGCGAACAGGTAGCCCTGGCCGCGGTCGCAATGCAGCTGCGCCATGAGCGCGGCCTGGCCTGCGGTCTCGATGCCCTCGGCCACCGTGGCCATGCCCAGGGCCTGGGCGACGCGGATCGTCGCCTCGATCAGCACGCGGTGGTATTCGACGGTCTCGGCGTGGACGACGAACGAGCGGTCGATCTTCACCGTGTCCACCGGCAGCTGGTGCAGGCAGGCGAGCGAGGAATAGCCGGTGCCGAAATCGTCGAGCGCGAGCTTCACGCCCAGGGCCTTGAGTTCGCGCAGCGTGGCCTGCACGCGCGGGTCCTGCGCCGCCAGGCTTTCGGTGATCTCGAACTGCAGCTCGTGCGGCTGCAGGCCGTTCTCGTCGAGCATCCAGCGCACCTCGGGCACGAGCCCGGGCAGGGTGAGCTGGGCGCGCGAGAGGTTCAGCGCGAGCTGGCGCGGCGCGCTCGGGCCCAGTTCCTCGCGCCAGCGCGCGAACTGGCTGCAGGCCAGCTGCAGCACTTCCTGGCCGATGGCGTCGATGAGCCCGACCTCCTCGGCCACCCCGATGAAGCGCGCCGGCGGCACGACGCCGCGCGTCGGATGGCGCCAGCGCACCAGGGCCTCGACGCCGGCCATCGCGCCGCTGCCGAGCTCGACCACCGGCTGGTAGACGACGAAGAGCTCGTGATCGCGCAGGGCGCGGCGCAGGTCGGTCTCGATCTCCAGCGCCTGGACCACGCGCTCGTGCATGGTGCTGTCGAAGATCACGAAACGGCCGCGGCCGGCGCGCTTGGCCTCGTACATCGCGGTGTCGGCGTCGCGCAGCAGCTCGTCGGCGCTGGTGGCGGTGTGGCCGCTGGTGACGATGCCGATGCTCGCACTCGAATGCACGGCGTGATGCTCGATCGTGTACGGGTCGGCCAGCACGCCCAGCAGCCGCTCGGCGATGACGGCCACGTCCTCGGCGTCGCGCACGCCTTCGAGGACGACGACGAACTCGTCGCCGCCGATGCGCGCCGCGGTCTGCAGCTGCGAGGCGATGCGCGCCACCGCGTCGCCCGGGCGCAGGGTGTCGACGACGCGGCGCGCGATCTGGCGCAGCAGTTCGTCGCCGGCCGAGTGGCCCAGGGTGTCGTTGACCTGCTTGAAGCGGTCGAAGTCCATGAACAGCACCGCAAAGCCGTATTCCGGATGGCGCGCCGCGTGCTCGAGCGCGCGCTGCACGCGCTCGACGACGACGGCCCGGTTGGGCAGGCCGGTCAGGGCGTCGGTGTGCGAGCTCAGCTGGAGCTGCTCCTGCAGCCGGCGCCGCTCGCTGATGTCGGTGCCCACGGTGACGAAGCCGCCCAGGTTCCCCTGGGCGTCGCGCAGGGGCTGGATGTCCAGGTCGAGCCAGTATTCCTCGCCGGTCTTGGCGCGGCAATGGATCTCGGTGCGCAGGCCTTCGCCGCGGGCGAGCGCATGGCGCACGGCGCGGACCGCCGCGCGCCCGCTGAGGGCGGCCTGCATCAGCCTGCCGGGCCGGCGCCCGAGCACCTCCTCGGCGCCATAGCCGCTGCGCCGGACGAAGGCGTCGTTGACCCACTCGACCCGGCAGTCGGCGTTGGCGACGACGACGAGGTTCTCGGTTCGCGCCGCAACCAGGGCCCGGCGTTCGAGTTCCTCGCGCTGCGCGTCGAGCCGCCGCACCTGGCTGCGCACCGCGCGCGCCGTCGGCTCGACCACGGCGAGCGCCAGCAGCCCGAGCAGCACGAGCGTGGCCGCGACGCCGCCGTCGAGCACGCCGAGCAGGCCGCGGCTGCGCGCGTGCGCGGCCGACTTCAATTGCTGGACGAGTTCGGTCGAGCTCCGGATCGACGCGTCTGCATCGTCCTGCAGTTGGGCGGCGGCCTTCGCGGCGAGGTCGTCGACGCCGGCCTGCTGCAGGCGCGACCAGGCCTCGCCCGCCTGCCAGAGCTGCGTGTTCGCGGCCTGCCAGGCCGCACTCGCGCGCTGAGGGGCGGAGGCGGCGCCTTCGCCTGCGAGCGACTCCAGCAGCGGCACGGCGCGTGCCGCTTCGGCGCGCGAGCGCTCGAGGGTCTCGCCGAGCCGGGCGGCCGCGCCGCTCGCGCCATGTGCCCGGACACCCCCCAGCGCCACGATGCGGCCGATCTGCGCCGCAAAGCTGCTCTGGCCGGCAACGATGTCGATCAGCGCCGTGTCGGCGGCGCGCAGCTTCTCGTGGCGGTGGGTGGCATCGGCCACGAACAGGGCGAGCGCGGCGATGGCCGCGAAAGCCGCGTACATCGCGCGCCGAACGCGGCGGGACAACCACGCGTTGTCGACGCGCACTGGCAGGGAGTCGGGCGGATTCGGCATCGTTTCAGGGCAGGGCCATCCCGAAGCCGCCGAACGACACGGCCGGGAATCGGATGTTCACCCGATATCGGCCGCAGCCGGCGCTGGCTGAAAGCGCGAACGCGCCGCGGCCGCGTCAGATGCAACGACTCGGCGCGTCGCGTGGGGCGACGCGCGCGACCTGTCCGGGGCGTACGCTCAGTCGGAGGGGCCGGCCGGAATCGGCGCCAGCGCCAGCGCCACGT
This sequence comes from Burkholderiales bacterium, assembly GCA_028868875.1. Lineage (GTDB taxonomy): Bacteria > Pseudomonadota > Gammaproteobacteria > Burkholderiales > Burkholderiaceae_C > Rubrivivax. The sequence goes on along the minus strand of JAGWTS010000395.1, from coordinate 1,445 downwards.
CGCCGCACTGGGCGCGCTGGCGCAGCGCGTGGTCCATCACGACCAGCGCCAGCAGCGCCTCCGCGATGGGCGTGGCGCGGATGCCGACGCAGGGGTCGTGGCGGCCGTGGGTCTCGACCAGCGTGGGCGCGCCGGCGCGGTCGATCGAGCGCCGAGGCGTGCGGATCGAGCTCGTGGGCTTGATGGCGATCGAGACCACGAGGTCCTGCCCGGTCGAGATGCCGCCCAGCACGCCCCCGGCGTGGTTGCTCGCGAAGCCCAAGGGCGTCAACTCGTCGCCATGCTCGCTGCCGCGCTGGGCCACGGCGCGAAAGCCGGCGCCGATCTCGACGCCCTTGACCGCGTTCAAGCCCATCATCGCGTAGGCGATGTCGGCGTCGAGCCGGTCGTACAACGGCTCGCCCAGCCCCGCCGGCACGCCGCGGGCGCGCACCTCGATGCGCGCGCCGCAGGAGTCGCCGGCACGGCGCAAGGCGTCCATGTGGGCCTCGAGCTGCGGCACGACGGCGGCGTTGGGGGCGAAGAAGGCGTTCTCGCCGATCTGCGCTTCGTCCTCGAACGGGATCTCGATCTCGCCGAGCTGGCTCATCCAGCCGGTGAAACGCGTGCCGTGCTTGAGCCGCAGCCACTTCTTGGCGACCGCGCCCGCAGCCACCGTGGGCGCCGTCAGCCGCGCCGAGGATCGGCCGCCGCCGCGCGGATCGCGAAGGCCGTACTTGCGCCAGTAGGCGTAGTCGGCATGGCCGGGGCGGAAGGTGTCGAGCAGGTTGCCGTAGTCCTTGCTGCGCTGGTCGGTGTTGCGGATGAGCAGGGCGATCGGGGTGCCGGTGGTCAGGCCCTCGTAGGTGCCCGAGAGGATCTCGACCGCGTCGGCCTCGCTGCGCTGGGTCACGTGGCGGCTCGTGCCGGGGCGGCGCCGGTCGAGCTCGGGCTGGATGTCGGCCTCCGACAGTGCCATGCCGGGCGGGCAGCCGTCGATGACGCAGCCGATCGCCGGCCCGTGGCTTTCGCCGAAATTGGTGACGCGAAAAAGTTCGCCGAAGGTGCTTCCCGCCATCGGCGGATTCTAGGTCGGCGCCGGCTTCAGCCGGTCTGGGCGCCGGGCGCGCCGGCTTCCTCGTCGGGCCAGTCGCGGATGTAGGCCTTCAACATCCGGTTCTCGAAGTCCTGGGCGTCCACGACGGTCTTGGCGACGTCGTAGAACGAGATCACGCCCATCAGCGTGCGCCGGTCGAGCACCGGCATATAGCGGGCATGGCGCAGCAGCATCATGCGCCGCACCTCGTCGATCTCGGTCTCGGGCGTGCAGGTGAGCGGGGCGTCGTCCATCACCGAGCGCACGTGGCGGTCGCCCAGGTTGCCGCCCTGGGCGACGACGGCGTTGATGACCTCGCGGAACGTGAGCATGCCCACGAGGTCGCCGTGCTCCATCACGACGAGCGAGC
>JAGWTS010000394.1 GCA_028868875.1 Burkholderiales bacterium | reverse complement strand
GCTGCTGACCGACGGGCGCTTCTCGGGCGGCACCTCGGGCCTGTCGATCGGCCATTGCTCGCCCGAGGCGGCCAGCGGCGGCGCGATCGGGCTGGTGCGTCAGGGCGACCGCATCCGGATCGATATCCCTAAGCGTTCGATCGACGTGCTGCTGAGCGAAGAGGAACTTGCGAAGCGCCGCGCCGAGCAGGACGCGCTCGGCTGGAAGCCGGCCCAGCCGCGCGCCCGCAAGGTCTCGGCCGCGCTCAAGGCCTACGCTCTGCTCGCGACCTCGGCCGACAAGGGCGCGGTGCGCGATCTGTCGATGCTGGGCGACTGAAGCGGCGGGGCTGCGGCCCGAAGCGAGCAGCCCCGGTCTCGCGGCTTCCACGATGCCGCGTCAGACCGGCCGAAAGGCGCCGATCACGACCCGCCCTGGCGCAGGATAGAGCGGCCCCGGTGCTGCGGGCGGGCCGCCGTCGTCCTCGGCTCGATGGCCGATCAGGCCGCCCGCAAGCGATTCATGAACGAGAGGCCCTGGTCGAGTTCGTGTCGCCGCGCACCTGGGTGCTCAATCCAGTTGCACCGCCTCGCCCTGGCGGTCGAAGGGGATGAACGCCGACACCTGGCCTGACTTCACGGCCTCGACCATCTGCTGCAGTGCGGCCTCCACGAGGCTGTCGGCAGGGGCTTGGCCGCCGCTGCCGGACAGCGCCGCGGCAAACACCAGGGCCCAGTCGGTGCCCAGCTTCGAAGCTTCGTCGGCCAGGGCCGAGAAATCGAGCAAGGCATCGGGGTCCTTGTCGACACACATCAGCGGCGACAGCTCGCCGGATTCACCGGCTTCGAAGCGCGCGCGCTGTTCGGCCGTGGCATCGGCCGGCAGGCTGGCGCCGGCAAACACCAGCAGCAGGCGCTGGGGTTCGGCCTGTTCGCGCGCGGCGACCAGAAGGTCGTTGAAATGGCTGATTTCCATCGGTCGAGCTTAACCCGTGCGCGCCGGCTCGATGGCCGTGGCCGGCCCCCGCCTTCAACGCGTGGCGCGCTCGACCGCGGTCACGGTGAGGGCGCCGTTGACGCGGTCCGCCTTGAATCGGATCTTTTCGCCTTCTTCGAGGCCGTCGAGCAAGCCGGGCTCGGCCACCTTGAACACCATGGTCATGCCGGGCATTGCGAGATTCGCGATCGGACCATGCCTGAGCGTGATCTTGCCCTGGCCCTTGTCGATCCGGCGCACCTCGCCATCGGCCAGCGCCGAGGCCGGGTCGGCGGCGGAGGCCGGGCCGGCGGCATGTTCGGCGGCAGGCGCCGGCGCTGCGGCATGAGAGGCGGCGGCGACGATGAGGGCGATGGCGGCGATAGGAGCGCCCATCAGCGAGCGGGGTGATGACATGGGGGTTCCTCGTGGTGCAATCGAAACGAAAGAGGGGCGGCCGGTCTCATTCGACGTCGACCTTGCCCACCATCCCGGCCTCGAAATGGCCGGGCAGCAGGCAGGCGAACTCGAACCGGCCGGCGCGTGAGAATTGCCAGACGATCTGGCCGCTCGAGCCCGGCTTCACGTGGGCCATGTTCGGGTCGGCGTGCTCCATCTCGGGAAACTTCTTCATCAATTCGGCGTGCTCGCCGAGCGCTTGCGCCGTGCCCAGCACCATTTCATGCAGCAGATGGCCGCGGTTGTGGAGGACGAAGCGGACCGTCTCGCCGCGCTTGACGGTCACCTGAGACGGCGTGTAGCGCATCGTGTCGGCCATGTCGATCCGGATCGTCCGCGCGACCCGGTCCGGATCGCCCTCGCGGCCGAAGGCGGTGTCCTCGACCTTGGCGGCGTCATAGGCGGGGCGCGGGGGCTTGGCCGGGTCGCCGTGGCCGAAGGCCGGCGCTGTGGCGGCCGCAGCGGCCAGGCACAGGATGGGGAGCTTCTTCATCGTGATGGACTCGTTCGTGAATGGGTTGCCCAGGGCCGTGCTCAGTGTTCCTGGTGGCCTTCGTGGCCACCGGGCTTGCGCACCTGCAGCGTGCGGGCATCGGCCTCGGGCGCCGCCGCGCTGGGGGCGGGGTCCAGCTGGGCCGTGTATTCGCGCGCCAGCGTTCCGGCGGGGTGCCGGTACGGCCCGGGGTCGGCGTAGTCGCCCGGCTTCAGTTCGTCGCGCACCTTGACGACGCTGAACATGCCGCCCATGCCCACCGGCCCGAACGGCCCGGTGCCGGTCATCATCGGCAGCGTGTTCTCGGGCAGGGGCATCTCCATCTCGGCCATGTCGTGCATGCCCTTGTCGCCCATCGCCATGTAGTCGGGGATCAGGCCGGTGATCTTGCGGGCCAGGTCGCCCTGGTCGACGCCGATCATCGTGGGCACGCCGTGGCCCATCGCGTTCATCGTGTGGTGGCTCTTGTGGCAGTGGATGGCCCAGTCGCCCGCGAGGGCGTCGAACTCGAAGGCGCGCATCTGGCCCACCGCCACGTCGGTCGTCACCTCGGGCCAGCGCGCCGATTTCGGCACCCAGCCGCCGTCGGTGCCCGTGACCTCGAAATGCGGGCCGTGCATGTGGATCGGGTGGTTGGTCATCGTCAGGTTGCCCACGCGGATGCGCACGCGCTCTCCGCTGCGCGCGACGAAGGGGTCGATGCCGGGGAAGGCGCGGCTGTTCCAGGTCCAGAGGTTGAAGTCGAGCATCGTGTTCACGCGCGGCGTCGCGCTGCCCGGGTCGATGTCGTAGGCGTTGAGAATGAAGCCGTAGTCGCGGTCGACCCGGTGCTGGCGCGGGTCCTTCGGGTGCACGATGAACAGGCCCATCATGCCCATCGCCATCTGCAGCATCTCGTCGGCATGGGGGTGGTACATGAAGGTGCCCGATCGCTGCAGCACGAACTCGTACGCCCAGGTCTTGCCCACGCCGATGGGCGGCTGGGTCAGGCCCGAGACCCCGTCCATGCCCGAGGGCAGCAGGATGCCGTGCCAGTGCACGGTGGTGACTTCCGGCAGCTTGTTGGTGACGAAGATGCGGATGCGCTCGCCTTCCACGGCCTCGATCGTCGGCCCCGGGCTCGAGCCGTTGTAGCCCCAGAGCCTGGCCTTCATGCCTGGGGCGATCTCGCGCACCACCGGCTGGGCGACGAGGTGGAACTCCTTGACGCCGTCCTTCATGCGCCAGGGCAGGGACCAGCCGTTGAGCGTGGCAATGGGTTGGAACGGGCGGCCGTCCGGCGGTGGCGGCGGCAGTCGGGTGGCGGCCGAAGTCTGGATCGGCGCTTCGGGCAACACGGCGGCGCCGGCCCGGCTGACGGCGGCCGCGCCGAGCAGGCTGGCGCCGGTGGCCTTGAAGAAGGTTCTGCGTGGGTTCATGGGGGTCGGGGTGTTCAATGGGCTGCAAGGGCGCCGTTGTCCGCGATCCGCGCGGGGTCCGCGGCGGCCGCGCTGGCCGCGGTGGGGGGCGCGCCGGCGGCGAGCGCGGTTTGCAGCCGGGTCTCGGCGATCCAGTAGTCGCGCAGCGACTCCACCGCGCCGACGACGCCTGCGATCTGGTCCTTCGAGTCGGCTAGGAGGTCGAACACGCTGACGAGCATGCCGTTGTAGCGAAGCAAGTTCTCCTCGGAGATGCGCCGGCGCAGCGGCACGACCTCGTCGCGGTAGTGCCGCGCCAGGTCGTAGGCGCTGCGATAGGCCGCGTAAGACTCGCGCACCTGCGAGCGGGCGTTGACGGCCACGGCCTCGGTGCGGTTCAGCGCCTGCATGTAGATCGCCTCGGCGCGGGCCGTGCGGGCGCTGCCGAAATCGAACAGCGGCAGTTCGAGCTCGATCTCGTAGCCGTTGCTGCGCGCCTCGCCGCTCGCGCTCTTGTTCTGGTAGCCGGCGTGCAGCACGTTGACGAAGCGCGTGGCCCGGGTCAGCCCCAGGGCCCGGGCGGTGGCCTCGGTGGCGCGCCGGGCCATCAGCACGTCCAGGCGTCGTTCCATCGCGGTCTGCTCGGCGTCGCGCGGCTCGGTGGCTGCGGACGGCAGATCGGGCAGGCGCTCGGGCAAGCGGAAGTCGAGCTGTTCGCCACTGAGGCCGAGCGCGCGCACCAGTTGCTCGCGCGCTGCCAGTGCCTGTTGGCGCGCCCTGGCGAATTGGGCCGTCGCGTCCGCGTGGAACGACTGTTCGCGCATCTGGTCCAGCCGGCTGAAGTTGCCCGCAGCCACCATGCGCCGCGCCAGTTCGTCCGAGGCTTCGGCGGCTTGCAGCACCTGCCCGTGGTAGCCGAGGAGTTGCCGCGCCGCCACGGCTTCGAAGAACGCCGTGCGCGCTGCGGCCGCGGCGTCGACCGTGTCGTACGCGGCCTGAAGCTGCGCCTGCTCGAAGCGCCCTTGCTCGACCTGGCGCGCCAGCGGCATCGTGAACAGCCCCAGCACGTCGAAGAGCACGGAGCGGTCGATCTCGAGCGCGCCGTTGCCGGCCAGGCGGCCGAATCGGAACGACGGGTTGGCGAGCCGGCCGGCGCGAACCAGATCGGCTTCGGCGATGCCGAGCTCGGCGTAGCGCGCCTGCAGTTCGCGCTTGTTGAGCAGGGCGACCTCGACCGCGTTGTCGGCGCTGAGCGGCTGCTTCAGGATCTCGGCGACGCGCTCGCGCGCCGCATCGGCCTGCTGCGCCGTGCGCTGGTACGAAGGCGAATGGCCGATGCGCTCGTGCGCAAGTTGGTCGACCGTGCCGAAGCCGCCGTCCTGCGAGAACGAGGCGCAGCCTGCCAGGGCGAGCGCGGCGAGGGCCGCGGTGGTCAGGCGAAATGCCGCGCCGGCTCTCCCGTCTCGGCGGCAGCGGGCCGGCGTGGTCGCCGGCTCCCGAGGAGCGGGCCGGTGCCCGGCCGCGTGGGGGTGCCGGGGCACGGGTACAAGGAGGGCCAGCGCTGGCGCGGTCGCCAGCCTGTGATCGCAGTGGTGCATGGGTTCGAAGTCATCCGGTTTCGCCGGCTCAGTAGGCCGGCAGAATCCCCGCGCGGCGTGCGCGCGAGCCCGATCAGGCCTCGCGC
>JAGWTS010000393.1 GCA_028868875.1 Burkholderiales bacterium | reverse complement strand
GTCTCGCTGCTGCCGGTGCTCGAAGGCGGCGCGCCCTTCGAGCGCGTGATGGCCTGGCGCATGAAGCACCGCGGCCAGCGCGCCCTGCGCGACGGGCGCTGGAAGTACCTGCGCGTGGACGGCAACGACTATCTCTTCGACATCGAGGCCGACGAGCGCGAGCGTGCGAACCGCGCTCCGCTCGAGCCCGAGCGCCTGGCGGCGATGCGCGCGCAATGGGAAGCCTGGGAGGCGACGATGCCGCCGATTCCCGAGGACGCCACCGTGAGCCTGGGGTACTCGGTGAAGGACATGCCGGGGAGGTGACACTCCCCCCCCGGAGCGCCTTCGGCGCCTCCCCCCCGAGGGGGGGGCACCGCTGGCGGCCCGGCGGAGCCGGATCCGCGGCGGTCGCTTGGAGGGCGGCCGTATTGCGATTGGGCATGCCAAGTGAGTAGTCGCGACAACACACTCGCCGCATCGTTCACCGAGTCGCCATCAGCGCGTCACGATCCGTGGGGAGGATGGCGGCTGCCGATCCCGGCCGCCGCCCTGGAGCCCTCCCGATGACGAAACTGCGCCGTCCGCAGCCCGATACTTCCGCCGCCGAATCCGCAGCCGGCACGCCCTTGTCGCGCCGCGGCTTCTTCAAGGGGGCCGGCGCCGCCGGCCTGGCCGCGGCTTCGCCCTTTGCCCTCGCCGCCGCACCGGCGGTGGCGGACGGCACGCCCGAGCAGATCCACCTCACCTGGGGCGAAGATCCTTCGACCACGGCCGTGGTGTCGTGGGCCTCGGCGGCGCAGGCGGTGAATCCGCGCCTGCGCTACGGGCACTCGGCGGCGCTGGAGCACAGCGTCGCCGCGGTCCAGCGCAGCTACACCGACGGCCTCAACGGCCAGACCGTGTTCACGTACCACGCCCGCCTCGAAGGCCTGGCCCCGGGCTCGACCGTTCACTACGCAGTGAGCGCCGACAACGACTCGAACGCCGCCGCGCCTTTCACGTCGAGCTTTCGCACCGCGCCGCGCGGGCGCCGGCCGTTCCGCTTCACGAGCTACGGCGACCTCGCGACGCCGAACAAGGCCTGGGTGCTGTCGAGCCTGCAAAGCCGCTATGCGGTGCAGGCGGTCGAGCGCTTCGACCCGCTGTTCCACCTCCTCAACGGCGACCTCTGCTACGCCAACCTGAACCCGCAGGCCCAGCCTTCGGTGTGGGCCGACTTCGGCAACAACGTCCAGACCTCGGCCGCGAACCGGCCCTGGATGCCTTGCCCGGGCAACCACGAGATCGAGTTCCACAACGGCGCGCAAGGCTTCGAGTCCTACCTCAGCCGCTACAGCCTGCCCGACAACCAGACCGCCTTCCCCGGGCGCTGGTACGCGTTTCGCGTCGGCAGCGCGCTTTTCGTCTCGCTCTCGGCCGACGATGTGATCTACCAGGATGCCGGCGCCTTCGTCGCCGGCCCGGCGCCGCTGCAGCCCGCGCCCAGCACCGGCAACGCCGCGATCGCGCCGGGCACCTCGCTCTACATCCGCGGCTACAGTGGCGGCGCCCAGACGCGCTGGCTCGAAGAGACGCTGGAGCGCGCCTCGCGCGACCCCGGCATCGACTGGATCGTGGCCCAGATGCACCAGGTGGCGCTGAGCTCCTCCCAGCCCGGCAACGGCTCGGACCGGGGCATCCGCGAGGAATGGCTGCCACTGTTCGACCGCTACGGCGTCGACCTCGTGCTCTGCGGCCACGACCATGACTACGAGCGCAGCTGGCCGGTGCGCGGCTGCCTGCACGGCACCGGCATCGACGCCGCGACCGGGGCCAACGTCGACACCTTGCAGCCCCGGCCGGTGATCACGAGCGAGCCCGCCGGCGGCGTCTACGACACCAGCCGCGGCACCGTGCACCTGGTGCTCGGCGGCGGCGGCACGAGCGTGCCGCTGGACAGCTTCGGCGTCGACGCGGCCAACGGCCAGGTCCAGGCCAAGGTCTTCACCAGGCCCAACCGGCCCGAACCCGGCGCTTCGTCGGGCGTGTTCGTGCGCAAGGGCGCCGACGCCCTCGAAGACGCGATCTGGTCGGCGCGGCGCGACACCGGCACCGGCTACGGCATCGCGGTGTTCGACCTCGACCCCGGCCAGCCCGGCGGCGAGACGAGCATCACGATCAACTACTACCACGCGCCCGGCGCCGACCAGATGCCGACCCCGAACTACGAGCTGTTCGAGACCCTGGTGCTGAGCAAGAAGCGGCGCCACGGCCGGGGCTGAACCCGGCGGCAACCTGGGGGCTATGGCGAGGCTAAGTCGGCGGGCCTAGGATGCTGCGCTTTCAGCGCCGCTCTTTCGCCCGCCCATGTCCTGCCCCGCCCCGAAGTTTCCCCTGCGCCGCCCGGCCGCCGCCCGGCTGCCGGCCTGACGCTGCCATGCGCGTCCTGCTCGTCGAAGACGACGCGATGATCGCCGAGGCGCTGCAAGGCGCCTTGAAGGACGCCTCCTGCGCCGTCGACCGGGTGGGAGACGGCGCGGCCGCGCTCGACGCCCTGGCGGGCCAGCATTACGACCTGATGCTGCTCGACCTCGGGCTGCCGCGGCGCGACGGCGTCGAGGTGCTGCGCCGGTTGCGCGAGCGCGGCAGCGCCTTGCCGGTGCTCGTGATCACCGCGCGCGACGGCCTCGAAGACCGCATCGGCGGGCTCGACGCCGGCGCCGACGACTACCTCGTCAAGCCCTTCGAGGTGGCCGAGCTCCTCGCGCGCATGCGCGCCGTGCTGCGGCGCAAATCGGGCAGCGCGAGCCCGGTGCTCGACAACGGCGAGCTGCGGCTCGACCCCGCGACCCACGAAGCCTGCCGCCAGGGCCGCGAAGCGGTGTTGCTGTCGCGACGCGAGTTCGCGCTGCTGCAAGCCTTGATGCGCCGGCCCGGGGCCATCCTCTCGCGCGCCGAACTCGAAGACCGGGTCTACGGCTGGGGCGAGGAAGTCGAGAGCAACGCAGTCGAGTTCCTGATCCATGCGCTGCGGCGCAAGCTCGGCAGCGATGCGATCCGCAACGTGAGGGGCGCGGGATGGATGGTCGCGAAGGCCGGCTGAAGGATTCGATCCGCCTGCGGCTTTCGCTGTGGCTGGCCCTGGCCATCGCCGCGGCGAGCATCGCCGCAGGCGCCATCTCGTACGGCGGCGCCTTCGACGAGGCCAACGAGTTGCAGGACGACGTGCTGCGCCAGGTCTCGGCCCTGGTTCGCGCGCAGCCGGCGCTGGCGGCGCGGGGCGCGCGCACGCTCGCCTCGGCGGCGGCCGACGCCGACCCCGAATCGCGCCTCGTCGTGCAGTTCGTCCCCGGCCCGGCCGGGACCGGCGCGCTCGTGCTGCCCGAGCCGCTGGCGCCCGGGCTGCAGACCCTGCGCGTCGGCAGGGGCACCTATCGCGTCTTCGTCGCGAGCCTGGCCGACGGCCGGCGCCTCGCGGTGGCGCAGGACACCCAGGTGCGCGACGAGATCGCGCGCGACGCCGCCTGGCGCGCGGTGCTGCCGCTGCTGCTGCTGGCGCCGCTGCTGCTGCTCATCGTCGCGGTGCTGGTGGGCCGGGCCTTCGCGCCGGTGGTCCGACTTGCGGGCGAGGTGCACGCGCGCAGCGACCGCGAACTCCATGCGCTCGAAGCGCGGCGCCTGCCGACCGAGATCCTGCCTTTCGTCGACGCCATCAACCGCCTGCTGGCCAAGGTCGAGCGCGCGATGCAGGCGCAGCGCCGCTTCGTCGCCGACGCCGCGCACGAACTGCGCTCGCCGATGACGGCCTTGTCGCTGCAGGCCGAGCGGCTCGAGGCGGCCGGGATGTCGGCGCCGGCGCGCGAACGCCTGGGCGCGCTGCGCCAGAGCATCGAGCGTGCGCGCCGCCTGCTCGACCAGCTGCTCGGGCTGGCGCGGGCCCAGGGCGGGGGCGTCGATGCCGCGGCCGCGGTCTCGGTGGCGGCCGTGTTCCGCCTCGTGCTCGAGGACATGCTGCCGCTGGCGCAGGCGCGGCGCATCGACATCGGCATCGACGAGGCCTGCGAAGCCTGGGTGCAGGGCGCCGAGTTCGACCTCGTCGCGATCGTGCGCAACCTCGTCGACAACGCCGTGCGCTACGGCGGCGAAGGCGCCCGCGTCGACCTGCGCGTGCGCGAGGTGCAGGAGGGCTGGGTCGCGATCGAGGTCGATGACGACGGCGCCGGCGTCGCCCCTGCCGAGCGCGAACGCCTGCTCGACCCGTTCTACCGCGTGCTCGGCAGCGGCGAGACCGGCTCGGGGCTGGGGCTGTCGATCGTCGCCGCCGTGGTCGAGCGCCTGGGCGGGCGCATCGAGCTGCGCGATTCGGAGCGCTTCGGCCATGGCCTGCTGGTGCGCGTGCTGCTGCCGCGGGCGCCGGCCGGAGTGCGCTGAAGGCGCGGGTCGCGAGCGGCGCTCCGGTCCGGGACGAGCCGGGTGGGACGGGTCGTGCAGCTCACCGGCCGCGCGCCCGTGCGACGTGCGACATGCGACAACCGGTCGACTCAGCGCCCGTGCGCCTGTGCGAGCCGCATGAGCCTCACGGGCGCCTCAAGCGGCGCCGGGCTCGTCCGCCGCCAAGGCCTTCTCGACGAGCCCGGCCATCGCCCCGGCCTCGTCGGTGTGCTGCTCGCGCAGGCCGCGTACCGTGCCCATCCGGTCGGGCCGCGCTTCGTCCTGGCTCGCCTTGAGCTTGGCTTCGACGCGGTCGATCGGAATCTCGATGCCGACGATGCCGCGCAGCATCGCGTCGATGAAGTCGGCCGGCGCATCGGCCAGGCGCCAGGGCGGCTTGCGCGCGGATTCGTGAGCCCGGGTCAGCCGCGCCAGCATGTCGAGCAGCCAGTCGCGGTCCTCGATCGCGCGCGCCACGCCATGGGCATGGGCCACGACGTAGTTCCAGGTCGGAACCACCTTGCCGTGCTCCGCCTTGCCCGGGTACCAGCCGGGCGTGATGTAGGCCTGCGGCCCGCGGAACATCACCACCGAAGG
>JAGWTS010000392.1 GCA_028868875.1 Burkholderiales bacterium | reverse complement strand
CAGCGGCGCCGCGGTGCGGGTCGTCGACGCCCGGGCCCGGCCCGAAGGCGCGCTGTCCGAGCGGGCCCGCAAGGCCGGCATCGAGATCCTCTCGGGCCAGGTCGTGACCGAGGCGCTCGGCAGCAAACGGGTGACGGGCGCCATCGTGCGCGGCCTGGACGACCGGGGCGCGCTGAGCGGCTCGGCCCGCACGCTGAGATGCGATCTGCTCGCCGTCTCCGGCGGCTTCAGCCCGGTCATCCACCTGCATTGCCAGGCGGGATCCAAGGCGGTCTGGGACGAGGCCCGCGCTGCCTTCCTGCCCGGCAAGCCGGGCCAGTCGGAGCGCTCGGCCGGCGCCTGCCGGGGCGAACACAGCCTGCTCGGCAGCGCCCGCGACGGCCTGGCCGCCGGCAAGGCCGCGGCAAAGGCCGCGGGGTTCGACGGCGCCGGTGCCGAGCTGCCGGCCCTCGCCGAGCGCGCGGGCGGCCCCGTCCGCGCCCTCTGGCTGGTGCCGCATGACAAGGGCCCCAGCCGCGCCCCGAAGCAGTTCGTCGACCTGCAGAACGACGTCGCGGCCTCGGACATCCACCTCGCGGTGCGCGAAGGCTTCGAATCGATCGAGCACGTCAAGCGCTACACCGCGATGGGCTTCGGCACCGACCAGGGCAAGACGGGCAACATCAACGGCATGGGCATCGCGGCCCAGGCGCTGGGCAAGACGATCCCGCAGGTGGGCACGACGACCTTCCGGCCGAACTACACCCCGGTGAGCTTCGGCGCCGTCGCCGGGCTCGAACTCGGCGAAGCCTTCGACCCGGTGCGCACCACCGCCATGCACGCCTGGCACGTGGAGCAGGGCGCCTTGTTCGAGGATGTGGGCCAGTGGAAGCGCCCTTGGTACTACCCGAAGAACGGCGAAGACCTGCATGCCGCGGTGCGGCGCGAGGTGCTCGCGGTTCGCAATGGCGTGGGCACGCTCGATGCCTCGACCCTGGGCAAGATCGACATCCAGGGCCCGGATGCGTCGACGCTGCTGAACTGGGTCTACAGCAATGCCTGGTCCAAGCTCGAGGTGGGCAAGTGCCGCTACGGCCTGATGCTCGACGAGAACGGCATGGTCTTCGACGACGGCGTCACGGTGCGGCTGGGCGAGAACCATTACCTGATGCACACCACCACCGGCGGCGCGGCGCGCGTGCTGGCCTGGATGGAGCGCTGGCTGCAGACCGAGTGGCCGCACCTGAAGGTCTACCTGACGACGGTGACCGACCATTGGGCGACGACGGCAGTGGCCGGCCCGCGCAGCCGCGACCTGCTGAAGAAGATCTGCCGCGATGTCGATTTCGACGACGCCTCCTTCCCCTTCATGTCGTACCGCGAAGCCACGGTCGCCGGGGTGAGGGCGCGCCTCATGCGCATCAGCTTCTCGGGCGAGCGCTGCTACGAGGTCAACGTGCCCGCGGCCCAGGGGCTGGCGGTGTGGAAGGCCATCCAGGCCGCGGGCGCCGAGTTCGGCATCACGCCCTACGGCACCGAGACCATGCACGTGCTGCGCGCCGAGAAGGGCTACCTCATCGTCGGCCAGGACACCGACGGCTCGGTGAGCCCGGTCGACCTGGGCATGGGCGCGCTCGTCACCAAGACCAAGGACTGCCTGGGCAAGCGGTCCCTGGCGCGCAGCGACACCGCGCGCGCCGACCGCAAGCAGTTCGTCGGCCTGCTCGCCGACGATCCGCAGTTCGTCCTGCCCGAAGGGGCACAGATCGTGACCCGCACGCCCGCCGCGCCGCCGACGCCGATGGCCGGCCACGTGACCTCGAGCTACATGAGTCCGACGCTCGGGCGCTCGATCGCGCTGGCCCTGGTCAAGGGCGGCGCGTCGCGCATGGGCGAGCAGGTCCAGGTGGCGATGCGCGATGGCCGAACCGCCAGCGCGCGAATCGCCAGTCCCATCTTCTTCGACCCGAAAGCGGAGCGCCAGAATGCCTGACATCCTCCAGCGCACGGCCCCGGCCGGCGCGACATTCCCTTCAACCGCGACCAAGTCAGCCGCCCTGAGCGCGGGCTGGCGCGACGGCCTGGCCCTCGTGAACCTGCGCGTGTCGGCAGACGACGCCCAGGTGCTGGCGCGGGTCTCGGCCGCACTCGGGCTCGAACTGCCGACGCAAGCCTGCACGAGCCGCGCCGATGCGGTGCATCGCATCGTCTGGGCCGGCCCCGACGACTGGTTCGTGATCGGACCCAAGGACGAGGCCGAATCGATCTTCGGCCGGCTGAGCGCGGCGCTCGCCGGCAGCCACCACGCGGTCACCGATGTCAGCAGCGGCTACACGGTGCTGAGCCTGGCCGGCGCCTCGGTGCGCGAGGTGCTGGCGCAAGGCTGCCCGCTGGACCTGCACCCGCGTGCCTTCGGCTTGGGGCAAAGCGCCGGCAGCCATTTCTTCAAGGCCTCGGTGTGGCTGTGGCAGAGCGACGAGGCGCCGACCTTCGAGCTGCTGGTGCGGCGCAGCTTCATGGGTTACGTCTGGCTCATGCTCGAGCGCTGCAGCGCCGAGGGCGGGGTCGTGACCCGGCGCTTCGTCTGAAATCGTGGGGAGCCCGATGGAAACTGCTCCGGCGCGCTGCGCCCTGACCCTGGCCGCCGCCAGCGCTCGCGGCCAGGTCGCTGCCGTGACCGCCATGCTCGAGCGCCACGGCGCCTACGTCGAGGAGTTCGCGGTCTTCGACGACGTGCGCGTCTCGCGCTTCTACCTGCGCACGGTCTTCCGCCTCGAAGATCGTGCGCCGGAGGCGGTCGAGCGCCTGCGCCGCGAATACGCCGAGCTGCGGCAGCGCTACGAAGCGGCGACAGGCGAGGTCCACGACCTGAGGCGGCCGGCCAAGGTGCTGATCATGGTCTCCAAGGCCGACCATTGCCTGCGCGAGCTGCTCGCCCAATGGCGGCGGCGCGAGCTGCACATGGACGTGGTGGCCGTGGTCTCGAACCACGCCGACCTGGCGCCGATCGCGGCCGCAGAAGGCATCGCCTTCCACCACCTGCCGGTGAGCGCCGAGACCAAGCCGCAACAGGAAGCGGCCCTGCTCGACTGCATCGAGCGCCACCGGGCCGAGATCGTCGTGCTCGCGCGCTACATGCAGGTGCTGTCCGAAGACCTGTGCCGGCGTCTGGCGGGGCGGGTGGTCAACATCCACCATTCGTTTCTTCCCGGGTTCAAGGGCGCAAGGCCTTACGAGCAGGCCCATGCCCGGGGCGTCAAGCAGATCGGGGCGACCGCGCATTTCGCGACCGCGGATTTGGACGAAGGCCCGATCATCGAACAGGCGCTCGAACGCGTGGACCACGCCTACGGGCCCGAGCAGTTGCTCAACACCGGGCGCCAGGTCGAATCGCTGGTGCTCGGCCGGGCCCTGCGCTACCTGCTCGAACACCGGGTCTTCATCAACGGCTTGCGCACGGTCGTGCTTCGATGAGGGAAGCGCTCCAGCGCTGCGCGCCGACGCTCGAAGCGCTGTGGCCGCGCCTGCAGCAACTCACCGACTGGGAGCGCGCCGAGCGCAGCCGCATGCGCGTGGACCTGGAACCCGAGCGCGACCTGCTGGCGCGCCTGGGCCAGCCGCAGCGGCGGTTCAAGTCCGTGCACGTCGGCGGTACCAAGGGCAAGGGCTCCGTCTGCGCGCTCATCGAGGCCGGCCTGCTGGCGGCCGGCCTGCGCACCGGGCGATATGCGTCGCCGCACATCGAACACGTGACCGAGCGCGTGAACCTGAACGGGCAGCCCGTCTCGGAGCCGGTTCTGGCCGAGGCGCTGCGGCATGCGCTCTCGGCGCGCGACGCCGCGGCCGCTGCAGCGAGCCCGGGACGCCACGCGAGCTGGTTCGACGTCGTCACCGCCGCGGCGTTCTGGGCCTTTGCCCGGGCCGGCATCGAATGGGCCGTGGTCGAGGTGGGCCTGGGCGGGCTGCTCGATTCGACCAACGTTCTGCAGCCCGAACTCTGCGTGCTGACGAACGTGGAACTCGAGCACACCGAGATACTGGGGCGCAGCGTCGAGGCCATTGCGGCGCAGAAGGCCGGCATCGTCAAGCACGGTTGTCCGATCGTCACGCCGATGTCCCCTTCGAGCCCGGCCGGACGGGTCGTCGCGGAGGCCGCCGCCGCCTGCGGCGCCGATCACCGCTGGATCGATCTCGCTCCCACACCCGGCGTGCACGCGCGCAACCGGTTGCTGGCTTGCGCCGCCCTGGCCCGGTTGGGTGAATTGGGCGTGACGAGTGCTGTGCGTGGGCTGCCGCTGCGGGCCGAAGACCTTTCGATCGGGCTCGCCGCAACTACCCAATTGCCCGGGCGGCTGGAGCCATTCGATTTGGTGACGGCGCGGGATGGCAAGACCCGTGTCCTCCTCGACGGTGCACATGTCGCCTTCTCCATCGACGCTGTTTTCGAAGAACTCCGCCTGGATCCGGTCTACGCCGGGCAGGCCGTGGTGCTGCTTGCCCTCGCACCCGACAAGGACGCCCGTGCATTCATCGAGCGCCTCGCGCCGCATGCGGCGCGGCTGATCTGCACACAATTACCAGACGCCAAGCCCTGTCGTTCAGCGGCCGAGCTGGCCCGCATCGCCAGACAGGCGGGGCTGCAGGCCGAAGCCGTCGACTCCCCGACCGAGGCGTTCAACGCCGCATTGAGCCGCCTTGCCGAAGGCGAATGGCTGCTCGCGACCGGCTCGTTACACCTTGCCGGTGGTTTGCGAAGCCTGCTGCGCAATGGGGCAGTCGCGAAACCCCGCGGCGACTGAGAATCCGTGAAGTGGCCAATGGCAGAGGCCCAATGTGGGGACTCCGCCGGCGAGGGACCGGCTCCGATGGGGGCAGCATGATGTTCGGGCACAACGACGAGTGGTCGCTCGAGCGTAAGCGTTCCGCGAACCCATCTTTCGCCGTCGGAGACGGCATGCTTGGGCGGCTGACTACGCGGCGACTTCGACCGGCTTCGCCGTCGGCGTCGCGGTGTTGCCGGCCGGGCGCCAGTTGTGGGGCAGCAACTGATCG
>JAGWTS010000391.1 GCA_028868875.1 Burkholderiales bacterium | reverse complement strand
TCGGCATGGCGCTGCAGCACCGGCATGACGGCCCGCAGGCGCGCATCGAAAGGCGCGTAGGGCGGATCGGCGATCAACTCGTCGTCCTTGATGAAGTCGATGCCGGCCTTGCACAGGTCGTCGACGAGGTTGGCGGTCTCGTCCGGCGTCAGACCGATGCTGGGTTTGATGATGGTGCCGATCAGCGGCCGGCCATGGATGCCGGCCAGCCGTCGCGTGCCGGCGATGCCGAATCCAGGGCCCGCGAATTGAGCGGCGTACTCCGGCGTCATGTCCAGGTCCAGCAGCCGCAGGCCGGTGACCTCGCCGAGTTCGAACAGGTTGCCGGCCACCGTGGCGAGCAGACTGGACAGATTGGCGCCGACGTTGGCCACCGGAAACGCAATCTCGATCTCGGCGCGGTGGAACACCCCGCCGTGCGCATGGCGCTCGACATACGCACTGGGCAGCGTCGGCTGCAGCGCCGGCGCCAGCGGGTCGATGCGCACGACGCGAGCGCGTGAGCGCTCCTTCAACGCGTCTGTCTCGCCGGGCAGCGACAGGAAGGTTCCGCTCGACTGCTCGCCGGCGATCACCTGGGCGATCTTTTCAGAGGCGACCGAGCTCTCGACAAAGTAACGGGCGGTGAACTCGGGTCGGGGGGCTGGCTGAATCATTTGGCTGTGAGATTCCCTCTTCGGAAGCCTGAAGATTAGTGCGCGTCCTCTCCTGCGACAAACGATATGATTTCGACGGCATGTCAGCAAAACTCACATTGCATGAGGGTTTACCCGAAATCCGGAACAGCGCATGAACACTTCCCTTCGCCTATCACTGAACGCGTTGCGCGCCTTCGAGGCAACCGCGCGCTTGCGCAGCTTCAGCGCTGCGGCCGACGAGTTGTCCGTGACCCATGGGGCGGTCAGCCGCCACATCCGCATGCTCGAGGAGGCGCTGGGCCTGCCGCTGCTTCAGCGCACCGCACAGGGCGCAGTTCCAACAGCCGACGGGGATCGGCTTGCCGACGGGCTCTCAACCGCCTTCGCGCTGATCCAATCGAGCGTCGATCAGCTCAAGCCGGGCCCGCTGACCCTGGCGTGCTCCCAGTCGATCATGATGTACTGGTTGATTCCGCGGCTGAATCGCTTCAAGCAGGCCAACCCAGAAGTCGAGTTGCGCTTCAACATGAGCCATGGGCCCATCGACTTCGCGCGCGACAGCGTCAGTGTGGCGATCCGGCTGTCGTCGATCGAGGTCCCCAAGGACGCTGTGTGCATGGATGTGGCAAATGAGTGGGTCGGACCGGTCTGCTCGCCGGAGTACCTGCGCAACGTGCGCATCGAGACGGTCGACGATCTGGCGCGAGCCCGGCTGATGGTCTCGCGCACGCGGCCGACGGCGTGGGCCGACTGGGCGCGCTGCGCCGGCCTGGCCGGCCTGTCGCTGCGCGTCGACGAGTCCTTCGAGCACTTCTACCTGCTGATCCAGGGCGCTCGCTGCGGCCTGGGCCTGGCCAATGTGCCGAGGATGCTGGTGCGCGACGACCTGACCAGCGGCACGCTGGTCGCCCCACTGGGCTTCGTTCGCGGCCCCAATCGCCTGGCGATCTGGACAGCGCCGCGCCTGAGCCGCAGGCCGGACGTGGTCAAGCTCGTTGACTGGCTGCAGGACGAGCTGCGGGGAACTGAGCCGTAGTTTCTCACCGTCGCCTCGACGTCTTTGCGAATCGCAATTGACCTGACCTCGAGTTGCGCCGCCAGCCCTGCATTCGCCGTGGGGCCGACCTTGGTGCTTGGTTACTGACGGCGCAGGGTCGGCACCCACGGTACGGGTGATCGAAATGCGGAAGTACGGCCCGCGTCGGATATCGAACAATGCCGCAAGACTTTGAGCGACTGCTCTGGAGGTGATACCGCTTCGAGCGGCCGGCGCCCTATGGATGCCGTACCTTAAAACGGGCCGGTGGCGTCGCGAATTTCCGGCCAGTCGTGTATCGGCACGTGCTTCGGCTTGGCGCCACTGCGCCCCGCGCATCCCGGCTGGCGCCGCAGCGTCAACGGACAATGCCGCCAAGGCCACTCATGCAGGACGTGGCGCACCACGGGAAGGACCCGCAGGCTGCTCGAACTGATGCAGTTGCTGCGCGGCCGGCGGCGGCCGGTCGCCGCGCAGCATCTTGCCGACCGGATGTCGGTGTCCGTGCGCACGGTCTACCGCGACACCGACGAACGGGTGGGCATGGGCGCGGCCATCGACGGCAGCGCCGCGCCGAAGGACCTGCGCGACAAGATTGGCGAGATCGGGCTCTGGGCCCAGCGGCCGCGGGTTCCCGCGACAGCAGGCGGCATCGATCTGGGCGTGGTTCGCGAGGCGGTGCGGTGCGAGCGCAGGCTCGTCGTCGCGTACCGCGATGCCGCCGGCGCTGCCACCGAGCGCGAGGTGTGGCCCATCGCCCTGGGCCACTTCGACGGTGCCCGCGTGGTCGCCGCCTGGAGCGCGACCGAAGCCTGACGCCCGGATGCGCAAGATTCAGCCCTTGGTGATCGGTCAGATCGCTTGGACGTGGACAGCCGGTTCAGGCGCTCGCGAACACCGTGATCGGCGGCGTGTGCAACAAGTCCTGCTCGGCCACTCGAACGGCTGGCTCGGCGACGTGCGCGGACGGCTCGCCGCCGTGAGCTCCGACTTCGACGGCAAGGTCACTCGCCTGAGTTGCCCATGATTTTGGCATCGGGCTTTGGGAGCAAAGCGCAGCGTTCCGCACACGGGGCGCGGCCACTCCAAGTTGAAGAGCCGGAACGCGCGCCATTCGTCGGTAGCGGATGCCTCCGCTTCGACGAGAGCCGGCTCCTCAGGCGATGGCAATGGCCATTGCGGCCGCTTCGTTGCCGGCCACGTTGCCTTCGCGGACGCGCCATTGCAGACGCTTTGGGCAATAGTCGCCATCGGCACGAGTTTCCAATTCCAATTTCAACTCCAATTCCAGGTCCATCCGCTTGCGCGGGGACTCGATCGAACCCCTGGCCGAAACGCGAGCGGCCGAGCTCGTGGCGCGTGCGTCGACGGCGCGGTAGATCACGAGCCGTGCGCGGCGGTGCGAGGTGCGCCGCCCGACGCTGCGAGGCGTGCTCGAGATCGGCCGCGGCCCGAGCGCCCTGGTGCGCGCCATTGCCGCGCACGGCGCAGCGGCCCGGCCCGGGCCGAGCCCCGAGCATGCCGCGGTCTGGCTCCTCGAGCAATCTGATCGATCGGCCGCGGCCGCGCTTGCGCCCATGCCTCGGAGAAGCGCGCTGCGCGCCTGCCACGGTTACCATCGACTCAAGCCCGTTGCCGCCCGCGGCGGCGCCCGTCACTGCCATACCCCGCCTTGGCCCAGCAAACCGCATCCACCGGCACGGGTTCTTCCGACGACCTGCTCTTGAAGGTCACCGCGCCGCGCGTGCCGCGCCACCTGGTGGCGCGCGCGCGGCTGCACGCCGCCGATGACCGCTGGTGCGCGGTGGTCGTGGTGCAGGCGCCGGCCGGTTTCGGCAAGACCTCGCTGCTGGCGCAATGGCGGCGCGAGCACCTCGCGCGCGGCGGTGTCGTGGCCTGGCTTGCGGCGCAGGGCCAGGACGATGCCGAGCGCTTCGTCCAGGCCCTGGCGCTCGCGGTGCGCGTCGGCAGCGGCCGGCCGGCCTTCGGCCACACCTTGCTGCAATCGGTGCCGGCCGACGCGCTCGAAGGGGTTACGACCTGGCTCGCCGAAGTGGCGCAGTCGGCACTCGACGTCGTCCTCATCGTCGACGAGGCGGAGCGCCTGCCCCCCGGCGCACGCGATGCGCTGGCCTACCTGCTGCGCAACACGCCGCCCAATCTCCAGGTGGTGGTGGCGGCGCGCGCCGACTGCGGGCTCGATGTCGACGACCTGGCTGCCTACGGCAACGCCAGGATCCTCGGGCCGGAGCTCCTTCGCTTCCGTCTGGACGAGACGATCGAGCTGCTGCGCGCGCGCCTGGGCCCCTCCATGGGCCCCGACGAAGCGGCGCGCCTGCACGAGATCACCGAAGGCTGGCCGCTCGGCCTGCAGCTTGCGCTCTCGGTCATGGCCGCGAGTGCCGACCCGCGCGCCGAGCTGGCGGCGCTGGCGGCGCGCCGGGGAGCGGTGCGCGAGCAGTTCATCGGCCTCATGCTCGCCAACCTCGCCGCCGAAGACCTGGCGCTGCTGACGCGGCTCGCGGTGTTCGAGCAGATCCATCCCGGGCTCTGCGAGGTCGTCGCGCAAGACCCGGCGGCACCGGAGCGTCTGGCCCGGCTTGCGCGCGACACGCCGTTGTTCACGGCCGGGGAGGCGAGCGATTGGATGCGCATGCACTCGATCGCGCGCGACGAATTGCGCCGGCGCTTTGCGCAGTGGCCGGCCGCCGAGCAGGCGGCGCTGCACGCGCGCGCCGGCGTCTGGCTCGCCGACCACGGCGTGGTCGAAGCGGCGGCGCGCCACGCCCTGGCCGCCGGCCTGAACGACCTCGCCTACGAGCTCGCCGAGCGCAGCCTCTACGAATCGGTCATGACGCGCGGGCGCCATGGCGCCGTGCTCGAATGGCTGAATCGCGCTCCGGCGGCCGAGATCGACCAGCGCCCGCGGCTGCTGCTGGCGGCGGCGTGGACGCTCGCGCTCAGCGACCGCCACGAAGAGGCGCGCCGCTTCGTCGAGCGCATCCTCGCGAGCCCCGGCGTGGACGACGCGCTGCGCTGCGAATGCGCGCTGATCCTCGGCGGCGCGGCGGTGTTTGCCGACGACCTCGACCGCTTCGCCGCGCTGCACGACCCCTGGGCCGTCAACCCGCCCTTGCGCGATCCGGCGCTGCTCGGGGCCCACACCAATCGCTCGGCGTTTCGCCTCCTGATCGAAGGCGAGCCGGCGCAGGCGCGCCAGCGCCAGCAGCAGGCGCCGCAGGGAGACTTCGGCGCCGCGCTGGGCTACGTCGCGCATTGGGGCGAGTGGATCACGGGCCTGGGCTACCTCTGGGAAGGCCAGGTGCGGCTCGCCGAGGGCCTGCTGCGCCCGGCGCTGGCGCGCACCGACGCCGA
>JAGWTS010000390.1 GCA_028868875.1 Burkholderiales bacterium | reverse complement strand
CGCCAGCCGGTTGATGGCGCCGCCGTAAGGCTCGATCGCGACCGCGGTCCAGGGGTTGGGGCTGGCGCGAAAGCGCTCGCAAATGCGCTTCCACTCGGCGAGCTTCAAGCGGCGCGCGACGAGGGTCGACTGCTTGTCCTCGCGCGCCAGAGCCGGGCAGGGCGGCACGTTGGTGAAGAGCCATTCGTCGAGCTCGACATAACTGCCCATGCGGTCGAGTTCCAATGTGGCGCCGGTCTCGTCGATGAGTGGCTGCAGCAGCGCGAGGCCGTCGGCGCGCGGGCCCCAGAAGGTGCCGCGCATCACCAGCACCGGCGTTTCGCCTTCGCGGATCAGGGCTGCCATGTAGCCGAGCTCGGGCGGCGCGCCGCTGGCCATGTAGCCAGCCTGCAGCGCGGCCAGGCCCGCGGGGGCCTTGTCCAGCGTCCAGCGCAGGCCGTAGCCCCAGAGCCGGCGCAGCGGGTGCAGCTCGTAGGTCACCTGCAGCAGGATGCCGAAGTTGTTGCCGGTGCCCCCGCGCAGGGCCCAGAAGAGCTCGGGGTTGGAGTCGGCGGCGGCGCGCGCGATGCGGCCGTCGGCGAGCATCACCAGCATCTCGACCACGTTGTCGCAGTTCATGCCGAACAGGCGCGAGGTCAGGCCGTAGCCGCCGCCCTGCATGAAGCCGGCGACGCAGACATCGCCGCAGATGCCGGTGGGCACGTGCAGGCCGTAGTCGGCGAGCGTTGCGTTCAAATGCCCCCAGTTCGTGCCCGGGCCGACGACGGCGCGCATCCGATCGGGGTCGACATAGACGCCGTTCAGGCGCCCGGTGTCGATCACCATGCCGTCGTTGGCGCTGAACCCGGCCGTGCTGTGGCCGCCCGAGCGCGTCGTCACCCAGAGCGCGTGGCGGTGCGCGAAGCGCAGGCATTCATGGACGTCCTGGAAGGTCTCGCAATAGACGATGAGCAGCGGAAAGCTCTGGAACGCGAGGTTGGAGAGCTGGCGCGCCGCGGCGTAGCCGGCGTCGGCGGGCAGCACGACCTCGCCCTCGATCCGGCCCTGCAGCGCGCGCACGTCCTTCGGCGAAAAAGGCGTGGCGAAGCCTTCGAGGCTGCCCGCCCAACCCTGAAGGCGCTCGGCCTTCGAACGCTGCTTGCGACTCATGCGCCACATGAAAGCCTTCCCGCGCCATTCGGCGCTGTTGATGTACGGCCGGCCGAGTGTCGGGGCGCGCAGGCCGTGGACTGTATCGGGGCTTGCCCGGGGTCGGGCTGTGACTTTTCACGCCGGCGGCAGAGGCGGTCGGCAGGGGTCTTCAGCGGTTCTTGGCCGCCGCCGCCTCGATCTCCGCGGGCCCGAGGAGGGGCGATGGGGCGCCGTGCCGCGCCACCGCGAGCATTGCGCGTCCGATGCTTCGAGTCGTGTTCATCGAGCGCGGCATGAGCCGCTGCAGCCCCCGCAGCACGGGGCCGAGGGCGCTGTAGAAGAACCGGTAGCTCGGCGTCTTCGAGCGGATGCCGTCCAGCGGCACGATGATGCCAGGCCGGAACATGAAGGCCGACTTGAACGGAAGGCGCAGCAACGCGTTCTCGGTGGCGCCCTTCACGCGCGCCCACATGACGCCGCCCCGCTCGGAGCTGTCGGTGCCGGTGCCGGAGACGTAGACGAAGGTCAGGGCCGGGTTGAGCCGGGCCAGCCGGCTCGCGACCGAAAGCGTGAGGTCGTAGGTCAGGCGGCGATAGCTCGCTTCCGACAGGCCGTTCGAGGACACGCCCAGGCAGAAGAAGCAGGCGTCGAGACCGCGCAGCTGGTCTTCGAACGGCCCGAGCTCGAAGAGATCCGGCGCGACGACTTCCCGGCACTTCGGATGGGCCAGGCCCAGCGGCGTGCGCCCGACGCAGACGACCTGCGAGACCGCGGCATCCTTCAGGCATTCGCCCAGCACCCCCTGGCCGACCATTCCGGTCGCGCCGAACAGAACCACTCTCATGCTCACGAGCTCCCCGATGCCGTCGAACACCCAGTATCGCGGGGCCTTGGAGCGTTCGCGTGGAAAATGCGCATTCGCCGACGCCGATTCCCGGGCAAGGCCTTGCTGCCCGGGCGTCCCATGCCCTACCCACCACTGCGAGAGACCTGAAAGGTTCACCGTCCATGCCAGCCTACCGCTCCAAGACCTCCACCGCCGGCCGCAACATGGCGGGTGCCCGCTCGCTGTGGCGCGCCACCGGGATGAAGGATGGGGACTTCAGCAAGCCGATCATCGCGATCGCCAACTCCTTCACCCAGTTCGTCCCGGGGCACGTGCACCTGAAGGACCTGGGCCAGCTCGTCGCGCGCGAGATCGAGGCCGCGGGCGGCGTCGCCAAGGAGTTCGACACCATCGCGGTGGACGACGGCATCGCGATGGGCCACGACGGCATGCTGTACTCGCTGCCCAGCCGCGAGCTGATCGCGGACTCGGTCGAGTACATGGTCAACGCGCACTGCGCCGATGCCCTGGTCTGCATCTCCAACTGCGACAAGATCACCCCCGGCATGCTGATGGCCGCGATGCGGCTGAACATCCCGGCGGTGTTCGTCAGCGGCGGACCGATGGAAGCCGGCAAGGCGCGCCTGGCCGACCCGGCGACGCAGAAGATCGAGCTCAAGAAGCTCGACCTGATCGACGCCATGGTGATGGCCGCGGACAGCAAGGTGAGCGACGCCGACGTGGCCGAGATCGAGCGCTCGGCCTGCCCGACCTGCGGCAGCTGCTCGGGCATGTTCACCGCCAATTCGATGAACTGCCTGACCGAGGCCCTGGGCCTGTCCCTGCCGGGCAACGGCACCGTGGTCGCCACCCACAGCGACCGCGAAGCCCTGTTCAAGCGCGCCGGCCGCGTCGCGGTGGAGTTGTGCCGGCGCTGGTACGAAGGCGAGGACGCGCGAGTGCTGCCGCGCAGCATCGGCAAGAAGGCCTTCGAGAACGCGATGACGCTGGACATCGCGATGGGCGGCTCCACCAACACCATCCTGCACATCCTGGCCACGGCGCAGGAGGCCGGCATCGCCTTCGACATGACCGACATCGACCGCCTCTCGCGCAGCGTGCCGCAACTGTGCAAGGTGGCGCCGAACACCAACAAGTACCACATCGAGGACGTGCACCGCGCCGGCGGCATCATGGCCATCCTGGGCGAGCTCGACCGCGCCGGCAAGCTCCACACCGACGTGCCCACCGTGCACAGCCCGACCCTGGGCGACGCGCTGGCGCAATGGGACATCCGGCGCACCACCGACGAGGCCGTCAAGACCTTCTACCGTGCCGGGCCGGCCGGCATCCCGACCCAGGTGGCCTTCAGCCAGAGCACGCGCTGGCCGAGCCTGGACACCGACCGCGCCGAAGGCTGCATCCGCTCGGCCGAGCACGCCTTCTCGAAGGAAGGCGGCCTGGCCGTCCTGCGCGGCAACATCGCGCTGGACGGCTGCGTCGTCAAGACCGCCGGCGTCGACGACAGCCTGCTGGTCTTCGAAGGCCCGGCCCACGTGGTCGAGAGCCAGGACGAGGCGGTCGAGCACATCCTCGCCGACAAGGTCAAGGCCGGCGACGTGGTGGTGGTGCGCTACGAAGGCCCCAAGGGCGGCCCCGGCATGCAGGAGATGCTCTACCCGACGAGCTACATCAAGTCCAAGGGCCTGGGCAAGCTCTGCGCGCTGCTGACCGACGGGCGCTTCTCGGGCGGCACCTCGGGCCTGTCGATCGGCCATTGCTCGCCCGAGGCGGCCAGCGGCGGTGCCATCGGGCTGGTGCGTCAGGGCGACCGCATTCGCATCGACATTCCCAAGCGTTCGATCGACGTGCTGGTGAGCGACGAGGAACTCGCGAAGCGCCGGGCCGAGCAGGACGCGCTAGGCTGGAAGCCGGCCCAGCCGCGCCCCCGCAAGGTGTCGGCGGCGCTGAAGGCCTACGCTCTGCTCGCGACCTCGGCCGACAAGGGCGCGGTGCGCAATCTGGAGATGCTGGGCGACTGAAGCGGCGGGGCGGCGGCCCCCCGGGGCGCTTGCAGGGCCGGGCGCGGCAAGGCTTCGCACGAGCCGCGCCGGGGTTCGCCCGGCTGCGCCGTCGCGGAGCCCCTCATTCGCGGCGTCAGCCTCACGAGTACCATCGCCGCATCGAGCCGTGCGCTGCCGCCGCAGCGCTTCGGAGGACGCCGATGGGAGACTCGAAGTGGGCAGAGCCCTGGCCTTGCGCAGCGACGATCGCGTGACCGCGAGCCCGGTGTGGTTCGAGATCGACCTGCGCGGCTCGTCCGGCGTGCGCCCGCCGCGCGCGCGCCCGGGCTGCCGCGAGCTGAGCGATGCCGAGGCCGCGATCGAGATCAACGGCGAACTGCGCCGCTGCGCCGTCGACCTCGACGCCCCCGCGTACGAAAGTTGCCTGCTGCCGCTGCTCGGGCGCTACATCGCCTTCGATTCGGCCTGGTCGGCGGTTTCGACCGTGACCCCCGACGGGCCCGTGTTCGGCCGCCACCAGCTCGTCGCACTGCCGCCTTCGTACGTCGATGCCTGGATCGAGGTGCGCGCCATCGACGTCGCCACTCTGCGTCTGATGCGCCGGCTCGGCCGCGCCGTGACGCTGGCGCGCAGCGAAGTGGCCTCGGTCGCGGTGTTCGACGCCTTCCTGCGTCGCCATGGCATCGAGCAGCTGCTGTCGCTGGTCTTCGTCGACCTGGGCGAGAACCTCTGCCTGCACGTGTCGCTGTACCGGGCCGATGCCGGCGCGCCTTTCGCCGCGCGCGACGCGGCGATCCTCGAGCGCTGCCTGCCCAACTACGCCTTCGGCCTCTCGATCAACCGCATGCGCCGCGCCGCCGCGCTGGCCGCGCCGCAAGCCGGGGCGACCGAGGCCGAGCCGGCGCTCGACCAGCTCACGCCCAAGGAGTTCACCGTCGCGCGCCTGTATGCCGATGGGCGCACTTACAAGGAGATCGCGCGTGAACTCGCGTTGTCGCCGGCCACCGTGCGCCACCACCTGCGCGGCGCCTTCGCCAGGCTGGGCATCCGCAACAAGGCCGAGCTGGCCTGGTTCTTCGGCGGCGGGCCGCGGCGCAGCGG
>JAGWTS010000389.1 GCA_028868875.1 Burkholderiales bacterium | reverse complement strand
GCCGGGCCCGGGAGGGTGTGAGAGTCGATGACTGCGCGCGCAGGGGCTCGTTCCCGCCCCGTCCCCGAAGGGTTCGGTGGGTTGCCGGAAGCGAGGAAACCGGGCAAGCCACGTCTTTTCCCGAGCGCACGATCGAAGCCATGAAGCGAGTATGGTCCAACAGGCAGGGCTTGCCAACGATGCCCACAGGTGAATTGCCGGATTGCGCACGCCAGCCTCGGCACCGGCGCCGCCTGCCGGGAATGCCACTCAACTTGTGCGCCAGATCGATCGACCGGAGATCGAGGCAAACGCGCGCTACGCCCGCCGCTCAATTGAACCGCCGGTGCCGCACGCCCGCGCTGGCCGAAGAAATCGAGGCCCTTGTTCCGCGCCGTCCCGGGCGCGCCGACAGCCAGCGCGCGGGGCCTCGTTCGCCGGTCCCTACTTGCCGGCGCCGAGGCGTGCCATCAGCCGCCCGACGACCGCGCTGGCGACCCAGAGGGCCAATGCCGCGTAGATCACGATCACGACCAATCCGATGAGCACCGGCGCCACCCAGACCCGCATCACGGTGGTTTCCGCGCCAGGCCGATAGGCCCAGGCCTGAACGGCATCGCCGATCGGGCGCGAGAACAAGTGCCATTCACCGAAGAAGATCAGTGCCGCCAGCGCCAGGCTCGCGACGATCCGCACGACCCTGGACCCCACCGTGTTTCTCCTTGTGCTTGTGTTCGATCGCTGGCACCGCACTTGAACATGGCGGCGCCGCACGGCCCGGGCACGCTACAGGGGGGCCGCTGGTTTGTCAAAAAGCTGGGGCGCCGCCGCGCAGCCTTGGCCTGAACACGCGAACCCGCTGCGCCCGACGTCGATGGCGGCGGCGAAGCCTGCGCCCAGGCTGTCGGGGAGGAAATCCCGTTGGCGCGGATCGGCCGCAGCGGGCGCATCGTCAAACCGCGACGACGATGCGGATCCAGCCGCTGATCGTTTGGCCGGCGGGCAGGAAGCGCGATGCCGCGATTCCGCGCTCGACCAGGTAGCGCTGGACACTGTCGCTGCGCGCGGGAGCCAGCGCCGCGTCGCGCGAACCGCGGTCCAGCGGCGCCGTGAGCGCGAAGCGCGTCGTCGCGTCGCGCTGGCTGCGCGCGAGGCGGTCGAGCACCGCGGCCAGCGGCGGCTTGACCACGGCGCGACCCGGATCGAAGCAAAAGCGCAGCGGCACCTCCACCCGCAGGCTGCCGTCGGCATTCAGCGCGAACAGCACCGGAGTGCCCTGGAACAGCGCCGCCAGTCGCCTTTGCTCATCGGCCAGCGTCGGCGCCGCCCTGCCTTGCACAGAGGCGCCGGCGCCGCCCGAGGGAGACGGGACGATCGAAGCGCAACTGGCCAGCAGCGCCAGAACCGGCACGAGTGCCAGCGCCCGGCATCGACTGTGCCGGGCTGCGCGCTGCGCGCGGTCGCGGGCCGCGGCCAGCCACGCGCGGCCGGCGACTTCATCGTCGCCTGCCGCGCGCCGCAGCGAATCGGCCTCAGAACGCGAAGGCCAGCGCGGCATTCGACCCCGCGACCAGTTGCAAGGGTCCGGCCGACTGGTTCACGCCGCCCGAGCTCGCGACGAACGTGTACTTCGCCGCCGCCGTGGAGTCGGCGCTGAAGGCGAGGCTTCCCGGCACGTAGGCGGCGACGACCGGCGCGGCCAGCGGCAGCGTGAACGAGAACGCGCCCGTCGACGAATCGGCACCGGCCGAGGCCATTTCGAGCACGGCACCGCCGCTCAAGGTCTGCTGGGCCGAGATCGTGGCGTCGATCGGCGTCACCGCCGAGCTCACCGTGCCGGGCTGGACCGCGCTGGTGGCCGACAAGGGCGGATCCAGCGTCGTGGCGATCGAGGTGACGAGCTGGCTTTGGACGACGACGCTGGTGACGACCGCCGCGGCATGTCCGGCCGATGACACGACGAGGTCATAGGTCCCGGGCGCAACCGGCTCGAGCAAGAAGCTGCCCGTGCTGTCGGGCGCCGTCGCCTTGACCACGATCGGCGCCGTGCCGGAACTGCCCGGGGTTTCGAGCAGGATCTGGGTTCCTGCAGCGGTTCCGCCTTCGATCGCCGCCGCCACCTTGCCGCTCACCCCCGAGATGAAGTTCGGCGTCACCGCGATCACCGGCTTGAGCAGGTACTTGCCCGAAGCGCCAGCGGTCACGACCGAGCGGCAGGCGTTGAAGTCGAGGACGAAGTCGGCAATCTGGTTCGCCGCCACCGTCAGGTCGACGTTGAGCTTGAGCCCGCTTTGCACGGCGCTGGGAGTGTCCAGCGCCGTTTCCTGGCCGCCGCTCGGAACGACCGAGTTGGCAAGCGTGTTGCCGCTGTTCTTAGCCAGCTGCAGCCGCATCTGCGTGTAGTGGCCGGCGGCGAGCGGGGTCGTGCCGAGCGTGGTGAGCAACCCGTTCTGCCAATCGAGCAGGTTGATTCTCTGCGCCGTGATCGGCACGTTGACCCAGCCCGCATCACTGGCGCCCGCCGTCGCGCTCTGGTTGACGCTCAAGCCGGTGATCGTCACGTTGACCGCGTCGAAGCCGCAGGCCGGCGCGTCGGTGAGCGAAAGCTGCAGCGTGCCGCTGCCCGAGCCGGAACTCCCCCCGCCTCCGCCGCAGGCACCGAGCGCCAAGGCCGCCACCAAGAGGCCCAGCCGCGGCAGAGCCGCGGCCGCCTTCATCCAGTTTCCCATCGCCATCTCCTTTTAATTGGGACAAGCCTTGCCACGTCGGCGCGGCTCGCCCGGTTGAATTCAGCGCCGGGTCAGCGGTGCCGTCCCGACTCGCTGCCGATGACCGCGCCGATGGCAGCGCCACCGATCGTGCCGATCGGATCGCCGTAGGTCAGTGCGGCGCCCGCCGCACCACCGACCGCGGCCCCGACCGCCGCCCGCTGCGCACTGCGCGGCATGTCGGCGCAGGCACCCAGGAACAGGATCGGGACAATGGACGCCAGCAGGACGAAGCGTTTGCGAATGGTAAGCATCATGTTCTCCTTTAGGGCTTCATAACTTCGTGTCCTGACGGGTGAACTGCGCAAGATCGCACGACGCCGAGCGGGACCGCGCGGCAGAGGGAGCGACGGAGGTCCGGCACGCCACGCCGCAAGCAGACGGCAGGCGCCGCAACGCAAGCCAGCCGCATCGCCGACGCTGGCGGCTTCGAGGCGTTCGACCAGGCCGGCTACCGCACTCCCCATCGAATCCGGAGCATCGGGGGCCGCAACCCGAAGTCATCGAAGTCCATGCAAGCCATGCTAGCCCGGCGCGGCGCCAGAACGTGTCAGCCGAAGGCCCGCGGGCCTGTCGGACGGCGCCGACAAGCGAATGGCGGCCGGCGGCAGCCGTCTGCCCCCGCGCCGAGGCGCCGGGCAAGCGATCGGGCCGCCGGCGCGCCCGCGCTGCCTCTGCCCCGCCGAGGGCGCCGCACTGCACCCGCACTGCATCCTGAGTGCAGCCCGATTGAACCGTCGCGGCACGCACCGGTGCTTCAATCGGCACATGGACTCCAAGCATCTGCCCCCGCTCTTCATCTCCCACGGCTCGCCGATGACCGCGCTCGAGCCGGGCGAAGCCGGCGCCTACTGGCTCGAACTGGGCCCCGCCATCGACGCCGCCTTCGGCCGGCCGAAAGCCCTCCTCATGGTCTCGGCGCACAGCCTCACGCGCGAGCCGGTGCTGCTGGCCGCGCCGCGCCACGAAGCCGTCTACGACTTCGGCGGTTTCGACCCCCGGCTCAACGAAATGCGCTACGACGCTCCCGGCGCGCCCGAGTTGGCGACCCGTGTCGAGGCGCTGCTGCGCGGCGCCGGCTTGGCCGTGCACCGCGTCGACGAAGGCGGGCTCGACCACGGCATCTGGGTGCCGCTGCGCTCGATGTGGCCGGGCGCCGACATCCCGGTGCTGCCGCTGGCCTGGCCGCCGAACTGGACCCCCGCGCGATTGTTCGAACTCGGCCGGGCCCTGGCGCCGCTGGCCGACGAAGGCGTGCTCATCGTCGGCAGCGGCAGCATCACGCACAACCTGCGCCGCGTCTTCGCGGGCGGTCTGCACGATGCGGGCGATCGCCCGGCCACGCCCGAGAGCACGGCGTTCCGGAACTGGTTCGTCCAGAGATCGGCCGCCGCCGACTGGCCGGCGCTGTTCGACTACCGCGCCCAGGCGCCCCATGCGGCGCTGATGCACCCGAGCGACGAGCACCTGCTGCCGTTCTTTGTCGCCGCCGGCGCCGCGAATGCCGCCGGGCGGCGCGTGCACGAAAGCCTGACCTTCGGCGACCTCGGAATGGATGTCTACGCTTTCGGTCCCGGCGCCCAAGCGCTCTGAAGCCGCGCCGGCGCGGCCCGGCTCGGCGCTTGGTCAAGGGCGCGCCTTCCAGCCTGGGCAACAAGAGTTCGGCACAGAACGATCCGATCGGGCGGGCAGCATGACTGCCCGTGCGCCCCATTGCGCGCTGAAGCGGCCCGCTCGACCCAGGATTGCAGCGAAGAAGCCCCGAGACACGCAGGCCGGCCCTTGTCGACCTCAGGCCGCAGCAAAGACCGCGTCGAGCCGCGCCGTCCAGCCCGCTTTCTCGGCCGCCGTCGCAAAACTCGCTTCGAAGCTGTTCTTCGCCAATCGGTAGGCGTCGGCGCGGGTCAAGGCCGGCAAGGCGGCGAAGGTCTGGACGAAGTTGTCGTTGATGTAGCCGCCGAAATAGGCCGGGTCGTCGCTGTTGACGGTGGCGCACAGGCCGGCATCGAGCAAGGCCTTGAGGTTGTGGCGGTCCAGGGTCTCGAAGGCACGCAGCTTCAGGTTCGACAGCGGACACACCGTCAGCGGCATGCGGCTCGCCGCGAGCCGCGCCACCAGGGCCGGGCTTTCGACGCAGCGCACGCCGTGATCGATGCGCTCGACGTTCAAGACGTCGAGCGCGCTTTCGATGTAGGCCGGCGGCCCTTCCTCGCCGGCATGGGCAACGACGTGAAGGCCGAGCTCGCGGGCGCGCGCAAAGACGCGGGCGAACTTCTCCGGCGGATGGCCGCGCTCGCTGCTGTCCAGGCCGACGCCGATGAAGTACTCGCGCCAGGGCAGCGCCTGCTCCA
>JAGWTS010000038.1 GCA_028868875.1 Burkholderiales bacterium | reverse complement strand
ACCGCGGTGATGGCGATCGCCAACCTCGCGATGGCCTGCGGCATGGTCGGCCGCTCCGGCGTCGGCGTGAACCCCTTGCGCGGCCAGAACAACGTCCAGGGCAGCTGCGACATGGGCAGCTTCCCGCACGAGCTGCCGGGCTACCGCCACATCTCGGACACGACGGTGCGCTCGCAGTTCGAGGCCGCCTGGGGCGTCGAGCTGAGCCCCGAGCCGGGGCTGCGCATTCCCAACATGTTCGAGGCGGCGCTGGCCGGCAGCTTCAAGGGGTTGTACTGCCAGGGGGAGGACATCGTCCAGTCCGACCCCGACACCCGGCATGTGGCGGCGGCGCTGCGGGCGATGGACTGCATCGTCGTGCAGGACCTCTTCCTCAACGAGACCGCCAAGTACGCCCATGTGCTGCTGCCGGGCAGCTCCTTCCTCGAAAAGGACGGCACCTTCACGAACGCCGAACGCCGCATCTCGCGCGTGCGCCAGGTCATGCCGCCGCTGGCCGGGCTCGCCGACTGGGAGGTCACGGTGCGCCTGTCCAAGGCCCTGGGCTATCCGATGGATTACAGCCACCCCGAGCAGATCATGGCCGAGATCGCGGCCTTGACGCCGAGCTTCGCCGGCGTCAGCTACGCGAAGATCGACCGCCTGGGCAGCTTGCAATGGCCTTGCAACGACGACACCCCCGAGGCCGGCACCTCGACGATGCACGAGCAGCGCTTCGTGCGCGGCAAGGGCCGCTTCTTCAACACCGCCTACGTCGAGTCGAAGGAGAAGGTGACGCGCCGCTTCCCGCTGTTGCTGACGACCGGGCGCATCCTCTCGCAGTACAACGTCGGCGCCCAGACCCGGCGCACCGAGAACAGCCGCTGGCACGCCGAAGACCGGCTCGAGATCCACGCCCACGACGCCGAGCAGCGCGGCATCGCCGAGGGCGACTGGGTCGGCATCACGAGCCGCGCCGGCCAGACCGTTCTGCGCGCCAAGATCAGCGCGCGCATGCAGCCGGGCGTGGTCTACACCACCTTCCACTTCCCCGAGTCGGGCGCCAACGTCATCACCACCGATAGCTCGGACTGGGCCACCAACTGCCCTGAATACAAGGTGACCGCGGTCGAGGTCGTCAAGGTCATGCAGCCTTCGCCGTGGCAGCGCGACTACGCCGACTTCAGTCGCCGGCAGCTCGATCTCGCGGCGGCCGCTGGGGGCGGCAAATGAAGCCCGGCGACGCCCCCCTCGTGCCGCCGGGCGTGGTCGCGGCGCGCGTGCGGCCCTGGCGCGGGGGGCGTGCGTCCGAGGAGACCGACTGGATCGCCGAAGAGCGGCCGGTCGCGCTCGTCTTCAACGGCATCTCGCATGCGGTGATGCTGGCGAGCCCGGCCGACCTCGACGACTTCGCGCTCGGCTTCGCGATCACCGAAGGCCTGCTCGAAACGCCGGCCGAGCTCTACGGCATCGAGCGCGTCGACGGCACCGAGGGCATCGAACTGCAGCTCGAGGTGGCGGCGGCAGCGGCCTGGCGGCTGAAGGACCGACGCCGCTCGATGGCCGGGCGCACCGGCTGCGGCCTGTGCGGCACCGACAGCCTGGCCCAGCTGCGGCGCGCGCTGCCGCCGCTGCCGCCGGTGCGGGTCCAGACTCGGGCGCCAGCGCGCGCCCAGCGCGAGCTGCGCTCGCTCCAGGCCGTGCAGCAGCTCACCGGCGCCAGCCACGCCGCGGCCTGGTGCGCCGGCGATGGGCGCGTGCTGCTGCTGCGCGAAGACATCGGCCGCCACAACGCGCTCGACAAGCTCATCGGCGCCTTGCTGCGCAGCGGCTTCGAGCGCGGCGCCGGCTTTGTCGCCATCACCAGCCGGGCCAGCTTCGAGATGGTGCAGAAGAGCGCCATGGCCGGCATCGCCGCGCTCGCCGCGGTCTCGGCGCCGACGGCGCTCGCGGTCGAGAGCGCGCGCACATGCGGCCTCGCGCTGGCCGGCTTCGTGCGCGGCGACGACTTCGTCGCCTACACCTTCCCTGAACGATTCGGCCTCGGCACGGAGCCCCGCGATGGACATCGATAACCTGGTCGAGATGGCGAACCGCATCGGCGAGTTCTTCCAGGCCATGCCCGATCGCGCCGAGGCCGAAGCCGGCATCGTCGAGCATCTGCGCAAGTTCTGGGAGCCGCGCATGCGGATGCAGCTGCTCGGCCATCTGGACGAGCACGACGGCGCCGGCCTGCTGCCGATCGTTCTCGAATCCCTGCGCGAGGGGCGCGAGGCGCTTGCGCCGCTTGCGCGCGACGGTGCCGCGCGCCTGCCGCGAACCGGCAGCGCCTAGGCCGCGCCGCTTTCGCTCTTGCGGATGCGCACAGCGGCGCGCTTCTTCGCCGGCGCCGGCACCGCGGCTTCGAGCGCGCTTTCCGGCGTCACCGCAGGGGCCGCGTCGATTGCCGCCGCCTGCGCCGCCGCTTCGGGCGCGTCCTTGATCACGCGCGTGTAGGGCGTGAGCATCTGCACGAGCTGGCCGTAGATCTTGGGCGTGCCGGCGACGACTTCGCGCTGGAACAGGTAGTCGGCCTCGCCGGTGAAGTTGCCGATCAGCCCGCCGGCCTCGGTGATCATCAGCGAGCCCGCGGCCACGTCCCAGGGGTTGAGTCCGGTCTCGAAGAAGCCGTCGTAATAGCCCGCCGCCACATAACAGAGATCCAGCGCCGCCGCGCCCGGGCGACGCAGCCCGGCGCAGCTTTGCATGACCTCCTCGAACATCTTCACGTAGCGCTTGAAGTTGTCGCCCTTGCGGAACGGGAAGCCGGTGCCGATGAGCGCCTCGGCCAGGCGGATGCGCTTGGACACGCGCAGCCGGCGGTCGTTGAGGAAGGCGCCGCGCCCGCGCGAGGCGTAGAACAGGTCGTTGCGAGTCGGGTCGTAGACGACGGCCTGCTGCACCTGGTTGCGGTGGGCCAGCGCAATCGAGACCGCGTAGACCGGGAAGCCGTGCAGGAAGTTGGTGGTGCCGTCGAGCGGGTCGATGATCCAGGTGAACTCGCTGTGCTTCGCGCCATGCTCGCGCCCCGATTCCTCGGCCAGGATGCCGTGTCCCGGGTAGGCTTCGAGCAGGACGTCGATGATGGCCTTCTCGGCCGCGCGGTCGACCTCGGAGACATAGTCGTTCGGGCCCTTGACGCCGACCTTGAGCACCTCGAGGTCGAGCGCGGCGCGGTTGATGATCGAGCCCGCTGCACGCGCCGCCTTGATGGCGATGTTGAGCATCGGGTGAAGCGCGGCTTGCGACATGGGGGGCCTGGGCAGTCGTGGGGGAGGTACAGCCGTTGCGGCGACAATGCGCGCCCTCCCGGCCGAACCGCGTATTTTAGGGGCGATGAGCGATCCGACCCGTTTCATCCTGATCGAGACCAGCCACCCCGGCAACGTCGGTGCGGCCGCGCGCGCGATCAAGGTCATGGGCTTCGCCGACCTCGTCCTCGTGCGTCCGCGCTTTGCCGACGTGCTGCAGCGCGAAGACACGCGGGCGATGGCCAGCGGCGCGCACGACGTGCTCGAGGGCGCGCGCGTCGTGGCGAGCCTGGCCGAGGCGCTCGACGGCATGAGCCACATCTGCGCCACGGCGATGACGCCGCGCGACTTCGGCCCGCCCACCTTCGCGCCGCGCGCGCATCTGCCGGCGCTGGCCGCCGGCGGTGAAGGCGTGGCCTTCGTCTTCGGCCCCGAGCGCACCGGGCTGGCCAACGAGGACGTCTATCGCTGCCATGTCTGTCTCTCGATCCCGACGCACCCGGACTACGGCTCGCTCAACCTGGCCCAGGCGGTGCAGCTGCTGGCCTACGACTGGCGCCAGGCGCTGGGCGGCTTCGGCGTCGAGGAGCGCCGCGCGAGCGACCTATTCGCCGACGGCGCGGCGATCCAGGGCCTGCTCGAGCATTGGCAGCGCACGCTGGTGGCGATCGGCTACCTCGATCCGGCTTCGCCGAAGAAGCTCGTGCCGCGCCTGAACCAGCTCGCCAACCGCCTGCGCCTGACGCGCGAGGAGGTGCACATCCTGCGCGGAATCGCCCGCGCGGCTACACTCGATCGACGCTGAGTCACCCCCTTCGGAGCCTCCATGTTCAGCCGTTTGCGCGAAGACATCGCCTGCATTCTCGAGCGCGACCCCGCGGCGCGTTCGAGCTGGGAGGTGCTCACCTGCTATCCCGGCCTGCATGCCCTGGTGCTGCACCGGCGCGCCCATTGGTTCTGGCAGCACGGCTGGTACTGGCTCGGGCGCTTCACCTCGCATTTCGGGCGCTTCCTCACCGGCATCGAGATCCATCCCGGCGCCACGATCGGGCGCCGCGTCTTCATCGACCACGGCATGGGCGTCGTCGTCGGCGAAACCGCCGAGATCGGCGACGGCTGCACCATTTATCAGGGCGTGACCCTGGGCGGCACCTCGCTCAGCAAGGGCAAGAAGCGCCATCCGACGCTCGGGCGCAACGTCATCGTCGGCGCCAATTCGCAGGTGCTGGGCGGCTTCACGGTCGGCGACGGCGCCCGCGTCGGCTCCAACGCCGTGGTCCTGAAGCCGGTGCCGCCGGGCGCCACCGCGGTCGGCAATCCGGCGCGCGTGATCCTCGCCGAAGCCGAGGCCGCGCGCGAAGCCGCGGCCGCCAAGATGGGTTTCTCGGCCTATGGCCTGACTCAGGGCGACGACCCGGTGTCGCAGGCGATGAAGGGCCTGATCGACAACGCCTCGGGCCACGAGCACCAGATCGCGATGCTCTGGCAGGCGATCGAGAAGCTGTCGGCGCGCGCGCGCGAGCTGCCGGCGCCCGACTGCGTGCCGCAGGACGCGCACAAGACCGAGCAGTTCGACGCCGAACGGCTCAATCGCCTCGTCAAATAAGCGCCGGGCCGTGGTTCTCTGCCGCTAGACTCGCCGGCTCGACCACGACGTCCCAGTCTGTTGATGCGTTCCAGCGCCCGCGCCGCCGATCCGGCGCACGAAAACCCGAGCTCGCAGCAGCGCCGTCACGGGCTTGCCGCGCTGACCCTGGGAGCGATCGGCGTCGTCTACGGCGACATCGGTACCAGCCCCCTGTACACGATGCAGGAGGTGTTCGGCCCGAACACCGGCGTCAAGCTCGACGTCGCGAACATCACCGGCGCGGTCTCCGTGATCGTCTGGGCCCTGATGCTCGTCGTCACCCTCAAGTATGTGATCCTCATCCTGCGCGCCGACAACCGCGGCGAAGGCGGGGCGCTCGCCCTCACGGCGCTCGCCGCGGGCGCCGTGCGCGCGCGCCCGGCGCTCTACCGCTGGCTGCTGCTGCTGGGCGTCTTTGGCGCGACGCTGTTCTACGGCGACAGCGTCATCACGCCGGCGATCTCGGTGCTCGGCGCCTTCGAAGGCCTGGAGGTGCTCGCGCCCTCGCTCAAGCCCTTCGTCGTGCCGGCGTCTCTCGTCGTGCTCGTCGGCCTGTTCGTGATGCAGCGCTTCGGCACCGGCGCCGTGGGCAAGCTCTTCGGTCCGGTCATCGTCATCTGGTTCGCCACGCTCGCGGTCTCGGGGGGCGTGAACATCGCGCAGGAGCCGGCCATCCTGGCGGCGCTGAACCCGCAGCATGCGCTGCACTTCCTGCTCTCGCGCGGCCCGCACGTGTTCGCGGTGGTGGGCGCCATCGTGCTCGCCCTCACCGGTGCCGAGGCCTTGTACGCCGACATGGGCCACTTCGGCCGGCGCCCGATCCAGATCGCCTGGACCGGCCTCGTCCTGCCGTCGCTGGCGCTGAACTACATGGGCCAGGGCGCCTTGCTGATGCGCGATCCGAGCGCGCTCGCCAATCCGTTCTACCGCCAGTTCCATGCGGCGGCGGTGCTGCCGGCGGTCATTCTGGCGACGATGGCGGCCATCATCGCGTCGCAGGCCGTGATCTCGGGTGCCTACTCGATGACCAAGCAGGCCATCCAGCTCGGTTTCCTGCCGCGCATGACGGTGCGCTACACCTCCGCGCGCGAGGCCGGGCAGATCTACCTGCCGGCGGTGAACTGGGCCCTGCTGATCGGCGTGCTCGCCGCGGTCGTCGGCTTCGGCAGTTCGTCGGCCCTGGCCGCGGCCTACGGCATCGCGGTGACGCTGACGATGCTGATCACGACCATCCTCACCTGGTTCGTGATCCACGACGGCTGGCACCTGCCGACGCCGCTGGCCCTGGCCGCGACGGCGTTCTTCATGGCCCTGGACCTGCTGCTCGTGACCGGCTGCGCGGTCAAGTTCCTCGACGGCGGCTGGTTCCCGCTGGCCCTGGGGCTGACGCTGTTCCTGCTGATGAGCACCTGGAACCGCGGCCGCCAGCTGCTCGTCGCGAGCATCCGCCGCGACGGCCTCGAACTCGCGCCCTTCATCGAGAGCCTCGATCCGCGCGGCATGAACCGCGCCGCGCGCACCGCGGTCTACGCCGTGGCGAACCCCGAGACGGTGCCGCAGGCGCTGCTGCACAACCTCAAGCACAACCAGGTGCTGCACGAGCGCAACGTCGTCATGACCGTGGTCTTCCACGAGGTGCCCTGGGTGCCGATGACCGAGCGCGTCGAGGTCCAGGCGCTGGGCCACAGCTTCTGGCGCGTGACCCTGCACTTCGGCTTCATGAACACGCCCGACGTGCCCAAGGCGCTGGAACTGGTGACGACCCAAGGCCTCGAGATCCCGCCTTTCGAGACCACGTATTTCCTGAGCCGCGAAACCGTGGTGCCGACCCCGGGCGGCGCGATGGTGTTCTGGCGCGAGAAGCTCTTCGCGGCGATGAGCCGCGGCTCCGGCGGCATCGTCGAGTTCTTCCGCCTGCCCGACAACGCCGTCGTCGAGCTCGGCAGCCGGGTCCAGATCTAGGCCTTGGGCCGGATCGCGTTCTTCGGCCTGAAGGCCTTGCACACGGCTTCGTCGGTCTCGAGGTAGGGCCCGCCGATCAGGTCGATGCAATAAGGCACGGCGGCGAAGATGCCGGGCACCGGCGGCGTCGCCCGGGGCAGGCCTTCGAGGGTCTCGGCGATCGCCTTGGGCTGGCCCGGCAGGTTGATGATCAGCGACTGGCCGCGCACCACCGCGACCTGGCGCGAGAGGATCGCGGTCGGCACGAAGGCGAGGCTGATCTGGCGCATCTGCTCGCCGAAGCCCGGCATCACCTTGTCGGCCACGGCCAGCGTCGCCTCGGGCGTCACGTCGCGCGGGGCCGGGCCGGTGCCGCCAGTGGTCAGCACGAGGGCGCAGCCGGCGTCGACGAGTTCGACGAGCGCGGCCGAGATCGCTGCCTGTTCGTCCGGAATCAAGCGCTGCTCGACTTCGAAAGGCGTGGTCAGCGCACGTGAGAGCCAGTCCTTCAAGGCCGGCAGGCCCTTGTCTTCGTAGATACCGGCCGAAGCGCGGTCGCTGACCGAGACGAGGCCGATGCGAACGGGTTGGGTCATGGCTGCAGCAGAGGCTTGATGAACTGGAACAGATCGCGGTGGCTGCGCGGCTGGCGCGCGCCGGGTTCGACCCCGGCGTCGCGGCGCGCCGCGCGCACGAGGCTGCGCAGATGCTGGCTGTCGGTTTGCGGGTGTTCGGCGAGCCAGCGCGTGCTGGCTTCGTCGTCGGCGATGAGCTCGGCGCGCCAGCGCTCGGCTTCGTGCAGCGCCAAGGTTTCGCGTGCCGAGCCGAGTTCGGCTTCGGCCACGGCTTCGCGCAGCGCGGCTTCGTCGGCCTGGTGCATGAGCTTGCCGACGTATTGCAGCTGGCGCCGCCGTCCTTCGTGCGAACGCGTCTTGCGGTAGGCCTGGATCGCGTCGCGCAAGCCCTCGGGCATCTCGATGCGGTCGAGCCGGTCCTGCGACAACCCGGCCACCGCCTCGCCGAGCTGCTGCAAGGCATGGGCATGCTGCTTGAGCTGGGTCTTGCTCGGGCGGTCGGCGGCGTCGGACTCGCCGTAGTGGATGTCGGTGCCGCGGTGCGGCGCGGCGCGCTGGTTCATGAGGGCGGGGCGGTTGATCGTCGGCGGCTATGATAGTCGCGACGCTGTCGTCGCTGCCCTTGCGCGAACCCTTCAAGATGCCCCGCTCCCATTCCGCCGCCGGCTTCGCGTACCGGCGCGAACAGTTCCAGCAGATCGTCGAGGACACCCTGGCGCGCGCGCGCCGGCTCGGTGCCAGCGATTCGGGCGTCGAGGTCTCGGAAGGCGTGGGCCTGTCGGTCTCGGTGCGCAACGGCGAGCTCGAGAACGTCGAGCGCAACCGCGACAAGTCGCTGGGCGTGAGCGTCTACCTCGGCCAGCGCCGCGGCAATGCCAGCACCTCCGACTTCTCGCCCGCGGCGATCGAGCAGACGGTGCAGGCGGCCTACGACATCGCCCGCTTCACCGCCGAGGATCCGGCTGCCGGCCTGCCCGACGCGGCCGACCTCGCGACGCCGGAACAGGCCGCGCGCGACCTCGACCTGTTCCACCCCTGGGACATCGACGCCGCCGCTGCGGCCGAGCTGGCGATGCGCTGCGAAGCCGCAGCCTTGTCGCTGGACCGCCGCATCACCAACTCCGAAGGCGCTGGCGTCTCGGCCCAGCAATCGCATTTCTGGGCCGGCAACTCGCGCGGCTTTCGCGGCGGCTACGCCAGCTCGCGCCACTACCTGTCGGTCTCGCCGATCGCCGGGCGCGGCAAGGACATGCAGCGCGACGCCTGGTACAGCTCGATGCGCGACGCGCGCGAACTCGCCGCGCCCGAGGCCGTCGGCCGCTACGCTGCCGAGCGCGCGATGGCCCGGCTCAAGTCGCGCCGCGTCGCCACCGGCGAGGTGCCGGTGCTGTTCGAATCCACCGTTGCCGCCGGCTTGCTCGGCGCCTATGTCCAGGCGACCTCGGGCGGCTCGCTCTACCGCAAGGCGAGCTTTCTCGTCGGCAGCCTGGGCCAGGCCGTGCTGCCGGCGCACATCGACATCGTCGAGGATCCGTTCCAGCCCAAGGGCAAGGGCAGCGCGCCCTTCGACGACGAAGGCGTGCTCACGCGGCCGCACCAGATAGTCGAGGCCGGCGTCGTGCAGAGCTACTTCCTGTCGAGCTATTCGGCGCGCAAGCTCGGCATGAAGACCACCGGCCACGCTGGCGGCTCGCAGAACCTGGCGTTGACGAGCCGCCTTACCGCGCCCGGCGACGACCTCGACGCGATGATCGCGAAGCTCGGCCGCGGCCTTTTCGTCACCGAGCTGATGGGGCAGGGCGTCAACTACGTCACCGGCGACTATTCGCGCGGCGCCGCCGGCTTCTGGGTCGAAGGCGGGCGCATCGCCTTCCCGGTGCACGAGATCACGATCGCCAGCAACATGCGCGAGATGTTCAAGTCCATCGTCGCCGTCGGTGCCGATGTCTACCAGCAAGGCAGCAAGGCGATCGGCTCGGTGCTCGTCGAGCGCATGAAGCTCGCCGGTTCCTGAGCGCCCCCGGGACCGGGCTGCGCCCAACCCGCCCCCCGCGCAGTTTCAGCCGCCGAGGTAGGCCTCGCGCACGCGCGGATCGTCGAGCAGGTCGCGCCCGCTGCCTTCGAGCACGATGCGACCGGTTTCGATGACGTAGCCGTGGTCGGCGATCTTCAGCGCCTGGCGCACGTTCTGCTCGACCAGGAAGATCGTCAGCCCCTGGCGGTTGATCTCGCGCAGCGTGCGAAAGATGTCCTGCACGATGATCGGCGCCAGCCCCATCGAGGGCTCGTCGAGCAGCAACAGGCGCGGCCCGGCCATCAGCGCGCGGCCGATCGCCAGCATCTGCTGCTCGCCGCCCGAGAGGTTGCCCGCCAGCCCCTGCTGGCGCTCCGCGAGGCGCGGGAACAGCGAGTAGACCTTGTCGAGATCGCGCGCCCGCGCCGCCGCGCCGTCGCGCCGGGTGTAGGCGCCGAGCTCGAGGTTCTCGCGTACCGTCAGCGTGGTCAGGGTCGCTCGTCCTTCCGCCACCTGGACAAGGCCGCCGGCGACGATGCGGTGCGCCGGTGTCGCCGAGATGTCGCGGCCGTCGAACTGTACGCGGCCCGCGGCCTTGGCCACCAGCCCCGACAAGGCCAGCAGCGTCGTCGACTTGCCCGCGCCGTTGGCACCGACCAGGGTCGTGATGCGCCCGGCGGCGAGTTCCAGGTCGATGCCCTTGACGGCCTCGACCGGGCCGTAGCGCACGGCGAGGCCGCGCACCGAAAGCAGCGCGGCGCTCACGCTGCCGGCTCCTCGTCGTCGCGCCCGAGATAGGCTTCGATTACCTGGGGGTCGTTGCGGATCTGCTCTGGCCCGCCCTGGGCGATGATGCGGCCGAAGTTGAGCACCGCGATCTGCTCGCACAGGCCCATCACGAAACGCATGTCGTGCTCGATCATGAAGACCGTGTAGCCCCGGGCGCGGATGTTGACGATCTCGGCCATCAGCTCGGTCTTCTCGGCGCTGTTCATGCCGGCCACCGGCTCGTCGAGCAGCAGCAGCTTGGGCTCGGTGGCCAGCGCCCGCGCAAGCTCGAGCTTGCGCTGCTCGCCGTAGGAGAGCTTCTCGGCCGGGTCATCGGCCTTGTGGTCCAGCCGCATCCACGACAACAGTTCGAGCGCGCGCTCGCGCGCACGGCGTTCGGCGGCGCGGAACTTCGGCAGAGCGAAGACGAGGCCTGCCGCGCCGTAGTGCAGGCGCGAATGCATGCCGACGACGACGTTGTCGAGAAGGCTCATCTCCTTGAAGATGCGGATGTTCTGGAAGGTGCGTGCGATGCCGCCGGTGGTGATGCGGTGCGGGCGCTGGCCGACGAGGCTGCGGCCGTCGAAGCGGATCTCGCCGGAGCTCGGGGCGAGCAGTCCGGTGACGAGGTTGAACACCGTCGTCTTGCCCGCGCCGTTCGGCCCGATGAGGCCGAAGATGCTGCCCGCCGGCACTTCGAGCTGCACGTCCTTCAGCACTTCGAGGCCGCCGAAATGGCGCGAGACACCGTCCAGGCTCAGCATCGCGTCGCCCTCAACGCCCGATCCAGCGCCGCAGTCGCGCCGGATCCCA
The DNA here is from genome assembly GCA_028868875.1 of Burkholderiales bacterium. Taxonomy (GTDB): domain Bacteria; phylum Pseudomonadota; class Gammaproteobacteria; order Burkholderiales; family Burkholderiaceae_C; genus Rubrivivax. The sequence continues at coordinate 12,175 of JAGWTS010000038.1, read as the reverse complement.
GATGCCGCGCGGCAGGAACAGCACGATCGCCACCAGGATCAGGCCGTTGACGACGAGCCGGTAGTCCTGGAGCGAGCGCAGCAGTTCGGGCAGCAGGGTCACGATGAAGGCGCCGACGACCGGCCCGAGCAGGCCGTTGATGCCGCCCAGGATCGCCATCGTCAGGATGTCGACGCCGCGGTCGAAGCCGAACTCGTTCGGGCCGATGAAGAACGTGAGATGGGCGTTGAGCGTGCCGGCGAGCCCCGCGATCGCGGCGCCGAGCACAAAGGCCAGCATCTTGTAGGCATTGGTGTCGACCCCCATCAACTCGGCCGCGGTGTCGTCCTGCTTGATCGCCTCGAAGGCGCGGCCGACCTTGGAGCGGCGCAGGCGCCCGAGCAGGAAGAGGCTCGCGCCCAGCGCCAGCAGCACATGCCACCATTGCGTGGACTGCGGGATGCCGTTCAGGCCGAGCGCACCACCGGTCAGGTCTTCGGTATTGAGGATGCCGATTCGCACCACCTCGCCGAAGGCCAGGGTCGCCATCGCGAGGTAGACGCCCGACAAGCGCAGCGTCGGCTTGCCGATCGCAAACGCCACGGCCGCAGGAGCTGCCATGCCGGCGGCGATGGCGAGACCGAAGGGCGCGCCCTCGTTCATCGTCAGCAGCGCCGAGGTGTAGGCGCCGATGCCCATGAACGCCGCATTCGCCAGCGACAAGAGACCGCAGGACAGCGTCAGGTAGATCGACAGCGCGAGCAGTGCATTCGTCCCCAGCGTCAGGACGAGGTTGCTGTAGACGGCCCAGAATTCGGTGAAGGACGACATCTAGACCTTGCGTTCCTGGAGGTTGCCGAACAAGCCTTTCGGCCGCACCAGCAGCACAAGGAAGAGCAGCCCGAAGGCGACGGCGTCGCGCATCGTCGAGCCGATGTAGGCCACCGACAGCACTTCGGCAAAGCCGAGGAAGAGCCCCGCCAGCATCGCGCCGCGGATGTCGCCCATGCCTCCGAGAATGATCACGGCAATGCCCTTGTGCATCACCGGCTGGCCCATGAGCGGGAACAAGGCGTTCGAGTAGAGCCCGATGAGCACCCCGGCGACGCCGCCGAGCCCGGCCGCGACAAACGAGGTGAGGCGAAACAGCCCTTCGACGTTGATGCCCAGCAGCGCCGCGGCGCGCGGCGATTCGGCGATCGCGCGCAAGGCGCGGCCGAGCTGGGTTTTCTTCAGCGCCAGCATCAGCACCGTCATGAGCGCGAACGACAGCAGGATGATGCCGAGCTCGAGCGCGGTGACGTGCAGCCCGGCGACCACGATCGTCTGCTGCGGCAGCACCTCGGTCGGAAAGCGTTGGTTCGAGGCGCCGAACAGGCCTTGCACGCCGTTGTTGATCGCGATGCCCAGGCCGATGGTCGCGATCATCGGGATCAGGTGCGGCGCATTGCGCCGCCTGAGCGGCCGCAGCACGGCGAGGTCGATGGCCAGGCCGAGCAGGCCCGCGAAGACGAAGGCGAAGCCGAGCGCGGCCCAGAGCGGAAACTGCCAGCGCGTGATGGCCTGCAGCGCAGCATAGGCGCCGACCATGAACACCGCGCCGTGCGAGAGGTTGATGACCCCGAGCACGCCGAACACGAGCGTGAAGCCGAGCGCGAACAGCGCGTAGACGCAGCCCAGCGAGAGGGCGTTGAAAAGCTGCTGTTCGAGCACGGCCGTGACTCGCTGCGGCGCTTACTTCATGATCTGGTAGTCGGTGCCATGGGTGACGCTGATGATCGGCACCTGGCTTGCATCGTAGCCGGCGGGCTTGCCGTTCTTGTCGGTGGCGCGGCGGAAGCTGAACGCCCCGGTGGCGCCGGTCCATTTGACCGCGGGCAGGGCGTCGCGCAGCGCGCTGCGGTCGTGCGCGAGGTCGCCGGTGAGCTTCATCTTCTTCAGCGTCGCGGCGACGATGTTCATCGCGTCGTAGGCCTGGGCCGCGAACTGGTCGGGCGCGGTCTTGTACTTCTTCGTGAAGGCGACGATGAAGCTGTTGTTCTCCTTCGTGCGGTTCTGGATCGACCAGGGGCTGCCGACCCAGAGGCCGTCCGACGCGCCCTTGGCGAGGTCGAAGACCTTGACCGAGTTCATGCCGTTGCCGCCGATCACCGGCACCTTGATGCCGAGCTGGCGCGCCTGGACCATGATCGGCGCGCCTTCGGCGAGCAGCGCCGAGAGCACGATCGCATCCGGATTGGTGGCCTTGATCTTCGTGAGCTGGGCCTTGAAGTCGACGTCGCCCTTGGCGAAGGTCTCGGTCGTCGTCACCGGGATCTTCAATGCCTCGAGCGCCTTCTTGAAGTTGTCGTAGCCGCTCTTGGTGAACACGTCGTCGTTGCCGTAGAGCACCGCCACCTTCTTGATCCCGGTATGCCTGACCGCGACGGCGATCGTTGCCGGCAACACGTCGGCTTCGGTGACGGAGTTGCGGAACACGTAGTCGCCGATGGAGGTGATGCCGTCGGCCGTATTCGAGGTGCCGAAGACCACGGTCTTGGCGGCCTGGGCGATCGGGTCGGCGGCCTGGGCCGAGTTCGACAAGGTCGGGCCGAAGGTCATCAGCACCTTGTCCTGGAAGATCAGCTTCTTGAAGGCGTTGATCGCCTCTTCCTTGTTGCCGCGCTCGTCTTCGACGACGAGGTCGATCTTGTTGCCGTTGATGCCGCCGGCGGCGTTGATCTCGTCGGCGGCGAGTTGCAGGCCGCTGCGGATGCTGATGCCGTATTGGGCGGCGCCACCCGACAAGGCCTCGGCGGCACCGAGGCGGATGTCGGCGGCGGACGCGGCCGCGGCAAAGCCGGCGGCCAGGGCGAAGACGACTGCATGCGTTTTGTTCGACATGGAACCTTCCCTCAGATGGGGTGGTGATGGAACCGGAGATTGTCCCGCAATGCCGGCGCGGGCGAACGACAACGCCCGGCCGCGCGCGCTCGGCGACGGCGGAATCAGGCGCCGCCGGAGGCCTGGACCAGCCTGGCCGAACGCGCGCCCGAGCGGCAGAAGGCGAGGATCGGACGCGGCAACTCGCGCAGCAAGGCGCCGAAGGCGGCGATTTCCTCGGGCGACTGATACATCCCGTTGACCGGCAGAAAGCGGTATTCGAGCCCTGCGGCACGTGCCGCCGCCTCGATGGCCGCATTCGTCGGCTGGTCCGGGCCGTGCTCGAAATCGGGGCGGTTGTTGATCACGCTCCTGAAGCCGGCGCGGGCGGCTTCGGCCATCGCCTCGGGGCTGAGCTGGGGAGCGACGCAGACGTCGGGCGCAACGGCGCGCAAGGGCAATTGAGTCATGGCCCTACTTTGCCAGAGCCTGCTTCACCGCGGCAGACACCAGGGCCATCTCGGCCTGGCCACCCAGCCGCGCCTTGGCCGCCGCCATGACACGGCCCATGTCGCCGGGCCCGCCGGCGCCGAGTTCGTCCACGATCGCGCGCACCGCGGCAGCGATGTCGTCGGCCGACAGGCGTTGCGGCAGATAGGTTTCGAGCACCCGGAGTTCGGCCGTTTCCTTGTCGACGAGGTCGACGCGCCCGGCCTGGCCAAAGGCGGCGATCGAATCCTTGCGCTGCTTGATCTGCTTGTCGACGATGGCGACGAGCGCCGCGTCGTCGAGCACGACGCGCTCGTCCACTTCGCGCTGCTTGATTGCGGCCAGCAGCATCCGGATCGTCGCCAGGCGCTCGGTCTCGCGCGCCTTCATCGCCGACTTCATGTCGTCGGTGATTCGTTCCTTGAGGCTCATCGGGTTCCTCCGTTGGAATTGAAAAAGCCCGCCGCGGCGTGCCGCGCGGGCTTGTTGTGCTGGACCGGGCCGAGGCCCCCGGCTTAGTACAGCTTCTTCGGCAGCTGCATGCTGCGCACGCGCTTGAAGTGGCGCTTGACCGCGGCCGCCTTCTTGCGCTTGCGCTCGGCGGTGGGCTTCTCGTAGAACTCGCGCGCCCGCAGCTCGGTCAACAGGCCGATCTTCTCGATGGTCCGCTTGAAGCGGCGCAGGGCTACATCGAAAGGCTCGTTTTCTTTGACGCGGATCGTGGTCATCTGTCTGGGGGCGCTGAAGTGGCGTGAAGTGGCATTGCCAGCAAAGACGACGATTCTATATCGGAAATTGGGGTGATGCCAAGCCCGGGTTCGGCGGTCGGCAGAGCCCGGGCGGGCCGTCCTTCGGGTTGCGGCGACGCTTCGAGCGCTGCCAAGGCCCCCAGCACGAGCTGAACCTGGCGCGCCAGGGGTGCGGGCGCCGGCTTCTCCCCGCTCAGCACCGACTGGATGTACAGCGCCGTGGTCGCGGCGTCGATTTCGCGCGGCAGCAACGGCAGGTCGGTGACCGAGCCTTCCTGCGCCGCGATCGACCACTCGGGCCGCAGCTGCCCGCCGATCCAGGTGTCGATGCGTGGCTGGCGTCGCGGGTCGGCCACGACCTCGCCTTCGGTCCCCCGCAGCAGCATCGCGTCGGCGCCTTCGCGTGCCGCCCATTCCCCCATGAGCCGGCCGAACTCGGGGTGGGTGTAGCTCGAAACGCGCAGCATGCGCGCGCCTGTGCAGGGCCCGATCAGCTTGGCCACGGTGTGGCCCGAGTTGCGCAGGCCGACGCTCCAGCGCACGTCGAGCAGGCGCTGCAGCGGCGGGCACAGCAAGGCGGTCGGCACGAAGGCGGGTTCGCGGCGCGCCCAGGCGCGCGCCACGTCGGCGCTGTTCTGCGCCGGGGGCAGGCCGAAATCGCGCAGGATCTCGGCGCTGGTTACGCGCGCCGGATCCTGCAGTGGGCCGTGCACGAACACGCGCGCGCCTTGCTGCGCCAGCAACATCGCCAGCAGCGGCGTCAGGTTGGGCAGGCGGCGCGCCCCGTTGTAGGTCGGCAACACGACCACCGGGCGCTCGCTCTCGAACACGAGGCAGCGCGCCTCGACCGCGCGCAGGAAGCCGACGATCTCGTCCAGCGTTTCGCCCTTGACCCGCATCGCCAACGCGAAGGCGCCCACCTCGAGGTCGGAGGCGCCGCCGTCGAGCACGGTCGCCATCAGATCCTCGGCCTGTTCGAGTGCGAGCGAGCGCGCGCCGGCCGCACCGCGCCCGATTTCCTTGATGTACTTGGCAATACCCATGGCGGTCTCCTCGGGGCGAAGCTCGCAAGTTCCGGACCTGTATGCCACCCGGGCCGGGTCGATGCGAACCGGCTTCGGCGCCGCTTGCGGCCGCTGGTCGGCGAGCGGGAATCGGTCGACCCCCCTTCAATGCGGGTGTCCATCCGGCAGCGTGGCACGGTTTGCAGCGATTAGGATAGCGCCTACAAGTTAGGGACAGGCCGTTCGGTTCGCTTGAACTGCCTGAACATGAAGACGAGGATTGCCGCAGCCTCCCGGCCGAGTCCGGGGCGCTGCGCCGCATCGAACGATCCGCCACCATGAATCCACCACTGGAAGCCGCCGCCCGGGCGCCGCTGGAAGAGCTGTTCGCCGGCCTGCTTCCGGTGGTCTTGGCGCGCCAGGGCGATCTGCTCGCGATCAAGGACGCGCGCAGCGGGTCGTATGTCCACGTCAATCCGGCGATGGTGCATTGGCTCGGGCGCAGCGAGGCCGAAATCCTCGGTCACGGCGACGCCGACTGGTTCGACGCGGCAATCGTCACCGCGTTGCGCGCGGCCGAACAGACTGCGTTGGCGCAGCAAGGCCCGCTGCTGAGCGAGCACCGCTTCGAGGTCGCAGGCCAGCGCCACGAGTTCAGCGTGCTGCGTCTGGCGAGTCCCTTGCTCGACGACGGCCCGCGCTGGCTGTGCAGCGTCTGGAGCGACCTGGGCGCCAAGCGCCAGCGCGAGGCGCAACTGCGCCAGGCGCTCGAACAGCTCGAGCAGCAGCAGCGCGCGAACGAGCAGCTGCGGCGCGAACTCGCCGATCAGGCGCTGCGCGACCCGGCCACCGGGTTGTATTCGCGCGCCCATTTCGAAGACCAGCTGCGGCGCGAAGTCGATCTCTCGACGCGCGAGTACCGCGAGTTCGCGATCGTCTTCATCGAACTCGACCCGGCGAACGACAAGGTGCGCGCGCTCGGCGAGCCCGCGCGTGGGCGCATCCTCGACGCGATGGGCCGGCTGCTGCGCGGCGGCACGCGCGCCATGGACGCTTCCTGCCGCTACGACGACCACCGCTTCGCGGTCCTGCTCTCCGGCGTCGGTGTCGCAACCGCCCACGCGCGCATGGAAGGCCTGCGCCGCCAGTGCGCGAGCCAGATCGTCGTACTCGATGGCGAGGAGCTCGGTTTCACGGTTTCGATGGGCGTGGCCAGCTTCCCCCACACCGCCCATTCCCAGGATGAACTGCTGCAGGCCTGCAGCGCCGCGCTGGCCGAGGCCCAGCGCCGTGGCGGCAACCACGTGACGCTGGCCGCAATCCGCTTCGAAGCCTAGGCGCCCGGGCCGAGCAGGGCGAGCACGGCGTTCCACTCGGCGTCGCTGACCGGCGTGATCGAGAGGCGGTTGCCGGGCTGCAGCACACGCATCGTCGCGAGCGCGGGCGCAGCGCGCATCTCGCGCAGCGACAGCAGCCGGGTCTTGCGCACCAGCTTCACGTCGATCTGGAGCCAGCGCGGCTTGTCGGCCGGCGAGCGCGGATCGTGATACGGGCTCGCGGGATCGAACTGGGTCGCATCGGGCGCGGCGCGGCCGGCGATGCGGGCGAGGCCGGCGATGCCGGGTTCGGCGCAGGACGAGTGGTAGAACAGCACGTCGTCGCCCGGCTGCATCGCGTCGCGCATGAAATTGCGCGCCTGGTAGTTGCGCACGCCAGTCCAGCCCAGGGTTTGGGCGGGGGCGCGCGCGAGATCGTCGATCGAGGCCTCCGCAGGCTCGCTCTTCATCAACCAGTGGCCTGCCATCGCGGCTCCTTGCTGGAACGCTCGACGCTTCGAGGGAGGGGAGGGTGTCCGCCGTGAGCCGTGAGCCGCATCCCTGAACCCTCAGCGGAAGTTCAGGTGGGCGAGGTCAGCCAAGCTTCGGGTTCATCTGACGCGAGACGATCACACCAGCGAGGCAATGTTCCAAGCCCTTGCTCAATGAGCATCGGTTCAAGGAAATTAAAAACTCACGCGAACACGACGGACGAGTCCATTCTAGACCGGCCGACCCGCCGCGTGGGGCGGTCGGATCTCACAACAGATGGCCATCTGCGCCGAGCGCCGCGTCGATGCGATCGACCAGCGCGTCGAGATCCACCTCGTTGCTCGCGGCGGGTGCCGACGAGGCGCGCTGGGGCCCGCGTTCGGCGAGTTGATAGGCCAGGTTGAGGGCCGCCAGCACGGCAATGCGCTCGCGCGCCTTGACCTTGCCGCCGTCGCGAATGGCGCTCATTTCGCGGTCGACTCCGGCGACTGCGGTCGCCAGCAGGTTTTCGCCGCCTTCGGGGCATCCGAGGATGTAGCCCTGGCCCATGATGGTGACCTCGACCTGCTTCATGCGCGTTTCCCGGCTTCCTTGTCTTCGGCCGGCAGGCGTGCCAGCAAGGCGTCGATGCGCGCGCGCGCCGCCGCCAGGCGCGAACGCAGGCTGTCGCGCTCGGCCCCGACGATGCCGAGCTGTTCTTCGAGCAAGGCGTGGCTGCGCTTGAGCTCTTCGTGCCGGAGCACGAGGCGGTCGATGCGCTCGGCCAGATCCTGAAGCGTTGACATGCTAGCGCCGGTCCTTCGTATTCATTGTAGGGGTGCCGCTGTCGCAGAAGGCGCGCACCGGGCAGCGGTCGCACAGCGGCGCGCGCGCCTTGCAGACGTAGCGCCCGTGCAGGATCAGCCAGTGGTGGGCGTGGACGCGGTAGGCCGGCGGAATGCGTTCGAGCAGCCGGCGCTCGACTTCGAGCGGCGTCTTGCCTGGCGCCAGTCCGGTGCGGTTGGCGACGCGATGGACATGGGTGTCGACAGCGAGCGTAGGTTCGCCGAAGGCGACGTTGAGCACCACGTTGGCGGTCTTGCGGCCGACGCCCGGCAGGGCTTCGAGCGCGTCGCGCGTGCGCGGCACCCGGCCGCCGTGCTGTTCGACGAGGAGGCGGCAGGTCCGCACCAGGTTCTGCGCTTTCGTTCGGTACAGGCCGATCGTGCGGATCAGCTCGGCGACGCGCTCGGGGCCCAGCGCCAGCATCTTCGCCGGAGTCGGCGCAAGCGCAAACAGGCGCGCGCTCGCCTTGTTGACGCTGACGTCGGTGGCCTGGGCCGAGAGCAGCACCGCGGAGAGCAACTCGAACAGGCTCGTGTAGTCGAGCTCGGTGCGCGGCTCGGGGTTGGCTGTGGCCAGGGTCGCGAAGAAGGATTCGACGCTGGCGTCGTTCATGACGCTTCGCGCTTGGCCCGGGCGCGCGCCAGCGCCGCTTCGATCACCGCGCGCTTGCGCTCGATCGCCTCGGGGTCGGTGAGGCGGGTCTGGTTCTCGAGGTCGGCGAGCTTGGCCTGGGCCTTGGCCGCCAGGCGTTCGTCGTTCTCGCGCGCTTCGCGCTCGCCGCGCTCGCGGTGCCAGGCGTAGCGCTGCCGCGCTTCATCGGCCTGTTCGGCGCTCCAGGCCGACCAGCCGCTGCGCTCGCCGGTGACGGGAAGCATCGCGATGCAGTCGACCGGGCAGGCCGGCACGCAAAGTTCGCAACCGGTGCATTGCGCGTCGATCACGGTGTGCATGACTTTCGAGGCGCCGACGATGCAGTCGACCGGGCAGGCCTTGATGCACAGGGTGCAGCCGATGCACCAGTCTTCGTCGATCACGGCCAAGGCGCGCGGAACCTCGTGGCCGCGCCCGGTGTCGAGCGGCTCGACCGGGCGGCCGCTGATCTTCGCCAGCCTGGCGATGCCCTCGGCGCCGCCCGGCGGGCAGCGGTTGATGCCCGCCTCGCCCGCCGCGATCGCCTCGGCATAGGCGCGGCAGTCGGGGTAGCCACAGCGCGTGCATTGCGTCTGCGGCAGGGCCGCTTCGATCAGGTCGGCGAGACGGGGCGGTGGGCTCACCACCCGATTATCGGCGTGCCTTGCTGCGGTTCAGGCGGCCGCCGCGGCCTGCTTGCGACTATCGGCTGCCGTCTTGTTGTACTTGGCGATGAAGGCCTTGACCTCGGGGTAGACCATTTCGCGCCAGCGCCGGCCCGAGAAGATGCCGTAGTGGCCCGCGCCGGCGACGTCGTAGTGGAACTGCCGTGCCTTCGGGATGCCCGAGCACAGGTCGTGAGCCGCCCGCGTCTGGCCGGCGCCGGAGATGTCGTCGAGCTCTCCTTCGATGGTCAGCAGGGCCGTGGTCGTGATGTCCTGCGGACGCACGAGCTCGCCCTTCACGTGCCAGGTGCCGTTGACGAGGGCGAAGTCCTGGAACACGGTCTTGATCGTGTCGAGGTAGTACTCGGCCGGCATGTCGAGAACGGCGTTGTATTCGTCGTAGAACTGGCGGTGCGCCTCGGCGCTGTCGTCGTCGCCGCGGATCAGGTCGCGGAAGTAGTCGTAGTGGCTCGTCATGTGGCGATCGGGATTCATCGCGACGAAGCCCGTGTGCTGCATGAAGCCGGGGTAGACCGCGCGCCCGGAGCCGGGGAAGTTCGGCGGCACGCGGTAGATGACGTTGGTCTCGAACCAGCTGTGGCTCTTGTTCATCGCCAGGTTGTTGACCGCGGTCGGGCTCCTGCGGGCGTCGATCGGCCCGCCCATCATCGTCATCGTGCGCGGCGTCGGCTCGCCCGCGCTGGCCATCAGCGAGACCGCGGCCAGCACCGGCACCGTGGGCTGGCAGACCGAGATCACGTGCACGTCCGGGCCGATGTGGCGGATGAACTCCTGCACGTAGGCCACGTAGTCGTCGAGGTGGAACGGGCCTTCGGCCAGCGGCACCATGCGCGCGTCGGTCCAGTCGGTGATGAACACCTTGTGGTCGCACAGCAGGCTCTTGACGGTGTCGCGCAACAGGGTCGAGTGGTGGCCCGAAAGCGGCGCCACGACGAGCACCTTGGGCTGGCCCTTCATCGTCGCGAGCGCACCGCTGTCGTCGCTGAAGCGCTTGAAGCGCAACAGCCGGCAGAAGGGCTTCTCGATCGCGACCTGCTCCTGCACCGCGATCTCGACCCCGTCGACGCTGGCGTGGGTGATCCCGAATTCGGGCTTCTCGTACTCCTTGGCCAGCCGGTGCAGCAGGTCGAAGCCGGCCGAGACGCGCTGCGCCATCGGCGTGTGCGCAAAAGGCGAGAGCGGGTGGTTGTAGAGCTTGGCCGATGCGCTTGCGAACTCCGAGAACGGAGCCATCAACGCACGCTGGGTTTCATAAAGTTGGTACAGCATCGTCAGTCTCCGATCGCGTTATGGTTGCACTTTGGTGCAGTGCAACAAATATACGCCGAATCCGGCCATCGTGCCTGCGCCGGAGCGCGGTCGACAGCGCAAAAACACCGCGCGAGCGCCCGCGATCGGGGTCGACGATGTCGCCGAGGTGACAAGCTTGCGTCAATCTGACATGACGACGGCGAGTGCGCGCACCACGGCATCGATGTTCCGGCTGTTGATGGCGGCCACGCAGATGCGGCCCGAATCGACGCCGTAGACCCCGAATTCGCTGCGCAGCCGTTCCATTTGCTCCTTGGCGAGGCCCGAGTAGCTGAACATGCCCTTCTGGCGCGTGATGTACGACAGATCGCCCTTGACGCCGGCCGCCTGGAGCTTGGCGACGAGCTGGCCGCGGGTGGCGCGAATGCGCTCGCGCATGCCCGCGAGTTCGCTCTCCCACTGCTGGCGCAGCGCCGGCGTGTTGAGCACGGTCGCCACCACCTGCGCGCCGAAGGTCGGCGGGTTCGAGTAGTTGGTGCGGATCACGATCTTCAGCTGCGACAGCACGCGGGTGCATTCGTCGGCGCTGGCGCAGACCACGCTCAAGGCACCGACGCGCTCGCCGTAGAGCGAAAAGCTCTTCGAGAACGAGGTCGAGACGAAGAAGTCGATTCCGGTGGCGACGAACTGGCCGATCACGGCGCCGTCCTCGGCGATGCCTTCGCCGAAACCCTGATAGGCCATGTCGAGGAAAGGAACGAGGCCGCGCGCCTTGCAGGTCTCGACCACCCGCGCCCATTGCGCCGGCGTCAGGTCGCAGCCGGTCGGGTTGTGGCAGCAGGCGTGGAGCACGGCAATCGTGCCCGGCTTTGCGGCCGCCAGCGCCGCGAGCATCGCGTCGAAGCGGATGCCGCGCGTCGCCGCGTCGTAGTACGGGTAGGCGCCGACCTCGAACCCGGCATTCGTGAAGAGGGCGCGGTGGTTCTCCCAGCTCGGGTCGCTGATGAGCACGGTGGCGTTCGGGTTGAGCTTCTTCAGGAAGTCGGCGCCGAGCTTGAGGCCGCCGGTTCCGCCCAGCGCCTGCACGGTCGCGACGCGGCCGGCGCGCAGCACCTCGCTGTCGGCGCCGAACACCAGGGCCTGCACCGCCTTGTCGTAGGCCGCGATGCCGTCGATCGGCAGGTAGCCCTTGGGCTTGGGCGCGGCGAGCAGCTGCTTTTCGGCTGCGGCGACGCAGGCCAGCACAGGCAGCTTGCCTTCGTCGTCGAAATAGACGCCGACGCCGAGGTTGACCTTGGCCGGGTTGGCGTCGGCGGCGAATTGTTCGTTCAGACCCAGGATCGGGTCGCGCGGGGCGAGGGTGACCTCGGCGAAAAGTGAGGCGGGCATGGGGGTTCCTGACGGGAGGCTGGCAGCCGCTTTGTGCGCCACAGCCGGCGCTGCGCTACCCTTGCCGATTCTACGTGCCCCTCAGGGTTCCCCCCGATGACCGATGTTGCCGAAGCCGTGCCCGAAACCGGCGAGTTCGTGAGTTTTCCGGACTCGCCGTTCCAGCTCTTCCAGCCCTATGCGCCGGCCGGCGACCAGCCCGCGGCGATCACCCAGCTCGTCGAAGGCCTGCAGGACGGCTTGTCGTACCAGACCCTGCTCGGCGTCACCGGCTCCGGCAAGACCTTCACGATGGCCAACGTGATCGCGCGCATGGGCCGCCCGGCGATCGTCTTCGCGCCGAACAAGACGCTCGCCGCGCAGCTCTACGCCGAGTTCCGCGACTTCTTCCCGAAGAACGCGGTCGAGTACTTCGTCAGCTACTACGACTACTACCAGCCCGAGGCCTACGTGCCGCAGCGCGACCTGTTCATCGAGAAGGACAGCGCGATCAACGAGCACAT
>JAGWTS010000388.1 GCA_028868875.1 Burkholderiales bacterium | reverse complement strand
CCTTGATCAGCACCTCGACCTTCTTGCCGCCGGCCTTGTCGCCATGCTGGGCCATCCACAGCTTGATGCCGGCCGCGACCTGGCGCCCGGTCGAGGCCTGCTGGCCGGTCATGGGCAGGATGACACCGATCTTGACGGTGTCGCTTTGGGCCTGGGCGCCGGCGGCGAGGCCACAGGCGACGGCAAGCAGGGCAAGTTGATGGCGGCGGGTGATCATCGTTAGCTCTCCAAGGCAGAAGAATCGAAGGCGATTGTCGGGCCCCGCGGCACCGTTTTCGAGCCGGGCAAGCACTGACGAAGCGCGCAGATCGCGACTAGCTGTTATGCCGGCGCAGCATGACCGGTGGCGGCGGTGGCGGGCAGGCGCGAGCCCGGCAACGCCAGCAGCCTGAACGCGGCGGCGCCGCGCGGGACGGGGATCAGGAACCGTCTCCCGGGTTGTCGGTGCGCGTCACGAGCACCTTGTCGACACGCTTGCCGTCGAGGTCGACGACTTCGAAGCGCCAGCCCTGCCAGCTCACCGCATCGGTGGTCTTGGGCAGGCGCCCGAGCAGCAGCATGACCATGCCGGCCAGCGTGTTGTAGCGCCCGCGTTCCTCGTCGGGCAGCTCCTTCAGCTCGAGCCGGTCTTTCAGTTCGGGCACCGGGATCAGCCCGTCCATGAGCCAGCTGCCGTCGGTGCGGCGCACGGCCCAGGCGTCCTCGTCGCTCGGGGCGCCGAATTCGCCGGTGATGGCCTCGAGCACGTCGCGCTCGGAGATCACGCCCTGCACCGCGCCGTATTCGTCGACGACGAAGACGAGTTCGGCGCGGCTGCTGCGGAAGTGGTCCAGCAGCTCCATGCCCGAAAGCGTCTCGGGCACGAACACCGGGGGCTTGATCAGGCTTTGCAGATGCAGGTCGTGGCCCTCGGCCAGCGGTTCGAGCAGGCGGTGCGCGCCGAGCACGCCGATCACGTCGTCGAGCCCGCCGCGGCAGACCGGATAGCGCGTGTGGCCCTTCTCGCGGATCAGGGCCAGCACGGCGTCGGTCGGCGCGTCGACGTCGATCCAGACGATCTCGGCGCGCGGCACCATCATCGAGCCGATCTGGCGGTCGTCGAGGCGGAACACGTTGCGCACCATCTGGTGCTCCTGGGCCTCGATCACGCCGGCGTCGACGCCTTCTACGAGGCTCGCGGCGATCTCCTCCTCGGTCACCGAGCGGTCCGGGTCGCCGTTGATGCCCAACAGCCGCAGCACGGCGTTGGTGCAGGCCGACAACAGCAGCACGAGCGGGCGCACCGCCGCCGAAAGCCAGTTCATCGGCCGTGCCGCGAGCCGCGCCACCGTCTCGGGGAACATCTGGCCGATGCGCTTGGGCACGAGCTCGCCGAAGATGATGGTGAGCATGGTGATGATCACGACCACGAGCGCGGTGGCGCTCAGCGCCGCCGTCTTCACGTCGATGTGCAAGGCCGAGGTCAGCCACAGCGCCAGCGGCGCCGAGAACGCGCTCTCGCCGACGATGCCGTTCAGGATGCCGATGGAGGTGATGCCGATCTGCACCGTCGAGAGGAAGCGGGTCGGGTTCTCGTGCAGGTCGAGCGCCGCCTGGGCGCCGGTCTGGCCGCCTTCCACCATCACCTGCAGCCGCGCCTTGCGGGCGGCCGTGAGGGCCATCTCCGACATTGCGAACAGGCCGTTGATCAGAATCAGGAAGACGAGGAGCGTGACGTCCATGCGCGCCGCCGCCGACGGCGGCGACTGACGGTGGGGAAGCGGGCAAGCGTAGCAGAATCCCCGCATGATCTATCTCGTCGGCGACGTCCAGGGCTGCGATGGCGCACTCGCCCGCCTGCTCGACCTCTGCGCATTCAGCCCTTCGCGCGACCGCATGGTGGTGCTGGGCGACCTCGTCAACCGCGGCCCGCATTCGCTGGCCGTGCTGCGCCGGCTGCGCGCCTTGGGCGATGCCGCGGTCTGCCTGCTCGGCAACCACGACCTGCACCTGCTCGCCGTCGCCGCGGGCGTGCGTCCGCTGCACCGCAGCGACACCCTGGCCGAGATCCTCGCCGCGCCGGATCGCGAGGCCTGGATCGACTGGGTGCGCGCGCGCCCGCTGGCCTGGCGCGAAAGCGGCTGGCTGTGCGTGCACGCCGGCCTCGCCCCGCAATGGAACGGCGCGACGACGCTGGCGCTGGCGGCCGAAGTCCAGGCCCTGCTCGCCGGTCCGGCGCTGGGCCGCTTCCTGCCGCGCATGTACGGCAACGAACCGCGGCGCTGGCGCGACGGACTCGAAGGCGACGACCGCACCCGCTTCGTCATCAACACCCTGACGCGGATGCGCTTTTGCGAAGCCGACGGCACGCTCGACTTCAAGACCAAGGACGGCGCCGCCGATCCACCGCCCGGCCTCATGCCCTGGTTCGAGGTGCCGGGCCGCGCCAGCGCGGGCGAGCCCATCGCCTTCGGCCACTGGAGCACGCTCGGCCTGGTGAAGCGCCCCGACCTGCTCGGCCTGGACACCGGCTGCGTCTGGGGCGGCGCCTTGAGCGCGGCGCGCATCGACGGCGGCCGGCGCGAGTTGATCCAGGTGCCCTGCGCCGAGGCCCAGCAACCCGGCGCCTAGAATCCGCTCCGTCCCGGCCTCCCCCACCCGGCGGCCGGCACCGGAAGCGTGGCAGAGTGGTCGATTGCACCGGTCTTGAAAACCGGCGGCCCGCAAGGGCCCGTGAGTTCGAATCTCACCGCTTCCGCCAGCGTCACCCGTTCGAGTGCAGCTTTGCCAGCGCGCCCCATGCGCGCCCCGAGCGGCATCTTGTGGGGCGAGCGTTTCGATAGGACTCGACCGGGATCCGAGACATCATGAAAAGCATTGCGACCCTTGTCATCGGCTTCTCGATGATTCTCACGTCGGCCGCTCAGGCACTGGCTGCGGGCGCCGACATCACCGAAAGCACCGACCCGGCGCGAGCCGCCGCGGTCGAGAAGCTGGCCCGGCAGCTGAGCACGCGCGCTGCGGCCGATCCGGCCGAGCAATCAGCGGACGGACTGCAGCGCGGAAGGTCGCCGGCCGGCATCGCGTATGTCGGTGGCGGCATCGGCACCGAGCAGCTGAACGCGCTGAGCGCGCAGCGTGCCGGCTACAGCCTGTGGATCGCGACGGTGGCCCAGGGCTCGGGCGCGTACCTCTCCGATGTGGTGATCCGCATTTCCGATGTCGACGCCAAGCGCGTGGTGCTCGATCTGACCCTGTACGGGCCCTGGCTGTTCGTCGCGCTGCCGCCCGGACACTACGAGATTTCGGCGACTCTTCCTGCCGAAGCGGTCGCCCTCTCCCAGGTGCAGGCGACGCGCGTGACCGTGGTTCAGGGCGCGCAGCGGCAGGCCGTGTTCCGCTTTGTCTCGGCGGCGCAGGTCGAGCGCGCGCCGGGCAGCCCCGCCGCCGACAACCCCTTCAACGCGCCCCCGCCCAAGCACTGAAGCACAGGGCGCGGCCCTGGCGCCCCAATTCGGGCGTGCCATCTGAATCGGACGCCCTGCCCTCGATCCAGGCCTGATCTCGCCCGGAGCCCAGGCGGCGCCGGCCTTCCCCGGCTTCGCTCCACCCCGCTTGCCCCGGCGGGCACGCGAGCGGTGCGGGCAAACCGGATCTGTCATATTCCCGCGTCAACCAGGGATCCACGGACTCGATGAAGAACGGCTCGACGCTACGCGCGCACCTGGCATGGCTCGTGGCCTTGGCGGCCCTGCCGCTCGCAGCCTTGGTGATCGTCAACGTCAGCCTGCAGGAGCGGCGCGACGCCGACGCCGCCGTGTTCGATGCGCAGCGCCTCGCGGCTTCCGCGGCGCGCCGTACCGAGCGCACGATCGAGCGCGCGCGCCACCTCCTGGCCGCACTCGCCGCTCGCAATGACCTCGCAAGCCCGGACGGCAGCCACTGCGGCCCGGCCTTCGGGCAGTTTCCCGCACTCTTCAGCGACTACATCAACCTGGTCCTGGTGCGCGCCGACGGCGCCATCGTCTGCAGCGCGCTCGACCGCGGGCGCGCCGCCCCGGACCGCGTCGATGCCCGTCAGCGCCGCGAGCTAGAGCGCGCGCTCGCGAACCACGGCTTCACGATCAGCAAGCCCCTGCAACGCGGAGTCAACGGCCACTGGATCGTCTTTGCGGCGCAGCCGCTCGAGGCGGCCCCGACGCTCGTGGCCGCGGTCTCGATCGAGCTCGCGGGCTTGACGCTG
Source organism: Burkholderiales bacterium (assembly GCA_028868875.1). Lineage (GTDB taxonomy): Bacteria > Pseudomonadota > Gammaproteobacteria > Burkholderiales > Burkholderiaceae_C > Rubrivivax. The sequence continues at coordinate 893 of JAGWTS010000388.1, read as the reverse complement.
GTCGAGCCCTCCGACACCTTGCCGCCCGGGCTCGTCGCCCAGGTCGTCGATGAAGACGGCGTGATCCTCGCCAGCAGCGTCGACGCGGCCCAGCGCATCGGCACGCGGGTCCCGGAATCGACCCCGTGGCTCGGCGCCGCGCGCGGCGCGGCGCCCGCCTCCGGCACCCTGGACAGCGCCGACGGCGGCGTCTATTTCGCCGCGACCCCGGTTCCCGGCACCTCCTGGCACGCCGTGGTCGCCGTGCCCGCCAGCGCGATCCTGACCCCGGCACGCGAGCGCGCGCGCCTGAGCGCGGCCGCCATCGTCGCCGTGCTCGCGGCCAGCCTGGGCCTGGCGGGCTGGATCCTGCGCCGCACCGCGCGCCCGGTCGAGGCGCTGGCGGCGCTCGCGCGCCAGGCGGCGCGAACGCCGCTGGCACCGGCCGCCGAACTGGTGCTGCCGGCGATGAAGAGTGCCTCGCTCGAGGTGCGCCAGCTCGGGGCCGACCTGCGGACCCTGCTCGAGGCGCGCGACGCGGCCCAGTTCGAACTGCACGCCGGCGAAGAGCGCTACCGCCGCATCGTCGAGACCGCGCACGAAGGCATCTGGCAGCTCGATGCCGGCGGCCACACCGTGTACGCCAACGCGCGCCTGGCCGAGATCCTGGGCCTGGCCGCAGACGAACTGGGCGCGGCCGCGGTGACCGATTTCGTCGGCGCGGACGAGGCCGCCCCGCTGCTCGTGGGCAGCCCCGCGCCGATCGACCTGCGCCTGCGCCGCCGCGACGGCCGCCCGCTCTGGATCCAGGTCGGCAGCCGGCCGCTGTTCGACGCGCGCGAGCGGCCGGCGGGCAGGCTCTGGATGGTGAGCGACATCACCGAGCGCAAGCTCGCCGAGCAGGCCGCCGCCGA
>JAGWTS010000387.1 GCA_028868875.1 Burkholderiales bacterium | reverse complement strand
GAACAGGTTGGCGAGCTGGCCGAAGCCGACGTTGAACCAGGTCAGGCGCTTGGTGGCGCGGATCAGGTTCATCCAGTTCGAGCGCACGGCGTCGAAGCGGTCTCCCAGGCGCAGCCGTTCGCGCGGCTCGCCGCGCGCCAGCGAGATCGCCTCGGCGTGGTCGCGCACCTGGACCAGGGCGTAGCGGAAATCGGCCTCGGTGCGCTGCTGCCAGGCGTTGAAGCCGGTGAGCGGGCGGCCGATGCGCTGGGTGAGCCAGCTTCCGGCGAGCGAATAGCCGAGCGCCACCCAGACCATGTAGCCGAGCAGGGTGCGCCCGCCGCTGCCCGGGATCTCGAGCGCGCCCGAGAGTCCCCACAGGATGCCGATGAACGAGGCCAGCGTGACCACGGCGTTGAGCAGGCCCAGGCTCAGGCTCAGGGTCGAGCCGACGAAGGAGTCGACGTCGTTGGCGATGCGCTGGTCCGGGTTGTCGATGAAGGCGCCGCGCGTGCCGCTCGTCGCGCCGGATCCGCCCTGGGCCAGGCGCAGGGCGCGGCCGGGTTCGAGCCAGGACGCGGCCAGGCGTTGCGTCATCTCGGCGCGCCAGCGGATCTGCAGCCTTTGCTGCAGGTACTGGCGGTAGACCGCAGCGACGATGTACGCGAAGGCGAGGGCGCAGAACACGCCGATGCCGTGCCAGAAGGCCTTCAGGTCGTAATGCTGGAGCGCGTCGTAGAAGCCGTTGTTCCAGGCGTTGAAGCGCACGTTGAGCCAGACCGAGGCGAGCGTGAGCGCGACCACCGCCGCCAGCTCCAGCGCTCCGGCGCGGCGCTCGGCGCCCGAAACCCAGAACGGCCGCGCCAGGCGCCAGGCATCGCGCAGCGTGGTGCGCCAGTGCAACCCGGCGGCGGCGGGTTCGGTCGGAGCCAGCGCCGGGGCCGGCTTCACGTGGGTTCACCGATGCGCAGCTTGCCGCCCGGCAGCAGCGCGTGGATCGGGATCACGAGGTTCGTCGGCGCCGGCACGTCCTTCGCGACCCGGCCCGCGAGGTCGAAGCGCGAGCCGTGGCAGGGACAGAGAAAGCCGTCGCCGTGCATCTGCGCCTCGAACGCCGGATCGCCCAGGTGCAGCCCGGGCGAGCAGCCGAGGTGGGTGCAGATGCCGACCGCGACGAACAGCTCGGGCCGGATCGAGCGCGTTGCGTTGCGGCAATCGGCGGGCTGCTCGGAGCGCAGCGACTCGGGGTCGGCGAGCGCGGGGTTGGGGGTGTCGAGCGCCTCGATCATCTCCGGGCTGCGCCGCAGCAGCCACACCGGCTGGCCGCGCCAGGCCACGGTGCGAAGCGCGCCGGGGGCGAGGTCGCCCCAGACGGCTTCGACCGGGCCGCCCGCGGCGCGCGCCCGGGCCGAGGGCTCGAAGCTGGCGACGAAGGGATAGGCCGTGGCGACGAGGCCGACGCCGCCCACCGCCCCGGTGGCGTTGAGCAGCAATTGCCGGCGCTCGAGATCGGCGGCGCCGGGGACCGTCAGGCTGGCGTCCATGGCCGCGCCTCAGGTCGCGTCGTGGTTCCAATGCAGGTGCAGCACGCGCGGGCTGCCGGCCTTGATCTCGACCCGGGCCGCCTGCTCGACCTCGCCGTAGTCCGCCTTGACGCGGTACGCGCCGGGCGGCAGGGCGACGTCGGTGAGCGGGCCGGCGCCATCGAGCGCGAAGACAGACTTGCCGGCCTTGTCCTCGATCTGCAGCTTCACCGGGCCGGTGTAGTCGTTGTGCGGGCCGACCGAGAACGTGAGGTGCAGGGAGTAGTCCTTGCCGGCCTGCTCGATCGCGTGTTCTTCGTCTTCGCCGTAGCCGCCGCTCAGGTAGGCGTGGCCGTCGATGTCGCCGCGCTGGTTGTGGACGGGGGCGGCGCTGGTGAGTGCCGCCGCGCCGCTGCTCATGGCAGCGAGAAAGGCCAGGGTGCTGGTGGCCAGGAGGATGCGCGAGGTCTTCATGATGCTTCCTTTCCAGTTGGACATGACGCGGCTTTTGGCCGTGTAGCCATCCTTGCCCGGGCCGGTTGCGCCGCGGTTTCAGCGCGGGCCCGGCTCCATCACAGCTGAAACCGCCTCAGTCCAGCTGCAGGTAGAGATCGAACGCCGTTCCGGCTTCGAGCCGGACCGTGTAGCCGCGCCGCGTTTCGCCGCGGCGCGCGCTGATGAAATAGGTGCCGGCCGAAAGCGCGACTTCGGTCGAGGCGCCGGCCTCGTCGAGCGCGAACACGCGGTGCCCGCCCAGGTCTTCGATGTGCAGCGAGAGCGGGTTGGCGTGGCGGGTCCAGCCGCCGATCGCGCGCAGCGCGTCGCGCCAGCGCCGGGCCAGCGGAATCGGCGGCGGCACGGGCCGGGCCTGGGCATGGATGTGCAGGCGCGCCGGAAGGTCCGCCGCGTCGGCGGAGGTCGTCCAGGCCGGCGCCGCGCGCGTCTCCATCAACCCGGTCCGCGACGGCGGCTGCGCTGGATGAGCAGGGTCGCGAGCAGGACCGCGGCGGCCGTGCCGGCGAGCATCGGCGAGGCCGCCAGCATCTGGGCCAGGCTGTCGACGGTCTCCACGCTCACCTGCTGGGCGTGGTCGGCGAGCGCGACGACGTCGCCGGGCTTGACGTTGAGCAGGTCGTCCAGGCGCACGTGCATGTCCTGCCAGCCGCTGCGAAAGCGGATCTTGGCGAAGATGCCGCCGGCCACCGCGACCAGCGAGAGCACGCCCAGCGGGCGCAGCAGGTGTTCGATCATGCGGCCGCGCTCGGGGGCCGGGGCCATGGCGTAGACCGCGCCCACGAGCTCGGGGATGCGGTCTTCGGTGGCAGGCGGTTCGGGCGCGGCGGCTGGGTCAACTGGGTTCATCGACGGGCTCCGGCAGATGCGGCGCCCGCTTCGGACGCCTCGTCGGCCATGCTCGGGGGCGGCAGTTGCCGCGGGGTTTCAGCGCCTCAGGGCGCGTGTTGCGGATGAAACATCGCCCGCAACGGCCCCGGGCTCAGCGCGGCGGCAGGAGCTCGGCCAGCGCACGCGCCAGTTCGGCGCGCTCGAGCGGCTTGACGAGCACGCGCGCCACCCCGGCCGCGCTGGCGCGCTGGGCGAGCCGGGCGCCGCCGTAGCCGCTTTGCAGCAGCACCGGCAGCCCGGGCGCGAATTCGCGCGCGGCCTGCGCGAGCTCGGTCCCGGCCAGCCCGGGCATGATCTCGTCGCTCAGCACCGCGTCGAAGCGCTGCGGCTCGGCGCGCAGGGCGGCCAGCGCCTCTTGCGCGTCGGCGAAGCCCAGCGGCTCGTAGCCCAGCCCGGCCAGCATCTCCTCGGTCAGGGCGACGAGGCGGGGGTCGTCGTCGACGACCATCACGGTCTGGCCCTGGCCGCCGGGAAGGCGCTCGCGCGGTGCGGCCTCGGGGGTCAGCGCGTCGCCGCACTCGGGCAGGTACAGGGTGAAGCGGGCACCGCCGCCGCCCGGACTGGCGGCGTCGATGGCGCCGCCGAACTCGGCGACGACGCCGTGCACCACCGCCAGGCCGAGACCGGTGCCGCCGCTGCGGGTGCTGAAGAAGGGCTCGAACAGACGTTCCATGACCTCCGGCGTGATGCCCGCGCCCTGGTCGGACACGGCCAGCGCGAGCCATTCGCCGGGCTCGAGCCGCGCGTGCGACAGCACCTGGGCCGCGGTGTTGCGGCGGCGCGCGAGTTCGACCACCAGGCTGCCGCCTGCGGGCATGGCCTGCAGTCCGTTCAGGCACAGGTTCATCACCGCCTGGAAGACCTGGGTCGGGTCGCCGCGCACGCGCGCGCCGGGCGCGGCCAGGCGCTGCTCGATCACGATGCCCGGCTGCAGCGAGGCGGCGAGCAGCTTGAGCACTTCCTCGACCACGGGCTGGAGCTCGAACACGCTGGAGCGGCGCGCCCCGCCGCGGCCGAAGGCGAGGATGCGCTCGACCAGCCCCTTGCCGCGCAGCGCGGCCTGCAGCAGGCTGTCGAGATGGCGCGCGGCCAGGCTGCCGGGGGCGGCGGCGTCGCGCGCGATCTCGCCGTGGCCGAGCAGCGCCGCGAGCACGTTGTTGAAGTCGTGGGCGACACCGCCGGCCAGCGCCCCCAGCGCTTCGAGCTTGCTGCTGCGCGCCATCTGCGCCTGCAGCGCCTTCTGGGCCTCGGCGCGGCGCCGGTCGGCGCGCTGCACCAGCGCCAGCGCCAGCGCCAGCACGGCCAGCAGCAGCAGCGCGCCGACGCCGGTGGTGCGCGCCATCACGCCCCAGTTGGCGAGCACCGCGTCGCGGCTGCGCGTGAGCTGGACCTGCACGCCGAAGTGCGGCAGCTCGCGCCGCTCGAGCACCAGGGTGCCGGCGGGCTCGTCGGCGCTGCTCGATGCGGCGAGGGTGACGCCGTCGTCGCGGTGCACGCTCAGGCGGGCGTCGGCGGCCGGGGTTGCGGCCGAGAAGGCGCCCAGCAGCGCGCGCGCCGGCAGCGCCGCGATGAGCCAGCCGCCTTGTGCGGTGTCGCGCGGGTTGAACGGCACGGCCAGCGCGACTCGGCTCTCGCCGCTGGCCGGATCGGTGAACGGGCGGCTCAGCGCCGCCGCGTTGCCGCGCAGGCCGTCGAGTGCCGGCGCGAACAGCTGCGGCGCCGGCGCGGGCTCGGGGCTCGTGGTCGAGACCAGATGGCCGTCGCCGGCCACCCACCAGAGCGCGGGAACGCCCGAGCCGAGGTCGGTGGCGTGCAGGACCGCGCCGGGGCGGCGCAGCTCGGGGCGCAACTCGACGAGGCCGTCGTGGACGTCGAGCAGGCGGCGGTCGATCTCGTCGCTCACCGCGAGCGTGAGCATCGACATCTGGCGCTTCTGGTTGCTCAGGGCCTCGGTGCGCAGATGCCAGAGCGTGGCGCCGGCCAGGGCCACCAGCAGCAACGCGAGCGCGGCGGCGAAAAGCCGCAAACGCTGAGCCGGCGCAGGGGGCGCCGTGGAGGTCGGGCCGGCCCTCACGTTAGGATGGCGGCACCCGTCGAGCGCGTTCTGCCGCTGCCAGTTCCCGAGCCCCATGAGTCATTCCAGTGCCCCGCACATCCTCGTGATCGACGACGACCCCAGTATCCGCGAACTCGTCGCCGGCTACCTGGGCGAGAACGAGATGCG
>JAGWTS010000386.1 GCA_028868875.1 Burkholderiales bacterium | reverse complement strand
GGCGCGTGTCCTCGATGCCGTAGCGGCCCTCGTAGTAGTCGTTGTCGTTGGGCTTGCCGTCGCTCAGCAGCAGCAGGATCTGCTGGCGGCTGGGCTGGCGCGCCAGCAGCGCGCTCGCATGGCGCACGACAGGGCCCATGCGCGTGTAGGCCGAAGCGGCCAGGCCCTCGATGCGCCCGCGCACCTGCGCGTCGCAGGCGGCGTCGAACGACTTGATCTCGATCATGCGCACGTCGTGGCGCTGGCGCGAGTTGAAGCCGTACAACGCGAGGCGGTCGCGCGAGATCGACAGCGTCTCGGCGAACAGCTGCAGGCTGTCCTTGATGACGTCGATGACGCGCAACTCGCCGTCGACCGCAGCCTCGGTCGACAAGGAGAGGTCGGCGAGGAGCAGGCAGGCGATGTCGCGCTCGTTGCGCTGCGTGGCGCGATAGAAGTCGGCCCGGCCCGCCTGCGGCGCGCTGCGCTGGCGGATGCAGGCGTCGACGTCGATCTCGTCGCCGTCGCTCTGGCCGTAAAGGCGCCGGCGGTCGTTGCGCAGCGCCGCCATCTGGCGCTGCAGCCGCCGCTGGTCGGCGCGCAGGCGTTGCGGAAACGGCGCGTTGTGGGCCTCGGCCGGCGGCTGCACGCGGATCGAGCAATGGTCTGGCAGCAGGCTGCGCGTCTTGTGGTTCCACTCCGGCACGCGGATCGCCGCGGCGGCCTGCGTGGGCGGCGCTTCGGCGCGCGCCGCCAGGTCCAGGTCCATGCGCAGCCGGCGTGCGGCCGAGCGCTGGCTGCGCGCCAGGCTCAGGGTGTCGAGATCGTCGGCGGCGCGCGCGAGATCGGCGTCGTCGTTGTCCTGGATCTCGTGGTCGACCGGGGCGTATTCGGTCCAGCTGAAGATCGATTCGGGGCGGAACACGAGGAGTCCGCCGGAGCGCGCGGCTTCCTCGGAATCGGTGGCGGCGCGGCGCTTGCGGTCCTGCTGCAGCGCGGGCTGGCTCGGTGCCGGTGCGTCGTCGGCGGCCGCGGTGGTGCCGGGCTTTTGCAGCGCGGCCCGGACATCGCTCGCCCACAAAGGCACCGGCTGCGGCGGGCGACGCGCGCTCGGCAGTTCGGCCACGCTGCCGGGCGCGGCGAGCGCGCGCCGGATGGCGACCTCGAGCCGCGCTTCATCGGCCGGCAGGCGCGCCGGGTCGGGGCGGCGCTGCAACTCGGCCGCCAGCAGTTCGCGGTAAGTCGCGGCCAGGCCGCGGAAGTTGTCGAGCAGAAAGGCGCTGGCCTGCTGGTTGCGCCCGGCCCAGGAGCCGTCCAGCGGCAGCACCGCGCACAGCGCCGCGAGCCAGCGGAACAGGCCGCGGTTGAGTTCGGCGCTGGGATAGAGCTCGATCGATTCCGGCAGGCGCAGGGCCTGGGCGTCGGCCCAGGCGGGGTCGAAGCGATCTCCTGCGCCGGCCAGCCGCTGCACGAGCGCGCGCCGGGCGCCGTGCCGCTTCGAGGCCGAGGCCGAGAGCGCCAAGCCATGGGCGCCGCCGAGGGCGCGGAACAGCAGCCCGAGCTCGGCCGTCATCGAGGCCAGCTCGACGCGTGCCGCGGCATGGCCTTGCTGCGCCGCCCGGCTCACGAGCCGGTGCCACCACAGGCCGACGCGCTCTTCCATGAAGCCTACTCGCCGAGCACGGCGTGCGCGACCTGCATCAAGGCCTGGACCACCTCGGGATCGTCGGAAAGGCATTCGGCCACTGCCGTGCGGCAGGCGAGCAGGGGGTCGCAGCCCTGGGCGATGAGCTTGGCCGCGTCGACGACGAGGCGCGTGCCGGGCACTTCGTCGAGGTCGTGCTCGGCGGTGTTGCGCAGGGCCTGGGCGAAGGTCACGAGGCGGCGCACGATGGGCCCGGAGAGCCCGGATTCGAGTGCGACGATCTGTTCCTCGACCGCCTGCGGGGAGAAGTCGAAGCGCAGCGAGACAAAGCGCTGGCGCGTGCTCGGCTTCAAGCCCTTGAGCAGATGCTGGTAGCCGGGGTTGTACGAGACCACGAGCATGAATTCGGGCGGTGCCTCGAGGGTCTCGCCGTTGCGCTCGATGGCCAGCATGCGCCGCGTGTCCGAGAGCGAATGCAGCACGACCGTCGTGTCCTTGCGCGCTTCCACCACTTCGTCGAGATAGCAGATGCCGCCTTCGCGCACGGCGCGGGTGAGCGGGCCGTCGACCCAGTAGGTGCCGTCGGCGCGGATCAGATGCCGGCCAACGAGGTCGGCGGCGCTCAGGTCGTCGTGGCAGGAGACGGTGAACAGCGGCCGGCCCAGGCGCGCCGCCATGTGTTCGATGAAGCGCGTCTTGCCGCAGCCCGTGGGCCCCTTGACGAGCACCGCCATGCGGCTGCGGTAGGCCATCTCGAAGACCGCTCTTTCGGCGCCGACCTCGACGTAGGCGGGCAGGGCGGGTTCGGGCTTGGGCAACAGCGACAGTGACATGGGAAACAGCTTTCGTCAGCGGGAAATGAAGGCATAGGCGACGAGTGCGCCCACGCCCGACAGATACAGCAACATAAGGAACCGCCACAGCGCGTGCACGCGGCGCAAGCCCATGAACTGGTCGGCCACGATCTGCGCCTTGGCCAGCGCGAGCGCGAGCACCGCCAAGGCCGGCACCGCTCCCAGCCGAGCCGCCTGCGTGCCGGCGAGGGTGAGCGCGCAGAGCAAGCCCCAGACGGCGCTCAGCCGGTGGCGGGCGGCAAAGGCGCCGACGCGGGAAATCGGGGTCATGGTTCTCTCGGTCCTTCTCAATGCAGCAGGTAGACGAGGGCGAACAGGACGATCCAGAGCAGATCGACCATATGCCAGTACGAGGCCGCGCTTTCGACCCCGGCATGCGCGCGTGCCGAATAGCCGCCGCGCGCCGCCTTGATGGCGACGAAGCCGAGGATGAGCATGCCCATCAGCACGTGCATGAAGTGGAACACGGTGAGCGAGAGATAGAACATGTCGAAGAGATTGCGCGACAGGCTGAAGCCGTGTGCCGCGTCGCGATCGAATTCGACGAGCTTCAGGGCGACGAAGCCCAGGCCCAATGCGAGCGCCGCCCCCAGCCACCGCGCGCAGGCGCGGGCCCGGTCGGCGCGCACCGATTCGACGGCGCGTGCGACGGCAAAGCTGCTCGTCAGCAGAGCCAAGGTGTTGGCCAGCGCGATGCCCAGCGGAAGCTGGGCTTGGCCCGCGGCGAAAAGCCCGGGCTCGGCGCGGCGCGCGAAGGCGTAGGCCGCGAAGAGCACGCCGAAGACCGCGAGTTCGGCGGCGATGAAGAACCAGATCGCGAGGTCGCCGGGCAGGGGCTCGCGCACGGCTGCCCGGCGCCGGCCGGGTCTGGCAGCGGGCAGCGCGAGCGGGCGCGTCGCAAAGGTCGAGGAATCCACGGTGTCGGTCGGGGTTCGGAAGATCGTCGGCGCGCGCGCTCAGGCCAGGGCGCGCCGGGTCTCGGCCGCGAAGGCGTACTCACCCGGAACGAAGAAGCTCCAGAGATAGGCCAGCAGTCCGCCGAAGACGCACAGGCCGGCGAGTTCGCGCAGCCAGAAGAACACCTGCGAGCGTGCCTGCGTTTCCATGAACGTCAGCGGGCTGTCGCCCATGCGCTGGACGAACACGGTGACGAGCCCGGCGCCGGTGAGGGCCAGGGCGATGCCGAACATGCTGATCGTCATGATCCAGAAGCCGGTCATCTCCCAGCGCTGGGCCGCGGGGCCGTTGGCCGGGCGCCCGCGCAGCAGCGGCATGGCATACGAGATGATCGACAGCGACACCATCGCATAGGCGCCGAAGAAGGCCAGGTGGCCGTGCGCGGCGGTGAAATTGCTGCCGTGGGCGAAGTACTGCACCGGCGCGAGCGTGATCATGAAGCCCCAGAGGCCGGCGCCGAGGAAGGCCATGATCGGCGTTCCCATGGCCCACAGCATGGCGGCGCGGTTCGGGTGCTCGCGCCGGCGCTTCAGGAGCATGCGGAACGCGAAGGCAATCAGCAGGATGAAGGGGATCGGTTCCAGCGCGCTGAAGATCGAGCCGAGCCAGATCCAGTATTCGGGCGCGCCAATGTAGTAGTAGTGGTGGCCGATGCCGATGATGCCGGAGATCAAGGCCATCGCGACGATGACGTACATCCACTTCTCGATGATCTCGCGGTCGACGCCGGTCATCTTGATGAGGATGAAGCCCAGCAGCGCGCTCAGGATGAGTTCCCAGTCGCCCTCGACCCAGCCGTGGACGATCCACCACCAGCTGTAGCTCGCCTTGACGGTGTCGATCGGGAAGTAGAAGGCCGGCAGGAAGAGCAGGGCCAGGCCCCAGAGGCTGGCGACGAGCATGATGTTGAGCGAGGTCCGGCGCCCCTTGATCAGCGTCATCGTGATGTTGAACAGCAGAGACAGCGCCACGAGCACGATCCCCACCTTGGTCGGCAAGGGCTGTTCGAGATAGCCCCGGCCCATGGTCGGCAGGATCTTGTCGCCGGTGGCGGCGGCGAGCTGGTCGTAGGGCACGAGCAGGTAGGCGACGATGGTGGCGGCGCCGGCCAGCAGAAAGACCCAGAAGGTGGCCAGGGCCAGCTTCGGGCTGTAGAGCTCGGTCTGCGCTTCCTCGGGCACGATGAAGTAGGCCGCGCCCATGAAGGCCATCAGCAGCCAGACGATGAGCAGGTTGGTGTGCACCATGCGCGCGGTGCTGAAGGGCAGGGCGGGAAAGAGGAAGCTGCCGTCGACGTATTGCAGCCCGGCGATGAGGCCGAAGACGATCTGCCCGGCGAACAGCGCAAGGGCCGCAATGAAATACGGTTTGGCCACCAGTTGCGATTTGAAATTCATGGAAGGTCTCTCGATCGGAGTCGGTTGATTCTTGGAGGAGTCGAATCGATCAGCCCTGGCTGTTCGGCGGCCAATGGTTGGTGTCGATATGCGACAGCCATTCGAAATAGGCGTTCAGGTCGTCGAGATCGGCGTCGCTGAAATTGAAATGCGGCATCTGGCGGCGTCCGGCAATTCCGGTCGGCTGGGTCTTGATCCAGGCCTTGATGAAATCGGGGCCGCGGCGCGTATAGACATTGCCCAGTTCGGGCGCGTAATAAGCGCCTTCGCCGTTGATCGTGTGGCAGCCGATGCAGTTGTTGC
>JAGWTS010000385.1 GCA_028868875.1 Burkholderiales bacterium | reverse complement strand
CGCTGCGACTGCTCGGGCGTGGCGCTGCCCTCGCCGCGCAGCAGCGCGAGCGCGCGAGCCCCGTCGTCGCTGCGCGGTGCCGGGCGCGCCGGCGTCGAGGGGGGCTCGGCCGGTGCCGGACTTGCCGGGCGTGGCGTGGCCGGGCGCTCGGGCACGGGCGGTCTGGGGGGGGCTTCGGAGGCTGCGGCAAGATGATTGCGCGCCGGTGCGGGCGCGGGATTCACCGCTGCTGCACGGGCCGCCGGTGTCGTGCCGGTTGCCGCTGCGGTGGGCGCCGTGGCGGCACTCGCCGCCGCATGGGGAGCCGGCTCGACCACCTCGGCCGGTGCCGGCGCGGTCGACGCCATCACCGGTGCAGAAGCCAAGTGCCCCGCCCCAGTGGCGCCGGGCACGACGATCGGGATGTCCACCGCGACCGGTCGCGGCTGGGTCTCGAAGACCAGCGGGAAGCCGATGACGCCGACCGCCAGCAACACGATCGCCCCGATCAGCCGTCGGCGAGCGCGCAGGCGCGCGGCCTCGACCGGACCGCCGTCTGCGGCGGGCGCGGGGCGGCTGTCGGGGGCTTTCTCTTTGCGGCGGAAGAACGACGGCAAGGGCATGAACGGGGGCTGTGTCAGCCGACGTGGCGGGCCGTCAGGCGGGGCAGACCGCCCGCGAGGACGCCGCCCACCGTGTAGAACGATCCGAAAACCACGATTCTATCGGCCGGGTCGGCGGCGGCCGCCGCAGCGCGCAAGGCCTCGGCCGGCGAGGCGCATTCGGAAGTGGCCGCGCCGGTCAGGGCCGCGAGCTCGCTGGCGCGGGCGGCGCGCGGGGTCGGCAGGTCGCAGACGAACCAGTGGTCGATCAGGGGCCGGATCGATCGCAGCGCGCCGGCGATGTCCTTGTCGCGCATCGCGCCGAACACGGCATGGGTGCGCGGATAAAAGCCCATCGCGTCGAGGTTGAGCGCCAGCGCCGCCACCGACTGCGGGTTGTGCGCCACGTCGAGCACCAGCGCCGGCTGCCCGGGCACGATCTGGAAGCGCCCGGGCAGCTCGACCTGGGCCAGCCCCATCCGCACCGCCTGGGCGCTGACGGGCAAGCGTTCGGCCAGGGCTTCGAAAGCGGCGAGCACGCCGGAGGCATTGAGCAACTGGTTGGCGCCACGCAGCGCGGGATAGGCCAGACCGCTGTAGCTGCGACTGCGGCCCTTCCAGCGCCATTGCTGGCGGTCGCCGGCGTGCATGAAGTCGCGCCCGGCCAGATGCAGGTCGGCGCCGATCGCCGCCGCATGCTCGACGAGGCGGCGCGGCGGCTCGGGGTCGCTGACGATGGCCGGCTTGCCCGAGCGCATGATGTGGGCCTTCTCGAAGCCGATCGACTCGCGGTCCGGCCCCAGGTATTCGGTGTGGTCGAGCGCGATGCTGGTGATGACGGCGCAATCGGTGTCGAAGGCGTTGACCGAATCGAAGCGCCCGCCGAGCCCGACCTCGAGCACGACGAGGTCGAGCTCGGCCTGCGCCAGCAGGCGCGCGATGGCCAGGGTCGTGAACTCGAACTTGGTGAGCGTGATCTCGCCGCGCGCCGCGTCCACCGCGGCCATGTGCGGCACCAGCGCTTCGTCGGCAACCGGCGCGCCGCCGACACGGCAGCGTTCGTTGAAATGCACCAGCTCGGGCTTCTGGTAGACGCCGACACGGTAGCCCGCGGCGAGCGCGATGGCCTCGATCATTGCGCAGGTCGAGCCCTTGCCGTTGGTGCCGCCGACCGTCACGACCGGCACGCTGAACGCCAGGCCGAGGCGGCGCCGCACCTCGATGGTCCGCTCGAGCGACAGGTCCATCGCGACGGGATGCATGGCCTCGCAATGCGCGAGCCAGTCGGAAAGGGTCACGGGCGGCATCGGCTAGCAGCCCGGCGAAGCGGGCAAAAACATGCGGCTCAGAGGCCCAGGTAGACAGACGCGCCGGGATGGCGCACCAGCGACCCATCAAGCGACCGCCGCGGATCCGGCTCCGCCGGTCCGCTGGCGGTGCCCCCCGGGGGGGAGCGCCGAAGGCGCTGCGGGGGGGGGGCCACTTACGCCACCGCGTCCGCGCCCTGGCGCTGCAGCATCGCAAGGGCGCGGGCGATCGTCGAGCGCATCTGGCGCCGGTCGACGATCATGTCGAGCGCGCCCTTGTGCATCAGGAACTCGCTGCGCTGGAAGCCCTCGGGCAGCTTCTCGCGCACGGTGTTCTCGATCACGCGCGGCCCGGCAAAGCCGATCAAGGCCTTGGGCTCGGCCATCACGATGTCGCCGACGAATGCGAAGCTGGCCGACACGCCGCCCATCGTCGGGTCGGTGAGCACGCTGATGAATGGCAGTTTGGCCTTGCCCAGGCGCGTCAAGGCGGCATTGGTCTTGGCCATCTGCAGCAGGCTCAGGATGCCTTCCTGCATGCGCGCGCCGCCGCTCGCGGTGAAGCTGACGAAGGGCGACTTCTGCTCCAGCGCCGCGTCGACGCCGCGCACGAAACGCTCGCCGACGACCGAGCCCATCGAGCCGCCCATGAAGTCGAATTCGAAGGCCGCGGCGACCACCGGCACGCTCATCACCGCGCCGCCCATCACCACCAGGGCGTCGGTTTCGCCGGTGGATTCGAGCGCCGCCTTCAGCCGCTCGGGGTACTTGCGGCTGTCGCGGAACTTGAGGGCGTCGACCGGAATGATCTCCTGGCCGATCTCCCAGCGACCTTCCGGGTCGAGGAAGGCGTCGAGCCGGGCGCGCGCGCCGATGCGCAGATGGTGATCGCACTTCGGGCAGACGTTGAGGTTCTGCTCGAGGTCGGTCTTGTAGAGCACGGTCTCGCAAGAAGGACACTTGATCCACAGCCCTTCTGGGATGGTGCGGCGCTCGTTCGGATCGGTGGGCTGGATCTTCGGCGGCAGCAGCTTTTCCAACCAGCTCATCGTCGTCACTCCTTCACGTTGCTGTCCAGCGCCGCCCGGATCTCGGCCATGAAGCCGCGCGCCGCTGCGGCCACGCGCTCGCGCGGCTCGTCCTCGAGGATCTGCACCAGGCGCGAGCCGATCACCACTGCATCGGCCACCCGACTCACTGCTTGCGCTCCGGCGGCATCGCGGATGCCGAAGCCCACGCCCACCGGCAGGTCGACGCCGGCCCGGATGCGCGGCAGCATCGCGGCCACCGCGGCGGTATCCAGATGGCCGGCGCCGGTCACGCCCTTGAGCGAGACATAGTACACGTAGCCGCTGGCGATGCGCCCCACCTGGGCGATGCGCGCGTCGCTCGAGGTCGGCGCGAGCAGGAAGATCAGGTCCAGGCCCGCAGCCTTCAGGCGCGCCGCGAAGTCTTCGCATTCTTCGGGCGGATAGTCGACGACGAGCACGCCGTCGACCCCCGCGGCACTGGCCGCGGCGACGAAGGCGCCCTCGCCTTCGCGCTGGTCGTAGCGCTCGATGGGGTTGGCGTAGCCCATCAGCACGACCGGCGTCTTGTCGTCGGTCTTGCGGAATTCGCGCACCGCGTCCAGCACTTGCGGCAGGCCGATGCCGCGGGCCAGGGCGCGCTCGCCCGCCTTCTGGATCACAGGGCCGTCGGCCATCGGGTCGGAGAAGGGCACGCCGAGCTCGATCACGTCGGCGCCGCCGGCGGCCAGGCCGTCCATGATGTCGGGCGTGGCGTCGGCGAACGGGTCGCCCGTGGTCACGAAAGGAATCAGCGCCGTGCGGTGCTGCGCCTTCAGCGCGGCGAAGGTGGCGGCGATGCGGCTCACAGCACACCTCCCTTCACGCTCTGGCCACGGCACGAAGGGCGGCAATAGAAGTCGGCGCCCGAGAGATCGGCCACGGTGCCGATGTCCTTGTCGCCGCGCCCCGAGAGGTTGACGAGCAGGTGCTTGTCCGCCGGCAGGGTGGCGGCGAGCTTCATCGCGTAGGCCACGGCATGGCTCGATTCCAGCGCCGGGATGATGCCTTCGGTGCGGCACAGGCGGTGGAAGGCCGAGAGCGCTTCGTCGTCGGTGATCGAGACGTATTCGGCGCGGCCGATGTCCTTCAGGTACGCGTGCTCGGGGCCGACTCCGGGGTAGTCGAGCCCGGCCGAGATCGAATGGGTCTCGGTGATCTGGCCGTTCGCGTCCTGCAGCAGGTAGGTGCGGTTGCCGTGCAGCACGCCCGGCGACCCGACCGAGAGCGAGGCCGCGTGCTTGCCGCTTTGCAAGCCCTGCCCCGCCGCTTCGACGCCGATGAGCCGCGTCGCCTCGTGCCCGATGTAGGGGTAGAAGATCCCCATCGCGTTGCTGCCGCCGCCGACGCAGGCGATCACGGCGTCGGGCTGGCGCCCGATCATCTCGGGCATCTGCACCAGGCACTCGTCGCCGATCACGCGCTGGAAGTCGCGCACCATGGTCGGATAGGGGTGCGGGCCGGCGACGGTGCCGATGATGTAAAAGGTGTTCTCGACGTTCGTGACCCAGTCGCGCATGGCCTCGTTGAGTGCGTCCTTCAAGGTCCTGCTGCCCGACTCGACGGGCACGACCCGCGCGCCGAGCAGGTTCATGCGGTAGACGTTCGGGCTCTGGCGCTTCACGTCCTCGCTGCCCATGTAGACCACGCACTCGAGCCCATAGCGCGCGCAGATCGTGGCGGTGGCCACGCCGTGCTGGCCGGCGCCCGTTTCGGCGATGACGCGCGGCTTGCCCATGCGCCGCGCGAGCAGCGCCTGGCCGATGGTGTTGTTCACCTTGTGCGCGCCGGTGTGGTTCAGGTCCTCGCGCTTGAGATAGATCTGCGCGCCGCCGATCTCGCGGCTCAGCCGCGCGGCGTGGTAGACCGGGCTCGGCCGGCCGACGAAATGGGCGAGCTCGGAGCGGAATTCGGCGTCGAAGGCCGGGTCGCACCGCGCCGCGGCGTAAGCCGCGTTGAGCTCGTCGAGGGCGTGCACCAGGGTTTCGGCGACGAAGCTGCCGCCGTAAGGGCCGAAATGCCCGCGTGAATCGGGTTGGTCGTAGTTCAACATGAAGAATCGTTCTCGGGTTCTCCGGCGGCGAGCCGATCGTCGGCTTCGCGCACCGCCTTGCAGAACCGGCGCATCAGCGCGGCATTCTTGATGCCTTTTGCGCTCTCGACGCCGGAGCTGACGTCAACGGC
>JAGWTS010000384.1 GCA_028868875.1 Burkholderiales bacterium | reverse complement strand
CAGCCGCATTTCTCCGACGGCCACGAATCGGGCATCTTCACCTGGGACTACCTCTACCACCTGGGCGCCGACGAGGCCGAGCTCTGGCAGCGCTACGAAGCGCGGCTGGCCGAGGCCGGAGTCGGCCGCGACAGCCCGATGGCGGCGCCCGCCGCATCTTCCTGCGGCCACAGCCACTGAACACCATGGCACAGACCCATTTCGGCTACCAGAACGTCGACGAAGCCGAGAAGGCGCGGCGCGTGCGCGGCGTCTTCGACTCGGTCGCGGCGCGCTACGACGTGATGAACGACCTTCTGTCCATGGGCATGCACCGGGTCTGGAAGGCCTATGCGGTGACCGTCGCCAACGTGCGCGAAGGCGACAAGGTGCTCGACATCGCCGGCGGCACTGGCGACCTCGCGCGCGCTTTCGCGCGCCAGGCCGGCGCGCGCGGCATGGTCGTGCACACCGACATCAACGAAGCCATGTTGCGCACCGGGCGCGACCGCCTGCTCGACCAGGGGCTGGTCCTGCCCACGCTTACCTGCGACGCCGAGCACCTGCCTTTCGGCAACGGCGTGTTCGACCTCGTGAGCGTGGCCTTCGGCCTGCGCAACATGACGCACAAGGACGCGGCGCTGGCCGAGATGGCGCGCGTGCTGCGCACCGGCGGACGCCTGCTCGTGCTCGAGTTCTCGAAGATCGCGGCGCCGCTGGCCAAGCCCTACGACTGGTATTCGTTCAACGTCATGCCCTTGATCGGCCGTTTCGTCGCGCGCGACGCCGAAAGCTACCGCTACCTGGCCGAATCGATCCGCATGCACCCCGACCAGGCGACGCTGAAGGCGATGATGAAGAGCGCCGGATTCGGCCACGTCGACGTCCACAACCTGAGTGCCGGCGCCGTCGCGCTGCACGTCGGCGTGAAATGCTGAACGCGGCCGGCCTCGCGCGATGGCTGGCGGTCGGCGCGCTCGCCGCCCTGTCGCTCGCCGGCTGCGGCGACAAGAAGGAGCTCCCGAGCCCTCTCGCCGCGCGCGTGGACGGGCACGAAATCTCCAACGAGCTGGTGAACTTCGTGCTCCAGCAGCAGCGCGGCCTGCGGCCCGAGCAGGCGGACGCGGCCAGCCGCCTGATCCTCGATCGCCTGATCGACCAGCAAGTGGCGATCGACAAGGCCGAGGATCTCGGCCTCGAGCGCGAGCCCGGCGTCGCGGTCGCGCTCGAGGCCGCGCGGCGCGACATCCTGTCCCGCGCCTATCTCGAGAAGGTCGGCGCCGACGCGGCAAAGGCGACGCCCGAAGACGTCAAGAAGTACTACGACAGCAATCCCGCGCTGTTTGGCGAGCGCCGGGTCTACAACATCCAGGAAATCGTGATCGAGGCCACGCCCGAGCAGATTCCCGGCCTGCGCGAGAAGCTGGGCGCGGCCAGGAAGGTGGACGAGTTCCTCGACGGGTTGAAGGCCGGGGGCTTCAAGTTCGCCGGCAACCAGGTGGTGCGTCCGGCCGAACAACTGCCGCCGAACAGCCTGGAGACGGTCTCGAAGATGAGCGACGGCCAGGCGCTGATGCTGCCCGCGCCGAACGGCGTCCAGGTCGTCGTGCTCGCCGGTTCGCAGCCGCAGCCCGTAACCCTGGAACAGGCGCGGCCAGCGATCGAGCAGGCCATCCTGAAAGAGCGCAGGGTCAAGCTGGCCGAAGAAAAGGTCAAGGCGCTGCGCGCAGGCGCGAAGATCGAGTACCTCGGTCATTTTGCGCAGGCCCCGGCTTCGGCCCCGGCGGCGAGCGCCGCTTCGGTACCAGGCTGACATACCCGCCCCTTAAACTCGGCAGTTGCTCCGGTGGAGTGCGGCGCTCGGGCCGCGCGGCCGGAAAATTGGGGGATTTCTCTTGAAAGTGACAGTGGTCGGAACCGGATACGTCGGGCTCGTCACCGGCGCCTGCTTGTCCGAGATGGGCAATCACGTCGTCTGCCTGGACGTCGACGAACGCAAGATCCGGATCCTCAACGAAGGCGGCATCCCGATCCACGAGCCCGGGCTGAAGGAAGTGGTGCATCGCAACGTGGCCGCCGGCCGCCTGCAGTTCACCACCGACATTGCGGCTGCGGTCGGCCACGGCACGATCCAGTTCATCGGCGTCGGCACCCCGCCCGACGAGGACGGCTCGGCCGACCTGCAATACGTGGTCGCGGCGGCCACCAACATCGGTCGCCACATGACCGACTACAAGGTCATCGTCGACAAGAGCACGGTGCCGGTGGGCACCGCCGACAAGGTGCGCGAAGCGGTGCGCGCGGCGCTGGCCCGGCGCGGCCTCGAGATGGAGTTCGCGGTCGTCTCGAACCCCGAGTTCCTGAAGGAAGGCGCTGCGGTGGAAGACTGCATGCGGCCCGACCGCATCGTCGTCGGCGCCGACGACGAGCGCGCGATCCTGCTCATGCGCGCGCTCTACACCCCGTTCATGCGCAACCACGACCGCTTGCTGGCGATGGACGTGCGCAGCGCCGAATTCACCAAGTACGCGGCCAACGCGATGCTCGCCACCCGCATCAGCTTCATGAACGAGATGGCGCTGCTGGCCGAACGCGTCGGCGCCGACATCGAGCAGGTGCGCAAGGGCATCGGCAGCGACCCGCGCATCGGCACCCACTTCCTCTACCCCGGCACCGGCTACGGCGGCAGCTGCTTTCCGAAGGACGTGAAGGCGCTCATCCACACCGGCGACCAGAGCGGCGTCTCGCTGCAGGTGTTGAAGGCGGTGGAGGCGGCCAACGAGCGCCAGAAGCATGTGCTGGTGGACAAGATCGTCGAGCAGTTCGGCGCCGACCTGAGCGGGCGCACCTTCGCCCTCTGGGGGCTTTCCTTCAAGCCCAACACCGACGACATGCGCGAGGCGCCGAGTCGCGTCATCGTCGCCGAACTCGCGCGCCGCGGTGCGCGCCTGCGCGCCTACGACCCGGTCGCGATGGAGGAAGCCGCGCGCGTGATGGGCGACGTGCCGGGCCTGAGCCTCGTGGCGAGCCAGGGCGAGGCGCTGCAGGGCGCCGACGCGCTGGTCGTGATCACCGAGTGGAAGGAATTCCGCAACCCCGATTTCGATGCCATCAAGTCGACGCTCGCGCAGCCGCTGATCTTCGACGGCCGCAATCTCTACGATCCGGCCTTCATGCGCTCCATCGGCATCGACTACCGGGCGATCGGGCGCCCGCTTAAAAAATGAAATGTGCGGCCGGGGGAACTTTCGTGCATAATCGGCCTGCAAATTTGCTCGAGACCATTGTCTGACGGTCTTCCCGCCGCCGCCCCTGCCGACCCAACGGCCTCGCGGGCCACGGTTGAAATCCCTTCCTGGTGATCATCTTGCGTGGCTTTGCACTGCGCCGGCATTTGCCGCGCAGATTTTTTATTGTTTGGATTGATTAATGACTACGCAAACTGGCATCGTCAAATGGTTTGACGACGGCAAGGGCTTCGGATTCATCACCCCCGATGGCGGTGGCAAGGATCTGTTCGCCCATTACAGCGAAATCCAGAGCACTGGCGGATTCCGCAGCCTGGCCGAAGCCCAAAAGGTGCAGTTCGAGGTGAAGCAAGGCCAGAAGGGCCCGCAAGCCGCGAACATCCGCTCGATCTGAGCGTTCCGCGCTCCGAGAAGAACCGCAGCCGAGGCTGCGGTTTTTTTTCGCCTGCGGCGCGCGTCCTCAGCCGTCGAGTTCGGCCGAGGAGAGCAGCGGCGCCGCGGCGTCCTTGCCGTTGACGAGCGGCGTGGCCACTCCCGCCGGCAGCGGCCAGTCGATGCCGATGGCCGGGTCGTCCCAGCGGATGGCGCGCTCGTTGTCGCGCACCCAGACGTCGGTGGTCTTGTAGAGAAAATGCGTTTCGTCCTGCAGGGCGACGAAGCCGTGGGCAAAGCCTTCTGGAATCCACAGCTGGCGCCGGTTCTCGGCACTCAATTCGACGCCGAACCAGTGCCCGAAATGCGGCGAGCCGCGGCGGATGTCGACCGCGACGTCCCAGGCCGCCCCCTGCACCACGCGCACGAGCTTGCCCTGGGCGCGCGGCGCGAGCTGGTAGTGCAACCCGCGCAGCACCCCGGCCCTGGAGCACGAATGGTTGTCCTGGACGAAGCGCCGCGGCGTCGGCTCGCCCAGGGCGGCCAGCGCCTCGATCCAGCGCGGCTCGTTGAAGGTTTCCATGAACCAGCCGCGGTCGTCGGCGAAGGCCGCCGGCTCGACCGTCAGCACGCCGGGCAGCGCCGTCGGTGCGAGCCTCATCAGTAGGCCCTTTCGCGCAGCACCTGCATCAGGTACTGGCCGTAGCCGTTCTTCAGCATCGGCTGGGCCAGGGCCTCGAGCGCGGCGGCGTCGATCCAGCCCGAGCGGTAGGCGATCTCCTCCGGGCAGGCCACCTTCAAACCCTGGCGCTTTTCCAGCGTCGCGATGAACTGGCCGGC
Organism: Burkholderiales bacterium; assembly: GCA_028868875.1. Taxonomy (GTDB): domain Bacteria; phylum Pseudomonadota; class Gammaproteobacteria; order Burkholderiales; family Burkholderiaceae_C; genus Rubrivivax. The sequence goes on along the minus strand of JAGWTS010000384.1, from coordinate 701 downwards.
TTCGAGCAGGCTGTCGTGGGTGCCGGTGTCGAGCCAGGCGTAGCCGCGGCCCATGATTTCGACCTCGAGTTCGCCCTGGCGCAGGTACCGGGCGTTGACCTCGGTGATCTCCAACTCGCCGCGCGCGCTCGGCTGGATCGACGCGGCGATGTCGCAGACCTGCTCGTCGTAGAAATAGAGGCCTGTCACGGCGTAGTTGCTCTTGGGCTGGCGCGGCTTTTCCTCGATGCTCATGGCGCGCCGCGCCTTGTCGAATTCGACCACGCCGTAGCGTTCCGGGTCCTGCACGTGGTAGGCGAAGACGCTGGCGCCGCGCTCGCGCGCACCGGCGCGGCCGAGCAGCGCGGCGAAGTCGTGGCCGTAGAAGATGTTGTCGCCCAGCACGAGCGCGCTCGGGGCGCCGCCGACGAAGCGGCGCCCGAGGATGAAGGCCTGGGCGAGTCCGTCGGGGCTGGGCTGGACGCAATAGCTCAGGTTCATGCCGAAGCGGCTGCCGTCGCCGAGCAAGGCCTCGAAGCGCGGCGTGTCCTGCGGCGTGCTGATGACGAGCACGTCGCGCATGCCGGCAAGCATCAGCGTGGACAGCGGGTAGTACACCATCGGCTTGTCGTACACGGGCAGGAGCTGCTTGCTCATCGCCAGCGTGGCCGGGTGCAGCCGGGTGCCGGAACCGCCGGCGAGGATGATGCCTTTGCGTTGCG
>JAGWTS010000383.1 GCA_028868875.1 Burkholderiales bacterium | reverse complement strand
AGCGACACCGGCTTCATCGCCGCGACGTGCATCGCGACGTCCTTGGCCGCGACCGCGTCGCCCGTGTATTCGACGATGACGCCGATGCGGGTGCCGTGCAGATAGCTCGCGAGCGCGCCGCCGCCGGACCAGCGCTTGAAGCGGCGGATCGACATGTTCTCGCCGATCTTGCCGACGAGGCCGCGGCGCACGTCTTCCAGGGTCGGGCCGAAGCCGTCCTGCTCGTACGGCAGGGCCGAGAGCGCGGCCACGTCGGCCGGGTTCTTTTCCGCCACGAGCGTGGCGCAGGCCTTGACGAAGGCGAGGAAGGAATCGTTCTTCGAGACGAAGTCGGTTTCGCAGTTGACCTCGACGAGGGCGCCGGTGCTGCCGTCGACGGTGGCGGCGACCACGCCTTCGGCGGCGATGCGCGAGGCGGCCTTGCTCGCCTTGTTGCCGAGCTTGACGCGCAGGATTTCCTCGGCGCGGCCCATGTCGCCATCGGCCTCGGTGAGCGCCTTCTTGCACTCCATCATCGGCGCGTCGGTCTTGGCGCGCAGTTCGCCGACCATGCTTGCAGTGATTGCGGGCATTCGATTACTCCATTAACGGATGGGACCGCCGCGCGGCGTGCGAACGGCGGACCCGATGGGGGGGAATGAGGTCGCGGCCTGCGGCGGGGGCCGGGGCCGCGAACGCGTCAGGCGTCTTCGCGCACCTCGACGAACTCGTCGCCGCCGGCGACTGCCTGCACCACCTCGTTGGTGGCGCTGGCCTTGCCTTCGACGACCGCGTCGGCCACGGCGCGCGCATACAGCGCGACCGCCTTGGCCGAGTCGTCGTTGCCCGGAATGACGTAGTCGATGCCGATCGGCGAATGGTTGGTGTCGACGATGCCGATCACGGGGATGCCCAGCTTCTTGGCTTCGGCGACCGCGATCTTGTGGTAGCCGACGTCGATCACGAACATCGCGTCGGGCAGTGCGGCCATGTCCTGGATGCCGCCGATGTCCTTCTCGAGCTTGGTCAGCTCGCGCTCGAACAGCAGCGCTTCCTTCTTGATCATCTGCTCGGTGCCGGCCTCCTTGGTGGCCTGCATCTCCTTCAACTTCTTCAGCGAGCCCTTGACGGTCTTGAAGTTGGTGAGCATGCCGCCGAGCCAGCGCTGGTCGACGTAGGGCATGCCGGCGCGCTGCGCTTCGAGCGCAATCACCTCGCGCGCCTGGCGCTTGGTGCCGATCATCAGCACCGTGCCGCGGCGCGCCGCGAGCTGGCGGATGAAGCGCATCGCATCCTCGAACATCGGCTGCGTGCGCTCGAGGTTGATGATGTGGATCTTGTTGCGATGGCCGTAGATGTACGGGGCCATCTTGGGATTCCAGAAGCGGGTCTGGTGGCCGAAATGGACACCGGCTTCCAGCATTTCACGCATGGAGACAGACATGAGAAAAACTCCAAAGGTTGGGTCTAGAATCCCGGCGCTTCATCGGTGTGCGCAGTGAATTCGGGATCGATGGGAAACGATTTCCGAATCTGCGCGCGCCGACACCTCAGGGGCCGGGTTCGCGGATTTGTCCGTCTCGGTGCACCTGGCGGTGCCTGGTGGCGCCGATGGGTGCGATCCCTTCATGACTCTGGCGCGATTGAATTCGCACCAGCTCCGAGACAAACCCAATGAGTCTAACACGCGACCCCGACCTCGTCGGGGCCCGGGCCCGGATCGCCGCGGGCGCGACGACTGCGAGCGCCTGCCTGGCCGCTTCGTTCGAGGCCGCCGCGCAACCGGCCCTGGGCCCGGCCTACCTGCGCCGCTTCGACGCCCAGGCCCGCACCGCCGCGGCCGCGGTCGACGGCCAATACGCCGCCGGCGCCCCGCTGCCGCCGCTGGCCGGGCTCGCGGTCTCGGTCAAGGATTTGTTCGACGTCGCGGGCTGGCCCACCACCGCGGCGTCGAAGGTTCTGGCCGGCGCCGAGCCGGCCGCGTCCGACAGTCCGGTGGTCGCGCGCCTGCGCGCCGCCGGGGCCGCGCTCACGGGACACACCAACCTCTCCGAGTTCGCTTTTTCGGGCGTCGGCATCAACCCGCACCACGGCACGCCACCCAACGCGGCGACGGCGAAGCTCGACCCGACCCCGCGCATTCCCGGCGGCTCCACCTCGGGCGGCGCCGTGACGGTCGCGGGCGGCGCTGCCTGGGCTGCGCTGGGTTCGGACACCGGCGGCTCGATCCGCATTCCGGCCGCACTCCAGGGCCTCGTCGGCTTCAAGAACACACAACGGCTGACCCCGCTGGAAGCCAGCGTGCCCTTGTCGACGACGCTCGACACCGCCTGCGCGATCACGCGTTCGGTGCGCGATGCCGTGCTCTTGCACGAAGTGCTGGCGGCGCGCCGGGTGCACCTCGCGGGCAAGCCGCTCGCCGCGCTGCGCCTGGCGCTGCCGCAGACGCTGATGCTCGACGCGCTCGAACCCGCCGTGGCCGCGGCATTCGAGGCCGCGCTGCGCGCCTTGCGCGACGCCGGGGCCCGCATCGAACCCGTGGCCTTGTCCGAACTGGCCGAACTCGCGGCGATCAACGCCGGCGGCGGCTTCTCGGCCGCCGAATCCTGGGCCTGGCATCGCCAGCTGATCGAGGCCGAAGGCGAGCGCTACGACCCGCGGGTCGCCTTGCGCATCCGCCGCGGTGCGGCGATGTCCGCGGCCGACTACATCGAGCTCGGACAAGCCCGGCGGCGCTGGATCGGCCGCGTCGAGGCGGCACTCGCCGGCTTCGATGCCGCGCTCTCGCCCACGGTGCCGATGGTTGCGCCGGCACTGGCGCCGCTGGTCGACGACGATGAAGCCTTCTTCGCCTGCAATGCGCGCCTGCTGCGCAACCCCTCGGCCGTGAATTTCCTCGACGGCTGCGCCCTGTCCCTGCCCTGCCAGGCACCGGGGGCGCTGCCGGTCGGCCTCATGGTCTGGGGCCCGGCCCTCGCCGACGACGCGGTTCTGGGCGCCTCGCTCGAGATCGAGCGCCGCCTCGCCGAGACGGAGCACTAGCCGCTTGCGAGTCGCTGTCATCGGCGCCGGCATCGTCGGCGTCACCACTGCTTACGAACTCGCGGCCGAGGGCCACGAGGTGACCGTTTTCGAACGACGCTCGAGCGTCGCCGCGGAGGCCAGTTTCGCCAACGCCGGCGTCGTCGCGCCGGGTTACGTCACGCCCTGGGCTGCGCCCGGCATGGCCTGGAAGGTGCTGAAGCAACTGCCGCGACGCCACGCCGCGGTGCGCATCGGCGCCGCGGCCGCACTCGCCGAACTGCCCTGGCTCTGGCGCTGGTGGCGCGCCTGCCGGCCCGCCGTCCACGCCGCGAACCGGATCGCGATGCATCGCCTGGCGCGCGCCAGCCGCGAACGCATGCTGGAGCTGACCGACACCCTGGGCCTGGACTACGAGCAGGCACGGGGCTGTCTCGTGCTGTTGCGCGGCGAGCGTGAACTCGCGCTGGCGCGGCCCGGCCTGAAGCTCCTGGCCGAGCTCGGAGTGAGCTTCGAACTGGTCGATGCCGAACGCGCGCGCCGGGTCGAACCCGGCCTCAACGCCGGCACCGCCTTGCGCGCCGCGATCCACCTGCCGGCCGACGGAGTCGGCAATTGCCGCCAGTTCGCCCAGTTGCTGCGAGGCCGGGCCGAGCAGCTGGGCGCCGCGTTCCGCTTCGAGGCCCCGGTCGAGCACATCACGCCGGGCGCGGCGCCGAAGCTCACGACACGGACGGGCGAGCAAGGCTTCGACGCCGTCGTCGTCGCCGCCGGCATCGACGCCACGCACCTCCTGGCACCGCTCGGCCTGAAGCTTCCGCTGGCCGCCGTCTGGGGCTACTCGATCACCGCACCGCTGCGCCATGTCGACGGCCTGCCCGAAATCGGGCCCTGTGCCGCCTTGATGGACGAGCGCTACAAGGTGGCGATCAGCCGCCTCGGCAGCCGCGTTCGCGTCGCAGGCGGCGCCGAGATCGGGGGCGCGGCCGAGGGCGTCAATGCCGCGGCCCTGGCCACCCTGTACCGCGTGCTCGACGACTGGTTTCCGGGTGCGGCACTCAGCGCCCGCGCCCAGCAATGGAAGGGCGCGCGCCCGATGCTGCCGGACGGCCCGCCGGTGCTGGGCGCAAGCGGTGCCCCCGGGGTGTGGTTGAACCTGGGCCATGGGTCCAACGGCTGGGCCTTGTCCTGCGGCTCGGCGCGGGTGCTGACCGAACTGATCGGCGGACGCCGACCCTCGATCGCCCTCGACGGATTCGGCATCGAGCGGCTGCGCTGAAGCGCGCGCGGCCTGCCGCGGCGGCGCCGCCGCACGCCGGCTCGACAGGCCACAATCGGTCGATGCATCCCGAGTTCGTCGACCCGGATCGAGGCCCCTGGCCCTTGCACGAAGTGGCCGCGGCGCGCGCCGCCGAGGCCGCGGCGCTGGCCTCGGCGGCGCCGCACGAACTGATGCAGCGCGCGGGCCTTGCCAGCGCCAGACTCGCGCTGGCCCTGGCCCCGCATGCGAGCCGCTTCGCGGTCTTCGCCGGGCCGGGCAACAACGGCGGCGACGGCCTCGTGGCTGCGACCCGGCTCCACGAACACGGCCATGCGGTCCAGGTGCAATGGATCGGCGACCCGGCGCGCCTGCCCGCCGATGCCGCGCGCGCTCTCGCGTCGGCACGCGCCGCCGGGGTGGCGCTGATCCCGCCCGGCGGCGCGCTCGCAAGCTGGGACTTCGCGCTCGACGCCCTGCTCGGACTCGGCAGCCGGCGCGCGCCGCAAGGCGAGATCGCAGCGGCGATCGAGGCCATGAACCGCAGCCGCCGGCCCGTGCTCGCGCTCGACCTGCCCTCGGGGCTGGACGCCGATCGTGGCCAGCCATTCGGCGAGGTCGTCGTGCACGCCAGCGCCACCCTCGCCTTGCTCAGCCTGAAGCCCGGGCTGTTCACCGGCCGGGGCCGCGACCTGGCCGGCACCGTCTGGCTCGACCGCCTGGGCCTCGAAGGCGCGGGAGCGACGGCCGAACTCAGCGCCGCCCCGGCCTGGCTGCCGCGCCGCCACGCCAGCCACAAGGGCAGCTATGGCGATGTCGCCGTCGTCGGCGGCGCGCCGGGCATGGCCGGCGCGGCCTGGCTCGCCGCCCGCGCCGCGCTCGCGGCCGGCGCCGGCCGCGTCTTCGCCAG
>JAGWTS010000382.1 GCA_028868875.1 Burkholderiales bacterium | reverse complement strand
TCAAGCCGCAACTGGCGCAAGCCCTGGGCGAAAGCCCCAAGCTCGCCAAGCTGGTGGCGATGCGCGAAGAGCTGCGCGGCCTGTGGACACGCACCAACGTCTCGGCCGAACAACTCGTCGCCGACCTCCAGGCCTGGTGCAAGAAGGCCGAGGAAAGCGGCATCGCGACGCTGCAGGAATTCAGCCTCAAGCTGCGCGCGGCTCGCGCCTGAGGAAAAACCCGAGCGCCACCCCGGTGGTGGCTCCTCGGCAGGCGGCAAGCCGGCGTCGGCTCAAAGGGAGCGGTCGCCGCTGCGCGGCGACTCCGCTCCGGTTCTCGCGCCGAGGGCGCGTCGCGCAACTCGCTGCGCGACCTGCCGGTCGCTTCGCTCAGACAAGCGCGCCGAGTCCGATGACGAAGCGCGCTGTCGCGCGCGCCCTCGGCGCTGCGATCCTCGCCGCTCCCCATTCGCCGGCGCCGGCGCCGGCTTGCCGCCTGCCGCGGGGTGCGCAAATCTCTGCCAGGCGTTGAATCAAAACCCGTACGACAAATGCAAAAAGGCCGCCCTCGGGCGGCCTTCTCATCGAAGCCAAGCGCGCGTTGCGCTTACTTCAGCTTGATTTCCTTGTAGAGCACGTGCTTGCGCGCCTTCGGGTCGAATTTCAGGAATTCGAGCTTCTCCGGCGTGGTCTTCTTGTTCTTGCTCGTGGTGTAGAAATGACCGGTGCCCGCCGTGGACTCCAGCTTGATCTTTTCGCGTCCGCCTTTGGCTGCCATGATTTACGGCTCCTTGATTCTCAGAGTGCGCCCTTGGCGCGCAGGTCGGTGATGACCTGTTCGATGCCGACCTTGTCGATCAGCCGCAACGCCGCGTTGGTGACGCGCAAGCGCACCCAGCGGTTCTCGCTCTCGACCCAGAAGCGCCGATAGTGCAGGTTGGGCAGGAAGCGGCGCTTCGTTTTGTTGTTCGCGTGGGAGACGTTGTTTCCCACCATCGGGCCCTTGCCCGTGACCTGACAGACGCGTGCCATGACGCTTCTCCGTGTAGTTTTCGACCTGCCGAATCCGGCAAAGCCGCAGATTATAGCTCGTTTTGTTCCAGGAATCGCTGGGCATCGAGCGCCGCCATGCAGCCCGTGCCCGCGCTCGTGATCGCCTGGCGGTAGACATGGTCCTGGACGTCGCCGGCGGCGAAGACGCCCGGCACGCTGGTCATGGTCGCGAATCCTTCGAGCCCGCCGCGGGTGACGATGTAGCCGTCCTTCATCTCGACCTGGCCTTCGAAGATGCCGGTATTCGGCTGGTGGCCGATGGCGATGAAGCAGCCCTGAAGCGCGAGGTCCGAGGTGCCGCCGTCGCGCGTCGACTTCAGGCGCACGCCGGTGACGCCCGAGGCGTCGCCCAGCACCTCGTCGAGCGTGCTGAACAGGTGCAGCTCGATCGCGCCGGTGGCGACCTTGGCCGAGACCTTGTCGATCAGGATGGGCTCGGCGCGGAACTTGTCGCGCCGATGCACCAGGTGCACCTTGCTCGCGATGTTCGAGAGGTACAGCGCCTCTTCGACCGCGGTGTTGCCGCCGCCGACGACGCAGACTTCCTGGCCGCGGTAGAAGAAGCCGTCGCAGGTGGCGCAGCCGCTCACTCCCTTGCCCATGAAGGCCTGCTCGCTTGGCAGCCCCAGGTACTTGGCGCTGGCGCCGGTGGCGATGACGAGGGCGTCGCAGCTGTATTCGCCCGAATCGCCGGCGAGGCGGAAAGGGCGTCGGCTGAAGTCGACGCGGTTGATGTGGTCGAACACGATCTGCGTCTCGAAGCGCTCGGCATGCTGCTGGAAGCGCTGCATGAGGTCGGGGCCCATCACGCCCGCGACATCGGCGGGCCAGTTGTCGACATCGGTCGTCGTCATCAGCTGGCCGCCCTGGGCGATGCCGGTGATCAGCATGGGCTTCAGGTTGGCGCGGGCCGCGTAGAGGGCGGCGGTGTAGCCGGCCGGGCCGGATCCGAGTATCAGCACGCGGGCGTGGATGTTGGAGCTGCTCATGATGGATGCAAAAAGGAGTATTCGGACCGGCCGCAAATGCGGAAATGTCGGCCGCAGCGTCGTGTCGGACCGACGGCAAAGGTTACCGCCTGGAGCCCGGCGCCGGGAATCGGCGTATCAATGGGCACAATAGGCGAATTCTCGCAGACCCGCGACCGTCACCGCGGGCGAGACAAGGCCAGCAACAACAAGAGGGGTCTGTCGATGTCGATGCTGTCGAATCTGGATTTGATTCGCCGTGTGCCCTTGTTCTCGATGCTCACCGCCGACCAGGCGCAGGGCATCGCCGACAGCGTCGTCAAGCGTCGGTTCAGGCGCGGCGAACTGGTGGTGGAGCAGGGCCGCAAGAGCAACGCGCTGTTCATCCTGCTCAACGGTCGCGCGCGCGTGCTCACCTCCGACTCGCGCGGGCGCGAGGTCATCCTCGCCGTCCTCGAATCCGGCGACTACGTCGGCGAGATGAGCCTGATCGACAACGAACCGCATTCGGCGACGGTGCGCGCCGAGGTCCAGACCGACATGCTGGTGCTCGCGCGCGCCGACTTCGCGCGCTGCCTGCCCGAGAACTCCACGCTCTCGTATGCGATCCTGCGCGGCCTCGTGCGCCGCCTGCGCAATGCCGACCGCCAGATCGAATCGCTGGCCCTGCTCGACGTCTACGGCCGCGTTGCCCGCACCCTGCTCGACATGGCCGAGGAGGTCGACGGCCAGAAGATCATCCGCCACAAGGTTTCGCGCCAGGACATGGCCAAGGTGGTCGGGGCCTCGCGCGAAATGGTGAGCCGCGTGATGAAGGATCTCGAGGAGCGCGGCGTCATCGAGACCCAGGAGAACGGCTCGGTCGTCATCAACGAGCGCCTGCAGAACGACTGAGGTTCAGGCCGGGGCCGCGAACTCCGCTTCGGCCACAATCGCGGGCATGACTTTTCCGCTCGGATCGCTGGGTGCCGATGGCGCCGCGGCAGGGCGCTCGCCGCTGGCCTATTCGGCACCGGCGCGCTGGCGCCGCCAACTCTTCCTCTTTGCCGGCGCCGTCGCCTGGCTCCTGTTCGTGCTCGCGATGGTCACGCACGATGCGGGCGACCCGGCGTTCACGACCTCGGGCAACGGCGAGCCCTTGCACAACAAGGCCGGCCTGATCGGCGCCTGGGTCGCCGACATGGCGCTGTTCCTGTTCGGCTTCTCGGCCTGGTGGCTGGTGCCGGTGGCCTTGCGCTCCTGGCTCGCGGCCCTGGCCGACTTGCTGCGCGGCAGCGACGAGGCGATCCCGTCGCCGCTGCCGCGCGCCGCCTTCTGGTGCGGCCTGGCGCTCTTGATGATGAGCAGCTGCGCCCTCGAATGGACCCGGCTGTACCGCTGGGAAGGGCTGCTGCCCGGTCATGGCGGCGGCGTGCTCGGCTACACCCTCGGGCCCTTGTCGATGCGCTGGCTCGGCTTCGTCGGTTCGGGCGTGGTCTGGATCTCGCTGCTCGTGCTCGGCATGGGGCTGGCGCTGCGCTTCTCGTGGCTGCGCCTGGCCGACCTCATCGGGGCGCGGCTGGACGGCTTGCGCGAGCGCCACGCCGGCCGTCGCGAGGCCGAGGAAGACCGGCGCATCGGCGAGCAGGCCTTGCGCGAGCGCGAGCAGGTCGTCGAGGTCGAGCGCCAGACCGTCGAAGACCACGTGCCACTCGTGATCGAGCCCAGCGTGCTCGAAGTGCCCAAGTCGGTGCGCGTCGCCAAGGAGCGCCAGAAGACGCTCTTCGTCGACCTCGCCGACACCCGGCTGCCGCAGGTCGACCTGCTCGATGCCGCGCCCGGGCGCCAGGAGACGGTGGCGCCCGAATCGCTCGAGATGACGAGCCGCATGATCGAGAAGAAGCTGAAGGACTTCGGCGTCGAGGTGCGCGTCGTCGCGGCCTCTCCGGGGCCCGTGATCACGCGCTACGAGATCGAGCCCGCCACCGGCGTCAAGGGCGCGCAGGTGGTGAACCTGGCGAAAGACCTGGCGCGCTCGCTCTCGCTCATCAGCATCCGCGTCGTCGAGGTCATCCCGGGCAAGAACTACATGGCGCTGGAGCTGCCGAACGCGCGCCGCCAGACCATCCGCCTGGCCGAGATCCTGGGCTCGCAGATCTACCACGACGCCTCCTCGATGCTGACCATCGGCCTGGGCAAGGACATCGTCGGCAACCCGGTCGTCGCCGACCTCGCGAAGATGCCGCATTGCCTGGTCGCCGGCACCACCGGCGCGGGCAAGTCGGTGGGCATCAACGCGATGATCCTGAGCCTGCTCTACAAGGCCGAGGCGCGCGACGTGCGCCTGATCCTGATCGACCCGAAGATGCTCGAGATGAGCGTCTACGAGGGCATTCCGCACCTGCTCGCCCCGGTCGTCACCGACATGAAGCAGGCCGCCAACGCGCTCAACTGGTGCGTCGGCGAGATGGAGCGGCGCTACAAGCTGATGAGCAAGCTCGGGGTGCGCAACCTCTCGGGCTACAACAAGAAGATCGGCGAGGCCGCCGAGCGCGGCGAGAAGCTGCCGAATCCCTTCAGCCTGACCCCCGACGCGCCCGAGCCGCTCGAGCGCCTGCCCCATGTCGTCGTCGTGATCGACGAGCTCGCCGACCTGATGATGGTCGTGGGCAAGAAGATCGAGGAGCTCATCGCGCGCCTGGCGCAGAAGGCGCGCGCCGCCGGCATCCACCTCATCCTCGCGACGCAGCGTCCGAGCGTGGACGTCATCACCGGCCTCATCAAGGCCAACATCCCGACGCGTTTGTCGTTCCAGGTGAGCAGCAAGATCGACAGCCGCACCATCCTCGACCAGATGGGCGCCGAAGCTTTGCTCGGCCAGGGCGACATGTTGTACTTGCCGCCGGGCAGCGGCATGCCGGTGCGCGTGCACGGCGCGTTCGTCAGCGACGACGAAGTGCACCGCGTCGTCGAATACCTGAAAGCCCAAGGCGAGCCGAACTACATCGAAGGGATTCTCGAAGGGGGTGTGCTCGACGGCGAGGGCGACGGCGGCCCGGCAGGCGATGGCGGCGTCGGCAGCGGCGAGGCCGATCCGATGTACGACCAGGCGGTGGCCATCGTGCTGGAGAACCGCAAGGCCTCGATCTCGCTCGTCCAGCGCCATCTGCGCATCGGCTACAACCGCGCCGC
>JAGWTS010000037.1 GCA_028868875.1 Burkholderiales bacterium | reverse complement strand
CGCACACCGCTTCCAGGATGCACATGTCCATCATGTGCGACAGACCGGTGTGGGCGGCCAGGGCCAGGAACGCGCCCGGGCCGATCACGCCCTGGGTCGGGTGGCGCAATCGCGCCAGCGCTTCGAAGCCGACGATGCGGCCGCTGGCGGCGTCCACCTGCGGCTGGTACCAGGGGAAGATGCGCCTGCTCGCGATGTCTTCGGGGAAGCTGCGCTGAAAGTCGACCCACTGCCGGGTCGAGTCGTGGGTGGCGGGGTCGTAGAGCCGGACCGCGCCAGGCTCGATCAGCGACGCGGTCGACGCGGCGACGGCGGCCTGGTCGAGCAGGGCCGAAGCCAGGGCCTGGCGGCTCGGGGCGATGCTGGCGCCGACCGAGCAGGGGGCGTAGATGAACATGCCGTCGACCGCGACCGGGTGCGTCAGCATGGCTTCGAGGCGGGCCAGGTTCTGGCGTGCCTGCGCGTGGTCCATCAGCAAGGCGAAGCCGAAGTGGTCGCCATCGAGATGGGCCAGCAGGTTGCCCGGCCCCGCCCAGTCCTGAAGCTGCTCGCTGAGCCGGCGCAGCAGCAGGCGGGCGGCCTTCTCGCCATAGGCGCTGCGCACCAGCGCCAGGTTCTGCAGGGCGATGAAGCCCACGGTCGCGGGCGGCGCCGCGTTGCCGCTGCGGCAGCTGCCGTCGGCGGCCCGGTGGGCGCAGTCGGCATCGCGGCAGCCCGCGTCGCCCGTGCCGGCGCGACCCAGGGCGCATTGGAGCTGGGCCACGAAGGTCTCGCGCGAGGGCAGGCCGGTGACGGCGTTGCGGCGCCGCTTCTGCAGCAGGTGCGCGGCATGCGTGCCCAGGGCCAGCAGGCCGGCGCGCTCGAAATCCGGCAACTCACGCGCCACCTGGTCCATGACCCATAGCGTTCCCACCGGGTACCCGGCCGGGCTGTGCAGAACGGCGCTGGCGTACATGCGCACATGGGGCTCGGCGACGACGAGCGCGTTGTGCGCGAAGCGCAGGTCCCGTGCGGTGTCCGCGACGCAGAAGAACTCGGCGTTGGACTCGATCGCGTAACTGCAGAAGGCGCCCTCGCGCAGCAGGCAGTCGGCTTCGACGCCGAAGCGGCCCTTGAGCCAGACATGCCTGTCGTCGACCAGGCTGATGCCCGCGATCGGGCAGCGCAGCAGCCTGGCGGTGAGCGCGGCGAGCTGGTTCAGGTCATCGTCCGGCGTCTCCACCGCGACGCGGTAGTCGGCCAGATCGGCGAGGCGCAGGATTTCTCGGCTCGGAATGACGGTCGACATGCTGCGGGTTTCCGGGTCGGTCAAGGGGGCGGCGCGGCGCTCGTCGGTTGCCGTTCATCTCCTGCTCGGGTCGGACGAATGGCGCCTGGGAACCGGCCGCAGTATCCGGTCGAATGGCGTCTCCAATTGAAGAAACCGCAATGGGTTGGTGACGGTTTTCGCGTCCGAAGCGGGCGTCGCGGCGAGCCGGTTCTGCCGGGGTCTCAGAATCAACAAAAACGCAACACTCTGCGCCACCCTGGCCGCGGCCGGTCGCGGCCGCGCCTTGCGCGCCGGATCAGCGCGGTGCGAATCGCAGCGTCACGCGCAAGCCGCCTTGCGGCGAACTCCCGAGCGCCACGCCGGCGCCGTGGCGCTCGGCCACCTGGCGCACGATCGCCAGCCCGAGGCCGCTGCCGTCGCCGGCCGAGGGGTCGCGGCGGTAGAAGCGGTCGAAGACGCGCTCGCGGTCCTCGGCCGGGATGCCGGGGCCGGCGTCGTCGACGACGAGCAGCGGCTGCCCCGCTTCGAGCGCGACGCGCACGATCACCTGGCCGCCCGCCGGGCCGTAGCGCAAGGCGTTGTCGACGAGGTTGCGCACCAGCACCGTGAGCGACGAGGCGTCGCCTTGCAGCGGCACCGGCGCCTCGGCCTGCAGCTCGAGCTCGCTGCCGCGCGAGCGCGCGTAGGCCACGCTGGCGGCGAGCGCGCTGCGCGCGATCTCGGCGAGGTCCAGCGGGACGAAAGTCAGCGCCGGGGCCCCGGGCTCGCTGCGCGCCAGCGCCAGCAGTTGCTCGACGAGCCAGGCCGCGCGCTCGATGCCCTCGGCCAGGCCGCGCTGGGCCTCGGCGCGTGCGGCCTCGTCGCGGGCACGTTCGAGCACCTGAAGCTGCAGCTTCAGCGCCGTGAGCGGCGAGCGCAGCTCGTGCGCCGCGTCGGCGACGAAGGAGCGCTGGACGTCGAAGGCCGCGCCGAGGCGGCGCAGGAGGTCGTTGAGCGCGCGCACCAGCGGCGCCAGTTCGTCGGGCAGGCCGGCTCCGGGCAGGGGCGCGAGCGAATCGGCCTCGCGCGCGGCCAGGGCCTGCGCCAGCTTCTGCAGCGGCCGCAGCGTCAGCGCCGCGGCCCACCAGATCAGGAGCGCGAGCAGCGGCGCCACGCCCAGCAGCGGCTCGACGCTGCGCAAGGCGGCATCGGCGGCGAGGCGGCGGCGGATGCGCAGCGGTTGCGCGACCTGGATCACGCGCTCGCCGGTGACGACGCCGTAGGTGCGCCAGACCTCGTTGCCGGCGAGCACGTCGGCAAAGCCGATCAAGGCACGCGAGGGCAGGGCGTCGTGCGGCCCCGAGGCATAGATGCGGCGGCCGTCGGCGCTCCAGATCTGGATCACGAAGTCGAGCCGGCGGTTCGCCAGCGCCCCCGCCTGCGCCGGCGCGATCTCGCCCTGGTCGCGCAGCGACAAGGCCATCTGTTCGAGCTGGTAGTCGAACAGGGCTTCGGTCTGGCCGAGCACGTTGCGGTAGGTGACGAAGGCCATCACCGCGGCGGCGGCGGCGAGCATCGCCAGCAGCAGCACCAGGAGCCGCAGGCGGATCGACTTCACAGGAAGTAGCCGACGCCGCGCATGCTGCGGATGTAGTCCGCGCCGAGCTTGCGCCGCAGCTGGTGCACGTAGACCGAGACCGCGTTGCTCTCGATCTCCTCGCCCCAGCCGTAGAGCCGGTCTTCGAGCTGGGCCCGGCTCAGCACCGCGCCCGGGCGCTGCATCAGGGCTTCGAGCACCGCGAATTCGCGCGCCGAGAGCAGCACCGGGCGGCCGTCCTGCATCACCTGGCGCGTTGCCGGATCCAGCGTCACGCCGTTGTGGGCGAGCAGCGGTTCGGCGCGGCCGCCCTGGCGCCGCAGCACGGCGCGGATGCGCGCGTTCAGCTCGTCGAGCTCGAAGGGCTTGACGAGGTAGTCGTCGGCGCCGGCGTCCAGCCCCTTGACGCGGTCGCCGCTGGCGTCGCGCGCGGTGATCACGATCACCGGGGTCGGGTCGTGGCGCGCGCGCATCTCGGCCAGCAGGGCCAGGCCGTCGCCCGCGGCGCCGGCGCCGGCCGGGCCCCCGGCGGGCAGGCCGAGGTCGAGCAGCACGAGGTCGAAGCGCTCGCTCGCCAGGGTCGAGCGCGCCGCGGCGAGGTCGCGCACCCAGTCGACCGCATGGCCTTCCAGGCGCAGGCCGGCGCGCAGGCCTTCGCCGATCATCCGGTCGTCCTCGACGAGCAGCAGTCGCATGGCGCCGAGCATAACCAGCGGGCGCGGCGTTATCCTGCCGCCGCCGCGGCGCGGGCTGCGCCCGAGAACAAGGACACCATGTCGGATTCGATCGTCATCATCGGCGGCGGCCATGCCGCCGCGGGCTTGTGCGCCGGGCTGGCCGAGGCCGGCCTGGGGGCGCGCGTGCACCTCGTCTGCGCCGAGGCCGAGCTGCCCTACCAGCGCCCGCCGCTGTCCAAGGCCTTCCTGAAGAACCCCGAGGAAGCGCTGCAATCGCATCGCGCCGAGGCCTGGTACGCCGACGCCGGCATCACGCTGCACCGCGCCGACCCGGCGCTCGCGATCGAGCGCGCGGCGCAGCGCGTGAGCCTGCAATCGGGGGCCGTGCTCGAGTACGAGCGCCTCGTCCTCGCCACCGGCGCCGTCGCGCGCCGCCTGCCGCAACTCGGTGCCGGCCTCGCCAACGTCGCGTTGCTGCGCAGCGCCGCCGACGCGCGCCGCCTGCGCGAGCAGCTCGCCGCAGCGGCGTCCGTCACGGTGCTCGGCGGCGGCTTCATCGGCCTGGAGATCGCCGCCAGCGCGCGCGCCCTGGGCAAGGCGGTGACGCTGCTGGAAAGCGCGCCGCGCCTGCTCGAGCGCTCGGTTTCGGCAGAGATTGCCGAGCATGTGCTGCAGACCCATCGCGGCGCCGGCATCGACCTGCGCCTGGCGGTCGCGGCCGAGGGCTTCGAGGTCGAGGGCGGGCGCCTCGCCGCGATTTCGGTCGACGGCCGGCGCGAGCCGGTCGAACTGCTCGTCATGGGCATCGGCGCGGCGCCCGACACCGCGCTCGCCGAGGCCGCCGGGCTGGAATGCGACAACGGCATCGTCGTCGACGCCTGTCTGCGCAGCTCGGACCCCGCGATCCTCGCCGTCGGCGATTGCGCGAACTTTCCGCAGACCCCGGGCGGGCGGCGGCTGCGCCTGGAATCGGTGCAGAACGCGGGCGACCAGGCGCGCACCGCGGTCGCGACCCTGCTCGGGCGCGAAGAGCCCTACCGGGCGCTGCCCTGGTTCTGGTCCGAGCAGGGGGGCTTGCGGCTGCAGATGGCGGGCCTGATGCCGGCCGGCGGCGAGATCCACCGCCGCCCGGGCGCGACGCCGGCCAGCTTCTCGCTCTTCCATTACAGCGGCGCCCGGCTCGCCTGCGTCGAAAGCGTCAACGCGCCGATGGACCACCTGATGTCGCGCAAGCTGCTCGAAGCCGGCAAGAGCCCGGCGCCCGACGTCGTCTGCGACCCGAAGACGGCGCTGAAGGCGCTGCTGTAGCGCCGCGGGTCTCGAGGAATCGCCGGGCGCAGCCCGGCCCTGGGGGCCCTCAGGGCCGCAGGGTCTCGTAAGGCGGCTTGCCGGTGGTGCCGACCATCAGCTCGTCGATGACGCCCTCGACGTCGTCGATGTCGCGCACCAGGGCAACGAGCGCCTGGCGCTGGGCCTGGCTGCGCACGCAGCCTTCGAGCCAGACCCAGCGCCGCTGGCCCAGGGCCCAGACCCGGGTGTCGGCGAAGCGGCCGTCGGCCTGCACCGCGATCCCCACGCGCGGAATGATCTCGGCGTCGTAGAGATAGCTGTTGGACAGGCGGCAGCGCCCGGCGAGCCAGCAGCTCACGCCGCGCTGGGCGCGGCCGTGCGATTCGGCGAGCGCCTCTTCGTGGGTCAGCAGCGGCCCCGCCGCCACCGGACAGCCGGGCAGGCCGTTCGTGACGGCGACGAACGGGTCGTTGAAGGCGTTGCTGCGGTCTTCGGCCGCAGCCGGCGCCTGCAACGCCATCAGCAGGACGAGCCCGAGCGCGCGCATGGAGCCGATTCTGCGCGCCGCTACAGGCTGCTGGCGGCGCCGAGCTGGGCCGAGAGTTCGGCGGCGCAGCGGCGCAGTGCGCGCCCGGCCTCGCCTGCGGGGCTCACGTCGAAGCTCGCCGTCGGGCCGATCGCGGTGAGGCCGAGCACGATGCCGCCCCCGCCTTCGAACACCGGCGCCGCGACCGCGCTCACCCCCGGCACCGCGGCGTCGACGGCGTGGCTCGAACCCAGGCGCCGCACTTCGGCCAGCTCGCGCTCGAATTCGTCGTCGGGCCGCGCCTCGCCGTCGAGCGCGGCCCAGGTGGCGCGCGGCAGATGGGCGGCAAAGAGCCTGCCCGAGGCCGTGCCGCGCACGCTCATGACGCTGCCGTGGCGCATGTTGATGTGCACCAGCGCCGGAGACTCCTCGATGCGCACGATGGTCGGCCCGCGGTTGCCCCAGACGGCGATGGCCACGGTCTGGCCGGTGGCCGCCGACAACTCGGGCAGGCGCGCGCTCGCGAGGCGGATCGGGTCGTACTGCTGCAGGCTGATGAGGCCGAGCTGCATCGCCAGCGGCCCCAGGCCGTAGCGCCCGCTGCCGGGGTCCTGGCTGATGAGGCCGAGCTTGCCCCAGCTCACGAGGTAGGGGTGGGCCTTGGGCGGGCTCATGTCGGCGGCCTGCGCCAGGTCTTTCAAGGCCATCGGCCGGCCTTCGTGGGCCAAGGCCAGCAGCAGCCGGCCCCCGACTTCGACACTCTGGATTCCGCGTTGGCTCATGAGATAGGTATTTCTACTAAACCGAATGGATTAGACAATACCAAACGATTTGTCTAAGATCAAGGTTGCCAACCCCGAGGATTTCAGCGCATGAGCACCCCCAAAGCGTTCGCCAGCCAGGCCGACCTGCAAGAGAAGAAGGTCAGCTTCACCAAGCTCTCCGACCATGCCTATGCCTACACGGCCGAGGGTGATCCGAACACCGGCATCGTGATCGGCGAGGACGCGGTCATGGTCATCGATACCCAGGCCACGCCGGTGATGGCCGAGGACGTGATCCGCCGCATCCGCGAAGTCACCGACAAGCCCATCAAGTACGTCGTGCTGAGCCACTACCACGCGGTGCGCGTGCTCGGCGCCGCGGCCTACCAACCCGAACACGTGATCGCCAGCGACGACACGCTGGCGCTGATCCGCGAGCGCGGCGAGCAGGACAAGGCGAGCGAGATCGGGCGCTTTCCGCGCCTGTTCCGCGCCGTCGAGAGCGTGCCGCCCGGCCTCACCTGGCCGACACTCACCTTCACGGGCAAGATGACGCTGTGGCTGGGCAAGCTCGAGGTGCAGCTGCTGCAGCTCGGGCGCGGCCACACCAAGGGCGACACCGTCGTCTGGCTGCCGGCCGAGCGCATCCTGTTCTCGGGCGACCTCGTCGAATACGACGCCACGCCTTATGCCGGCGACGCCTATTTCAGCGACTGGCCGCAGACGCTGGACAACGTGGCGGCGCTGAAGCCCGCCAAGCTCGTCCCCGGGCGCGGCGCCGCGCTCGAGAACGAAGCCCAGGTGGCGGCGGGCCTGGCCGGCACGCGCAGCTTCATCGCCGACGTGTTCTCGGCCGTGAAGGCCGCGGCCGGCGCCGGCAAGGACCTGAAGACCACCTATCGCGAGACCATGGCCGCGGTGCGCCCGAAGTACGGCCAATGGGTGATCTTCGACCACTGCATGCCCTTCGACGTGACGCGCGCCTACGACGAAGCCACGCAGTACCCCGACCCCCGCATCTGGACCGCCGAGCGCGACGTCGAGATGTGGAAGTCGCTCGAGAACTGAACAGGAGCCGCTCATGAAGATCGAACGCATCCACCACGTCGCCTACCGCTGCCTCGACGCGAAGAAGACCGTCGAGTGGTACCGCGAGCACCTGGGCATGGAGTTCGTGCTCGCGATCGCGGAAGACCGCGTGCCCTCGACCCATGCGCCCGATCCCTACATGCACGTGTTCCTCGACGCCGGCGGCGGCAACATCCTGGCCTTCTTCGAGCTGCCGAACTCGCCCGCGATGGGGCGCGACGAGAACACGCCCGACTGGGTCCAGCACCTGGCCATGAAGGTCGGCAGCGTGGCCGATCTCGAAGCCACGAAGAAGCGCCTCGAAGCCGCGGGCATCGAGGTCATCGGCATCACCGACCACACGATCTTCAAGTCGATCTACTTCCGCGATCCGAACGGGCACCGCCTCGAACTCGCCGCCGACACCGCGACGCCCGAGATGAGCAAGAACCTCGACGAGGTGAAATGGGCGATGCTCGAAGAATGGAGCCGCACCCGCCGCGCGCCGCGCCACGCGGCCTGGATGCACGAGAAGGAACTGGCGGCGCATTGACATGCTGCACACCCACACCTTCCCCCAGTACGACTACGTCCGCAGCGACGAGCAGGCCAGCGGCACGCGTCGGCGCCATCCGGTGGTCGTCATCGGCGGCGGGCCGATCGGCCTGACCGCGGCGCTCGACTTCGCGGCGCGCGGCATTCCCACGCTTCTCGTCGACGACAACAACACCGTGAGCATCGGCTCGCGCGCCGTCTGCTACGCCAAGCGCCCGCTCGAAGTCTGGGACCGCCTGGGCGTGGCCGAGCCGCTCGTCGAGAGGGGCGTCAAGTGGAAGGTGGGGCGCGTCTTCTTCGACAAGGACCCGGTCTACCGCTTCGACCTGCTGCCCGAGCCGCACCACAAGATGCCGGCGATGATCAACCTGCAGCAGTACTACCTCGAAGAAGCGCTGGTCGAGGCCTGCCAAAAGAGCCCGCTCGTCGACCTGCGCTGGAAGCACAAGCTGGTGGCGCTGGAGCAGCGCGCCGACCATGTGCTGCTGACGATCGAGACCCCCGACGGCGCGTTCCAGACCGAGGCCGACTGGGTCATCGCCTGCGACGGCGCCAACAGCGGCGTGCGCAAGATGGTCGGTGCCGACTTCACGGGCCAGTTCTTCCAGGACCGCTTCCTCATCGCCGACGTGGTGATGAGCGCGAGCTTCCCGACCGAGCGCTGGTTCTGGTTCGACCCGCCGTTCCACCGCGGCCAGTCGGTGCTGCTGCACAAGCAGTGCGACAACGTCTGGCGCATCGACTTCCAGCTCGGCTGGGACGCCGACCCCGAGGAAGAGAAGAAGCCCGAGCGCGTCATCCCGCGCATCCGCGCGATGCTCGGCTCGGACGCCGAGTTCGAGCTCGAATGGGTCTCGGTCTACCAGTTCGCCTGCCGCCGCATCGACCAGTTCCGCCACGGCCGCGTCATCTTCGCCGGCGACTCGGCGCACCAGGTCTCGCCTTTCGGCGCGCGCGGCGCCAACACCGGCGTGCAGGACATCGACAACCTGGGCTGGAAGCTGAAAGCCGTGCTCGACGGCGCGGCCGGCGACAAGCTGCTCGACACCTATCATGAAGAGCGCGCCTTCGCCGCCGACGACAACCTGCGCGCCTCGACGCGCTCGACCGACTTCATCACGCCCAAGAGCCGCGCCAGCCTGCGCCTGCGCAATGCGGTGCTCGAACTCGCCGAGACCGAGGAGTTCGCGCGTCCGCTCATCAACAGCGGGCGCCTGTCGACGCCGACGCCCTACCTGCAGTCCTCGCTGAACACGCCCGACGAATCGGCGTTCGCCGGCGCAATGCGGCCCGGCACCAATTGCGCCGATGCGCCGATCAAGGTGGGCGGGCAGGCGGCCTGGCTGCTCGGGCAACTCGGCGCCGGCTTCACGCTGCTCAGCTTCGGCCCGGCACCGCAGGCCGAAGTGGCTTGCGGCAGCCTCGAGGCTCGCGTGCTGACGGTGGGCAGCGACCTCGTCGATGAAGCCGGCGTGCTCGCCGAACGCTTCGACGGCCAGCCCGGCACGGTCTACCTGATCCGGCCCGACCAGCATGTGGCGGCACGCTGGCGAGGCTTCGACGCGAAGAAGATCGAGGCCGCGCTGCGCCGCTGCCTGCCCGCTTGAGGAGTCCTGCGCCATGCCGCTCATCCACACCCCGAACATTCCCGATCCCGACGGCTTCTACGAAGAGCTGATCGCGGCCCAGCGCGAGCTCGACGACGACCAGGCCGACCGCCTGATCGCCAAGCTCGTGCTCATCCTCGCCAACCAGGTCGGCGACCGCGAGATCCTGCGCGAAGCCCTGGCGCTGGCGCGCAGCAACACCGTGAAGGCCGCGGCGTGACCCGCGCGTACCAATCCGGCTTCGGCAACCAGTTCGCGAGCGAAGCCGTCGCCGGCGCCTTGCCGCAAGGCCGCAACAGCCCGCAGCGCGCGGCCCACGGGCTTTATGCCGAACTGGTCTCGGGCAGCGCCTTCACCGCGGCGCGCGCCGACAACCGCCGCAGCTGGCTCTACCGGCGCCAGCCTTCGGTCGTGGTCGGCGGCTATGTGCCCTACGCGCAGCCGCTGTGGAAGTCCGGCGCGGCCGGCGGCGTCGAGGCCCCGCCCGACCCCATGCGCTGGGCCCCCTGCGAGGTCCCTGCAGGAGCCGCGCTCGATTTCGTCGACGGCCTGCGCACGATGGTCGTCAACGGCGACCCCGACGCCCATTGCGGCGTCGCCGCCCATCTCGCGCTGATGAATCGCTCGATGGACCGGCGCGCCTTCGTCAACGCCGACGCCGAGATGCTCGTCGTGCCGCAGCAAGGCGTCTTGACGATCCAGACCGAACTCGGCTGGCTCGACGTGAAGCCGGGCGAGGTGGCGCTGCTGCCGCGCGGCCTGGCGTTCCGGGTCGAGGTGGCGGGCCCGTCGCGCGCCTACGTCTGCGAGAACCACGGCGCCGCCTTGCGCCTGCCCGAACTCGGGCCGATCGGCAGCAACGGCCTGGCCGATGCGCGCGACTTCCTGGCGCCGGTGGCGGCCTTCGATTCCGAGGCGGGCGGCTTCGAGATCGTCAAGAAATACGGCGGCGCGCTCTGGGCGGCGCAGCAAGGCCACAGCCCCTTCGACGTCGTCGCCTGGCACGGCAACCTGTGCCCGCTCAAGTACGACACGGCGAACTTCATGGTCATCGGCTCGATCAGCCACGACCACCCGGATCCCTCGATCTTCACCGTGCTCACGAGCCCGAGCGACACCCCGGGCTGGGCGAACTGCGACTTCGTGATCTTTCCGCCGCGCTGGATGGTGGCCGAGGACACCTTCCGCCCGCCCTGGTACCACCGCAACGTGATGAGCGAGTTCATGGGCCTCGTGCTGGGCCAGTACGACGCCAAGCCCGAAGGCTTCAAGCCCGGCGGCGCGAGCCTGCACAACCAGATGGTGCCGCACGGCCCCGATGCCGAGGCCTTCGAGCGCGCAAGCGGCGCGGCCCTGGCGCCGCAGAAACTCGACCACACGCTGGCCTTCATGTTCGAGAGCCGCTGGCGTTTCCGCCCCACCGCATGGGCGCTGAACGGCGGCACGCTCGATCGCGATTACGCTCAATGCTGGTCGGCTCTCGCCGATCGCTTCAAGGCCTGAAACCCATGCACCTCACAGACAACACCCACGACCCCAAGTTGAAGAGCTGGATCGCCTCGGCCCAGGCCGCGGGCACCGATTTCCCGATCCAGAACCTGCCGCTCGGGCGCTTTAGGCGCGCCGGCAGCGGCGAGCCCTGGCGCATCGGCGTCGCCATCGGCGACCAGGTGCTCGACCTGAAGCTCGCCGCCGCGCAAAGCCCCTGGCCCGATGCCGTGCGGCCGCTGCTCGAGCCGCTGGCCGCGGGCGACCTGAAGGGCTTCATGGCGCTGGGCCGCCCGGCCTGGAAGGCCATGCGCGCCGCGCTCTCGACGGCTTTGGCCGAAGGCAGCGAGCAAGCCCCCTTTCTCGAGCTCTGCCTGCTGCCGCAAGCCCAGGCCGAGATGGCGCTGCCTTGCGCCATCGGCGACTACACCGACTTCTACACCGGCATCCACCACGCGCTCACGGTCGGGCGCCAGATGCGGCCCGACAACCCGCTGCTGCCGAACTACAAGTGGGTGCCGATCGGCTACCACGGCCGGGCTTCGTCCATCGGCATCGGCGGTGCGGTCACGCGCCCGCGCGGCCAGTTGCGCAGCAGCGGCGATGCGCCCCATTTCGCCCCCAGCAAGCGGCTCGACTACGAGCTCGAACTGGGCGCCTTCGTCGGCACCTCGAACGAACTCGGGCGCCCGCTGTCGATGGCCGAGGCCGAAGACCGATTGTTCGGCCTCGTGCTGCTCAACGACTGGTCGGCGCGCGACATCCAGGGCTGGGAATACCAGCCGCTGGGGCCCTTCCTCGCCAAGAGCTTCGCGACCTCGATCTCGCCCTGGGTCGTGTCCTTCGAGGCGCTGGCGCCTTTCCGCCGCCCCTTCACCCGCCCCGAGGGGGACCCGCAGCCGCTGCCCTACCTCGATTCGCCGCTGAACCGCGAGGCCGGCGCCTTCGACATCCGCCTCGAGGTCTGGTTGAAGACGGCGAAGATGGAGCGCGCCGTGCGCCTGTCCACTTCCAACGCCCTGGACGCGTACTGGACCCTGGCGCAGCTCGTCGCCCACCACACCAGCAACGGCTGCAACCTGCAAAGCGGCGACCTGCTCGGCACCGGCACCTTGTCGGGGCCGAACCCGGAGCAGGGCGCCTCGCTGCTCGAACTCTCGCAAGGCGGCAAGCAGCCGCTGGCCCTGCCCGGAGGCGAGACGCGCAGCTTTCTCGAAGACGGCGACGAGATCATCCTGCGCGCCCATTGCGAGGCGCCGGGTGCGGTGCGCATCGGCCTGGGCAGCGTGAGCGGGACCATCCAGGCCGCTGTCTGAGCGCCGGGGTTTTCGGCGCGCCCTTGCTCGACATCAAGGCGCAGCGGGCGCGCCGGGCGCCCAATTGGGGGTTTCGTTCTCTTTCCTGAGCGACCCCGGATGAACTTGACTGCTGTGATCGACCCGCTGCGCGCGCTCTTCGAGCGCCACGGCCTGCGCCCGTTGCGCCTCGCCGGGCGCGACCTGCTTCCCATCGTTCAAGGCGGCATGGGCGTCGGCGTCTCGGCGCACCGCCTCGCCGGCAGCGTGGCCGCGCTCGGCGCGCTGGGCACGATCTCGTCGGTCGACCTGCGCCGCCACCACCCCGACCTGATGGAGCGCACCCGCGACTGCCACGTGGGCGCAGCCGCGAAGCAGGCCATCGATGCCGCCAATCTCGAGGCGCTGGAACGCGAGGTCGTCGCCGCCAGGGCCCTGGCCCAGGGGCGCGGGCTCGTCGCCATCAACGTGATGCGCGCGGTCAGCGCCTATGCCGCCTCGGTGACGCGGGCGCTGCAGGCCGGCATCGACGCCATCGTCGTCGGCGCCGGGTTGCCGCTGGACCTGCCCGAGCTCGCGCGCGAGCACCCCAGGACGGCGCTGATCCCGATCCTCTCGGACGCGCGCGGCGTCGCCCTCGTCGTCAAGAAATGGGAGCGCAAGCAGCGCGTGCCCGACGCCATCGTCATCGAGCACCCGGGCTGGGCCGGAGGCCATCTGGGCGCGGCCCGGGTCGCCGACGTGCACGACCCGCGCTTCGATTTCGAGACCGTGATCCCGCAGACGCTCGAATTCCTGCGCGGCGCCGGGCTCGAGAAGACGGTGCCGGTGGTTGCCGCCGGTGGCGTGCGCAGCTTCGAGGACATCGCCCGCCTGCAGGGGCTGGGCGCGGCCGCGGCGCAGCCGGGAACGCCTTTCGTCGCCACCGACGAATGCGACGCCCATCCGCACTTCAAGCAGGTGCTGGCCGAGGCCCGCGACGAAGACCTGGTCGAGTTCACCAGCGTCGCCGGCCTGCCCGCGCGCGCGGTGCGCACGCCCTGGCTCGCCAGCTACCTCGGCGTCGAGGCCCGGCTGCAGGCGCGGGCGCACAAGAAGCCGCGCTGCATCCTGGCCTTCGACTGCCTGGCGCAATGCGGGCTGCGCGACGGCACCCCGGGCTGGGGCCAGTTCTGCATCGACACCCAGCTCGCCGCCGGGCTGCGCGGCGACGTGAAGAAGGGCCTGTTCTTCCGCGGCGTCGGCGCCTTGCCCTTCGGGCCGCGCATCGTCTCGGTGCGCGCCCTGGTCGAGCGCCTGCTCACCCCCGGCCTGGCGCTCGGCGCGGCGGTTTGAGGCGCGACAAGGTGCGGCGCCCCGCGCCTGCCTAGAGTCAGGCCTTCCACACGCGCCGTTCGCGTGGCGGTTGGGGGGTCCTGCCATGTACAAGCGCATCCTGGTTCCGGTGGACGCAAGCTACCTGACCGAGCGCGCGATCCACGCCAGCATCGAGCTCGCGCGCCAGCTCGGCGCGGCGATCACGGCCTTTGTGGCCGAACCGGTGATGCCCCCGCCCTCGGGCCAGCGCCCGCGCGCCTGGCTCGAGGCCGACGCGCGCGAGCACGACGCGATGACCGAGGCCCACGCGCGCCAGGTGCTGGCGCGCTTCGAGGCGCGCGCGCGCGACGCCGGCATCGAATTCAAAGGCGTCTACGAACAGGTGCCGCGCGTCGACCAGGCGATCATCGATTCGGCCGAAGCCTGCGGCTGCGACCTCATCGTGATGGTCACGCACGGGCGCGGCGCCTTCGGCGAATTCCTCTTCGGCTCGCACACCAAGGCGGTGCTGGCGGGCAGCAGCCTGCCCTTGCTCGTCCTGCACTGAAGCCGCGGGCCGCGCCGGCCGAGGCATGATCGGGCGATGAACGCAGCCGCCCTCTATCCCCTCGTCCTGCACCTGCACATGAGCCTGGCCGGCGCGACCGGCATCGTGTTCGCGCTGCGCGGCGCCGGCGTGCTCGCCGGCCACGGCTGGCCCATGGCGCGGCCGCTGCGCTGGACGAGCATGGCGATCGACACCGCCTTGCTCGGCGCCGGCATCACGCTCTGGACCCTGCTCGGCCTGGCGCCCTGGCGCGACCTCTGGCTCGGCTCGAAGCTGGTGCTGCTGTTCGTCTACATCGGCCTGGGCAGCTTCGCGCTGCGGCGCGCGCCGACGCGGCGCGCCCGCGCCGGCTGCTTCGTCCTCGCGCTCGCCGCCTACGCCCAGATCGTGGCCACCGCCTTGACGCACGACCCGCGCGGACTGCTGCGGCTTCTTTCCTGATGCCGCTTTCCTGATTCCGGCTCGGCGCCGGGCGCGGAGAAGCGCCCCCGCGGCCGCGCTTTTCGGGGCATCGGCAGCGCGCCGGCGCCCCAGAATGAGCCCGGATGGACCCTCGACGCCCCCTCGTTCCGGCCCGCCCGCCCAGGTGGCGGGTGGCTTCGGCCTGGGCCCTGGCCGCGCTGCTGGGCGGCGGCGGCGCCCAGGCCGCGGACCCGGCCGCGAGTGCGCAGCCGGCGCTCGCGCCACTCACGTCCCCCGCGGCCGCCGCGCCCCCTGCCTCCGCTGCGGACGACGGCAACCCGCACCTGGGCCACATCGACCTGCCGCGCCTGAGGCCGCAGATCAGCCTGAACGCGAAGCTGGGCCAGGCCGAGCCACCGCCCCCGCCCGCGCCTGCAGCCGCGCCGGAACGTGCGCCAAAACGCCCCTCGGAACGCCCGTCGGAACGCGCAGCGACGGCGCGCGCTGGCGGCGCGCGCGCGCCCGCCGCGGCCTGGGCCCTGGTGACTCCACCGCTGGGCTCGCGCGCCGCGATGGAGCCCATCAAGACCGCGGTCGCGGCGCAGTTGCGCGCGGCCGGAATCGCGCCCCGGCGCGTCGATGCCATGCAGGCCGGGGCCGCCTGGCGCGTGGTCGGCTGGCCTTTCACGAGCCGGGCGCAGGCCGAGAAGGCGAAGACGCTGCTCGCGTTGCGCGGCCTCGATCTCGAGATCGTCGAGTTCTGAATCCGGTGCGGCGCGGGCCGCGACGCTTTCGCCGCACGGCACAATCCGCGCCGGAGGTGAACCCAACCATGTCATCCGGAAAAATCCTCGTCGCCCAGGGCGGCGGCCCGACCGCGGTCATCAACCAGTCGCTCGCCGGCGTCGTGCTCGAAGCGCGCCGCCACCGCGACGTGCAGCTCGTCTACGGCGCGCGCCACGGCGTGCGCGGCATCGTCGACGAAGACTTCGTCGACCTCACGCGCGAGACCAGCCACAACATCGAGATGGTGGCCAACACGCCGAGCTCGGCCCTGGGCTCGACGCGCGACAAGCCCGACCTGAAGTACTGCCAGGAGATCTTCAAGGTCCTGCAGGCGCACGAGATCGAGCACTTCTTCTACATCGGCGGCAACGACTCGTCCGACACGGTGCGCATCGTGCGCGACCAGGCGCGCGCCGCGAACTACCCGCTGCGCTGCCTGCACATCCCGAAGACGATCGACAACGACCTCGTCGGCAACGACCACACGCCGGGCTTCCCGAGCGCGGCGCGCTTCGTGGCCCAGGCCTTTGCGGGCGCGAACCTCGACAACGCCTCGCTGCCCGGGGTCTACGTCGGCGTCGTGATGGGGCGCCATGCCGGCTTCCTGACCGCCGCCGCGGCCCTGGGCAAGAAGTTCGCCGACGACGGCCCGCACCTGATCTACCTGCCCGAGCGCGCCTTCGACATCGGGCGCTTCCTCGCCGACGTGAAGTCCACCTACGAGCGCCTGGGGCGCTGCGTGATCGCGGTCAGCGAAGGCATCCACGACGCCAGCGGCGTGCCCATGCTCAGCCAGCTCGCCAAGGACATCGAGCGCGATGCCCACGGCAACGTCCAGCTCTCGGGCACCGGGGCGCTGGCCGACCTGCTCTGCGAAGAGGTCAAGAGCAAGCTCGGCATCAAGCGCGTTCGCGGCGACACCTTCGGCTACCTGCAGCGCAGCTTCATCGGCTGCGTCAGCGACGTCGACCAGCGCGAGGCGCGCGAGGTCGGCGAGAAGGCCGTGCAGTACGCGATGTGGGGCGAGCACAGCGGCTCGGTCGCGATTCGCCGCACCGGCTTCTACTCGGTCGACTACGAGTTGCAGCCGCTCGAAGCGGTGGCCGCCAAGACGCGCACGATGGAGGACGAATTCATCGCGCCTTCGGGCACCGACGTGACCGATGCCTTCCGCCTGTACCTGCGGCCGCTGCTCGGATCGGGCATGCCCGACGCGTTCCGCCTGCGTCCGAACCCGGTCGCCAAGGTCCTGAAGCGCTGAGGGCCGCCGCCCTGCGGGAATCGTCACGAATCGCAGGTATGCTGCGATTCCATCCCAAGTTCGTGGAGGATTCCCGCATGAAGTTCGTCTCGACCCTCGTCGCCGCTGCCGTCGTGGCGCTGGCCGGCGCCGCGCCCGCATCGGCGCAGGACAACAAGCTGCGCCTGCTCACCTGGTCCGACTACGCGCCGGCCGCGGTGGTGGCCCAGTTCGAGAAGGAAACCGGCATCAAGGTCGAGATCACCTTGAGCAACAACGAGGAGATGATCTCCAAGCTGCGCGCCACCGGCGGCGCCGGTTTCGACCTGGCCCAGCCTTCGCAGGACCGCATCACCGGGCCGCAGCAGGAGTTCGGCATCTACAAGCCGCTGGACCTGTCGAAGATCAAGACCGCGCAGTTCATCCCCTCGATGCTCGAGGCGACGAAGAAGAACACGACGCTCGACGGCAAGGTCTATGCCGTGCCCGAGATCTGGGGCACCGACGGCTTGGTCGTCAACACCAAGCTCGCGCCGCAGATCGCCGACTACCCCGACCTGTGCAAGCCCGAATACAAGGGCAAGGTCTCGGTGCGGCTCAAGCGCCCGACGCTGCTGGCCTTCGCCTTCGCCGACGGCAAGGACCCGTTCGCGCTCTACAACGACCCCAAGGCCTATGGCGCGCTGATGGACAGCGTCGGCCGGCAGCTTGCCGCCTGCAAGCCGAACCTGAAGTTCTTCTGGGACAGCAAGGACCAGCTCCTGAACGGCATGCGCGCCGGCGAAGTCGTGGGCGCGATGATGTGGGACACCGGCGGCTGGAAGCTGCAGGACGAGAACCCCGACATCCGCTTCATCGCCCCGAAGTCGGGCGCGATGGGCTGGATCGACACCTTCGCCTTGCCGGCCAAGGGCCGCAACGACGCCGCCGCCTACGCCTGGATCAACTTCAACATGCGCCCCGAGATCGCGGCCAAGGTGGCGGCCTCGGCCGGCAACTTCACCGCCTCGGCCGGCGCCGAGCGCTTCATGGACGCGAAGATCAAGGCCCAGTTCGCGGCCAGTTTCCCCGAAGCCGCTCTGAAGGCGGTGCACTGGTATCCGGCCGTGCCGGCTGGCCTCGAGGAGATCGAAGGCCGCGTGCTCGATCGCGTCAAGGCCGCGCAATGACATTCCCCCCCGAAGCGCCTTCGGCGCTCCCCCGGGGCCGCGCGGGGCCCCTTCGTGGCCCGAGGGGGCGACGCCAGCGGCCCGGCAAAGCCGGTTCCGCGGCGTCCGCTTGAGGCGCGCTGCTGAGTCCCCGGCGGCTTTGGCAGGCGAGGCTGGGTTGACACTCGCGGTGGGCGAGCCCGATCTGGCCGTGCGCGGCCTGGCCAAGCGCTACGGGGCCTTCGCCGCGGTCGACGACTTGTCGTTCACGGTCGATCGCGGCAGCTTCTTCTCGATCCTCGGGCCTTCGGGCTGCGGCAAGACGACGCTGCTGCGCATGGTCGCGGGCTTCATCGCGCCCGATGGCGGAAGCATCGCGATCGGCGGCAAGGACATGGCCGGGGTCGGGCCGAACCGGCGCCCGGTCAACATGGTGTTCCAGCACCTGGCGCTGTTCCCGATGATGTCGGTGGCCGAGAACGTGGCCTACGGTCTCGATCAGCGCGGCGTCGAACGCGGCGAGCGTGCGCGCCGCGTCGGCGCGATGCTCGAGCGCGTTGGCCTCGCCGGAGCCCAGGCCAAGCGCATCGACCAGCTCTCGGGCGGCCAGAAGCAGCGCGTCGCGATCGCGCGCAGCCTCGTCCTCGAGCCGACGCTGCTGCTGCTCGACGAGCCGCTGGGCGCCCTCGACCTGAAGCTGCGCGAGCACATGAAGATCGAGCTCAAGCAGCTGCAGGCGGCTTTCGGCACCACCTTCGTCTACATCACTCACGACCAGTCCGAGGCGCTCGTTCTCTCGGACCGGGTCGCGGTGATGAACCGCGGGCGCTTCGAGCAGCTCGGCGCGCCGCAAGCGCTGTACTACGAGCCGCAATCGGCCTTCGTCGCCGGCTTCGTCGGCGCCAACAACCGCATCGCCGGGCGCGCCCTGCGCATCGAAGGCGATGTCGTCGAGGTCGAAGCCGCAGGCGGTCTCAGGCTGCATGCGCGGCGCAGCTCGGCCCTGGCTCCGGGTGCGGCTTGCGAGGCTTTCGTCCGGCCCGAGGTCGCGAGCGTGGCGCGCAGCGCGGCGGAGCTTCCCGCGGGCCAGCCGCAGCATGCGGCCAGGGTGCAAAGCCTGCTCTTCGACGGCGCCAATTCGGCCGTGCTGCTGCGCCTGGACCAGGGCGGGGCCGAATTCCGCATCGCCCTGCCGCAAACCGGCGCGCTCGCCGACCTGCGCCCGGGCGAGGCCGTGGTCTTCGCCTTCGACCCCTTGCGCGCCTGGTGCTTCGGCGCCGCCGCCGAGGGCCGGTGATGGGCACTGAAGCAGCGCGCCGCCGCCTCGTGCTGGCGCTGCTGCTGGCGCCGGCCTTGTTCTGGATCGTCGGCCTCATCGTCCTGCCGCACCTCGAACTCGCGGTCCTGTCGCTGCGCGTTCGCGTCGCCCCGCGCCAATACGCGCCCAGCCTGGCGCAGTACGGCACCTTCTTCGGCGAGCCGTTGTACTGGCACACCTTCGTGCGCACGGCGACGATGTCGGTGCTCGTCACCGCGCTCACGCTGTTGCTTGCGTTCCCGATCGCCTGGACCATCGCCAAGCTCGCGCGCGGGCGCAGCCGCTCGCTGATGTTCGTGCTCTGCCTGATCCCGTTCTGGGTCAGCGAGACCGTGCGCACCCTGGGCTGGATGATCCTGCTGCGCGAATCGGGCGTGCTGCCGGCGCTGCTCGTGCACCTGGGGCTGGCGCAGCAGCCGCCCGAACTGCTGTACCACGACGCGACCATCCTCGTCGGCCTCGTCTACGGCTCGCTGCTGTTCATGGTCGTGCCGCTGATCAGCGCCCTGGACACGCTCGACGATGCGCTCATCGAAGCCGCCTACGACCTGGGCGGCAGCGGCTGGAACATCCTGCGCCGCATCGTCATCCCGCATGCCGCGCCCGGCATCACCGCCGGCTGCATCGTCGTCTTCATGCTCGCGCTGGGCAACTACCTGACGCCGACGCTGCTCGGCGGCAAGAACTCGCTCTGGTTCACCGAGCAGATCTACACCCAGTTCATCACCCGCTTCAACTGGGGCCAGGGCGCGGCGTTCGGCTTCCTGCTGCTGGGCTTGTCGACGGCCCTCGTCTGGGCCGGCCTGCGCCTGGCCGGCCAGCGCTTCGGCGACGTCATGGCGAGAGCATGATTCCCACGCTACCGCGCCCCCCATGGCAACGCGCCGCGACCGCGGGCTATGCGCTCGCCTTCTTCGCTTTCCTGTTCCTGCCGCTGGCGACGGTGGCGGTGTTCGCCTTCAACAACGCGCCTTATCCGGCGCCGCCCTGGCGCGGCTTCACGCTCGCCTGGTTCGTCGGCCCGCAGGGGTTGTTCATGGACGGCGAACTGCTGCACAGCCTGTGGACCAGCACCGTGGTGGCGGCCGCGGTCACCCTGCTGTCGGTGGGGGTCGGCACCTGCAATGCCTTCCTGATCGAGCGCGCGCGCTTTCCCGGCAAGCAGCTCCTGTCGCTCGCGATGCTGGTGCCGCTCGTGATCCCGGGCGTGATCCTGGGCATCTCGATCCTGGCTTTCGCGAGCCGCATCGCCCAGTTCGCCGACGATGCCTTCGGTCTCGACCTCGACTGGCTGCGCCCGGGGTTGGCGCTGGTGGTGCTCGGCCAGTTCTCGTACATCGTCGCGATCGCGACGTTGACGATCGGCGCGCGCCTGAAGCGCTTCGACCGCACGCTCGAGGAAGCGGCGTCCAACCTGGGGGCCTCGGGCTTCGCGGTGCTGCGCACCATCACCTTGCCCTACCTGCGCCCGGCGATGCTCGGCGCGGGGGCGATCTCGTTCCTGATGTCGTTCGAGAACTTCAACACGACGCTGATGCTGGTCGGCTCGGACCCGCCGCTGACGATCCTGATGTACGGCCGCATGCGCGAAGGCGCGAGCCCGGTGCTCAACGCCGTGAGCCTGTTCCTGATGGGGGTGTCGGCGCTGCTCGCCCTGGCGCTCACGCGGCTCGGCGCGCGCCGCAACGAACCGGCCTAGCCGAGCCAGTCGTCGAAGGCCTTGCGCTCGCGGTTCCAGTACACGTGGATGACGTGGCCCGCGGCATCGGTCAGCAGCAGGCCTGCGCAGGTCTCCGACGGTTCGAGCCCGGGCGGCACCGGCCGCCCGTTATCCATCAGGAAGTCCTTCATGCTGAACAAGAGCGGCTCGACGGTCAGCGTCGCCGTTTTGGGGTCGAGCAGGCGCTCCGGGTAGCTCAGCAACACGGGGGCGCCGGCTCCGGACGGGAACAGCGCGACCTCGGTCCGGCCCTTGGCGCGGCCGAGGATGGCGCTGGTCGGGTGGCCGCTGCAGTCGAAGTTGTCCGCGAGCGCCGAGTCCCGCTCCCACTGCGTGCCGGGGAAGGCCGCCGCGGCCTGCTGGGCGGTGGTCATCGAGGCCATGACGGGCAGAACGACGAAGGCCAGGGCGAGGGCGAGCAGGCGGGCGGGCGGGATTCTCATGGGCGGGCCATCGAAAGGCCTCGGTAGAGTGCCGGCGCTCGGCGCGAGTTCCACCGCGGCCTTGCGGCGATCAACCCTTGCGCTGCAGGACCGGATCGACGACGCGCGCGAATTGCGCCTTGGTCCAGGGCGTGTTCGTATCGTCCTTCCAGCCGTCGTGGACGAGCCGTCCATCGCGGTCGATGACGAAGCTCACCGGGCAGCGCCAGACGCGGCCGTAGCCGCCCGCGTAGGCGCCGCCGAGCAGGCCCACCGGGTAGTGCAGTGAGGCCGCGATCGCCTTCACCTTGGACAGGGCAGCGGCGTCGTCGAGGCTGAAACCCAGCACCTGCAGGCCTTGCCCGGCGCGGCTCTGGGCGTAGGCCGAGAGTTGCGGCATTTCTTCCAGACAGGGCGCGCACCAGGTGGCCCAGAAGTTGACGATCACGACCTGGCCCAGCAGGTCGCGGGTCGCGATGTGGCGGCCGTCGAGCGTGTGCAGCACGAGCGGCGGCGCCGGCCCGCCCAGCTTCAGGTCGTTGGCCCAGGCCGGGCGCACCGGCAGCGCCGCGGCGGCGGCGAGTCCGAGGGTGCGGGCGAGCCAGGCGCGGCGCGGGTTCGGTATTTTCATCGCGGCTCCTCAGAACGAGACGCTGGCGCCGACGGTCGCGGTCCAGTGCGGGAACAGCTGGGTGCCCGCGAGTCGGTTGTAGACCGGCAACTGGACGAAGCCGAAGAGGGAGACGTTCGCGGCCACGCGCGCCGTCAGCCCCGGGCTCAGGTAGGCCACCGTGCCCGCGGTGCCGGCGGTGTCGGCCAGAAAGCCCTGGTCGGCGCTCTTGCGGTTGATGTTGATCTGCAGCTGCGGCACCAGCGCCGGATCGGCTTCGTAACGCATGCCGAAGCTCAGCGTCGCGTTGTTGCCGGGGCGGTAGTCCGAGCCGGGCTGGTCGAGCCGGTGCTTCAGCGCGGCCTGGAATTGGCCGCTGACGAAAGCGTCGAAATCCTGGCTCACCGCTTGATCGTAGTACGCGCCGAGCAGCAGGTCGGTGCTGCCGGTGCCGGGCTGCAGGCTGGCGTCGAGCGGCGATCCCTGGTTCGGCCCCGAGCCGAAGAGCGCATAGCCGCGGCCGACGTTGTTGCCGTTCGCGTCCGGCCCGCTGCCATAGGCGCCGGTGGGCAGCTTCAGGCCGAGCTGCAGGCCCAGCCCGTGGTTCGGCAGCAGGCCCTGATACCCGACCATGAGCTTCACGTCGCCGAGCCCGGTGGCCGAAACGCCGGAAAGTTCATCCGCGCTGAGCGGGTTGGTCGCGGCGCCGTAGGTCGTGTGGCCGCTGTCGACGTAGGGGATCAGGGCCTTGAAGTTCCAGTCGGCATTGGGGCTGTACGAGATGCCCAGCGTCGTCGTGCGATTGACGGTCCGGTTCTCGACTTCCTGGCCGGCGTCGGGGTTCAGCGCCGCCACCTGGCTCGGCGAGACGGCGCTGCCGCCGCTGCGCAGCTGGTTCTGGTCGATGTAGTCGTATTGCAGGCTCAGGCGCCAGCCCGAGTCCGGCGCGAAGCCCATTGCGGCATCGGTCGAGAGCGAGCAGCCGCAGGTGGCGCAGGCGAAGGAATGGCCAGGGATCAGCAGCAACGCCGCGGCGGCCGCGAAAAGGGAAGTTCGTGGGTTCATTTGAGGAGTCCTGGTGGCTCGATGCCGCCATCGCGCCGGAGGCGGGCGGCAGGCTTGCGAGAGCCCGCGCGCGGCTTGGGCCGGGCGCGCGGGAGAGGCGGGAGCGTCAGGAAACCAGCGGTGGGGCGCGCGGTTGCGCCGCGCGCAGCGGGCGCGCATCGGGCACCCGGATGTCGATGGGGGTGGAGAGCGCGAACCCGGCGCCCGGCGCCGGCAGCCAGGCCGAGGCGCGCGGCGGCGGTGCCGGCGTCGTGCCGTGGCTCGCGCAATAGGGGCAGGCGTCGAGGTGGGCGAGCGGGCGGTGGGGGTCGGCGGGTGCGTTGCCGCCGGCGCTGCAGATCGCGTAGAACGCGGGGTCGAAGCCGGTTGCGGCCACGAGCAGCCGGCTGAAGCCGGGCACCAGCGCGCCGAGCAGGGCTGCGAACAGCGCTGCCGCTGCGGCATGGCGGCGAAACTTCGGGGTCACGCCTCGATTCTAGGGCGGCGCTTCGCCGCGGCGAGCGCGGAACAGGCGGGTCTTGCCCCGCCCGCCGCCACGATGCCGGGGCTACAGGTTCTTGGTCGCGGTCTTGAACGAGGGGTCTTCCGGGAAGGCCGCAATCGTGTAGCCCAGGCTCGTCATCAGGCGCAGCATGCGCGTGTTGTTTGCGAGGATCAGCCCGACGATCTGCGACAACCCCTTGTTGCGCGCGAGGTCGGCGATGGCCAGCATCAGGCGCGAGCCCAGGCCCTGGCCGTTGAAGTCGTCGGCCACCGCGAGCGAGAACTCGCA
>JAGWTS010000036.1 GCA_028868875.1 Burkholderiales bacterium | reverse complement strand
GGCAGCTTCCTGATGACGATGGGCGAGCTCGAGACCGCGGTGCGCGAAGACATCCCGCTGATCATCTTGTTGATGAACGACTGCGCCTACGGCGCCGAGCTTCATTACCTGCAAATGCGCGACATGCCGGTTGCGAAGTCGGTGTTCCTGGACATCGACTTCGCGCCCATTGCGGCCGGGTTCGGCTTCCGGGCCGAGACCGTGCGCACGATCGAGGAATTGCGCGCCCTGGCGCCGCTGCTGGCGAAACCCGAAGGCCCCATCTTTCTCGACTGCAAGATCAACGCCTCGGTGGTCGCCCCCTTCCTGCTCGAAACCGTCGAACACGAACGCCGCAAGGCCTGAAAGACCGCATGCGCACCCCTGTCTGCGAACGCCTGGGCTGCGAGCTGCCCATCTTTGCCTTTTCGCATTGCCGCGACGTCATCGTCGAAGTGACCAAGGCCGGCGGCTTCGGCGTGCTCGGTGCTTCCACCGTGAGCCCGGCCCAGCTCGAAGCTGAACTGCGCTGGATCGACGACCACGTTCACGGCCGGCCTTACGGCGTCGACGTCATCATCCCGACGACCTACGACCGCGAAGCCGAGCGCGAAGGCGAAGACCTGGCGCGGCTCATCCCGCAGGCCCAGCGCGATTTCGTCGACGGCTTGCTGGCCGCCGAAGGCGTGCCGCAACTGCCCGAGGACGAGCGCCTGCGGGTGCAGCAGGAGATCGTCCAGGGCCGCGGCGGCATGACGCCCGACGGCGCGCGCCGTCTTGTGCAGGTGGCCTTGCAGCATCTGGGAGTGCGCATGGTGGTGAGCGCGCTCGGCGCACCGCCGCCCGACGTGGTGCAGGCCTTGCGCGAGCGCGGCATCGCCATCGGCGCGCTCTGCGGCAAGCCGCAGCATGCGATCAGGCAGCGTGAGGCCGGAGTCGAGGTGATCATTGCCCAAGGCACCGAAGCCGGCGGCCACACGGGCGAGATCGCCACCATGGTCCTGGTGCCGGAAGTGGTGCGCGCCTGCGGCCCGGGCGTTGCCGTGCTGGCCGCAGGCGGCATCACCCAGGGCAGCCAGATCGCCGCCGCGCTGGCGCTCGGCGCCGAGGGTGTCTGGTGCGGCACTCTCTGGCTGGGCACGCGCGAAAGCGAACTCGAGCCGTTCGAACGCGAGGTCTTGTTCGGCGCCCGCGCCGAAGACGCGGTGCGTCGCCGCGCCCGCACCGGCAAGCCGGTGCGCATGCTCAAGAGCAAGCTCTCGGAAGCCTGGGAGCAGCCGGGCGCGCCGGCGATTCTTCCGACGCCGCTGCAAGGCATTCTCTACAACGAGGCCCATGCCCGGGTCGTGCGTGCCCAGCGCAAGGACTTGTATTCGTTCCCGGTCGGCCAATCGGTCGGCAGCCTGGAAGGCGAGACCTCGGTCAAGGACGAGATGGTCCGCCTGCAGACCGAATACCTCGATGCGGTGGAGCGCCTGGCGTCGATCAATCGTGACCTGTGAAGACCGAAGGAGGGTGGGCCTATGAGTGCTGAGGTGCTGGTCGAACACGACGACGGATTGGTGGTCATCACGATCAACCGTCCCGAGGTCAAGAACGCCGTCAACCGGGCGGTTTCCTACGGCGTCTGCGAGGCCCTCGACGAGATGGAGCGGCGACCCGATCTGCGCCTGGCCATCCTCACCGGGGCCGGCGGCAACTTCTGCACCGGCATGGACCTGAAGGCCTTTGCCCGCGGCGAAGTCACGCGGGTCGAGGGGCGCGGCATTCTGGGCATCGCCTACACGCCGCCGAAGAAGCCGCTGATCGCCGCGGTGGAAGGTTATGCACTGGCCGGCGGGTTCGAGTCGGCGCTGGCCTGCGACCTGATCGTCGCTTCGCGCAGCGCCGTCTTCGGCCTGCCCGAAGCGCGGCGCGGACTTGCTGCTGCCGCGGGCGGGCTGTTGCGGCTGCCGCGCCTGATTCCGCAGCGCATCGCGATGGAGATCGCCTTGACGGGCCAGCCGGTCAGCGCCGAAAGGCTCGAGCGCTACGGCCTCATCAATGCCCTGGTCGAACCCGGGCAGGCCTTGGCAGCGGCCAAGGCGATGGCCCGCACCATCCTCGCCAACGCACCGCTTTCGGTCGAGTTGGGCAAGCGCGTGATCGTCGAGCAGCGCGACTGGCCGCTGGACGAGATGTTCGCGCGCCAGGAGGCGGTGCTCGGCCATCTGCTGCGATCCAACGACGCCCGGGAAGGTGCGGCCGCCTTCATCGAGAAGCGCCCCCCGCGCTGGACGGGCAGCTGAGCACCCGCCCCGAGACAGATCCAAGGACACGAGCCATGACGACGCTTCCCCTGGCCGGCTTTCGCGTGCTGAGCCTGGCCGAGCAATGGCCGGGCCCTTACGCGACGCTGCTGCTGGCCGACCTGGGTGCCGACGTGATCCTCGTCGAGCGGCCGGGCAAGGGCGACCCGTCGCGGCGCTTTCCGGGCTTGTTCGCTTCGTTCAACCGCAACAAGCGGTCGGTGGCGCTGGATCTGAAGTCGGAGCGAGGCCGGGCCGATTTCCTGAACCTCGTGGACAGCGCCGACGTCGTGCTCGAAGGCTTTCGCCCCGGCGTCATGGCACGCCTGAAGCTCGATGCCGAGACGCTGCGCCAGCGCAAGCCCGAGCTGGTCTACTTGTCGATCTCGTCGTTCGGCCAGAACGGCCCGCGCGCCGGCGTGGCCGGCCACGACTTGAGCATCCAGGCCGCGGCCGGGCTTGTCGACGTGCCGGTCGGCCGGGAAGCGGGCACGCCGCTGCCGATGCTGCCGCTGGCCGACATCTCGTCGGCGATGTTCGCGGCGCTCGGCGTCGTGACGGCCCTGCTCGCGCGCACGCGCAGTGGCCGTGGCGCCCAGATCGACGTTTCGATGCTCGATTCGCTGGTGAGCTGGATGACGCCTTTCCTCGTGCCGCCGATGAACGGCCTGCCGACCCGGACCTTGCCGCCGCGCGACCCCGGCTACGGCGTCTTTGCGACCGCCGACGGGCGCCAGATCACGCTCAGCATTGCCGGCGAGGACCCGATGTGGAAATCCTTGTGCGGTCTGGTGGGCCTGCAGTCTTATGCGGCATTGACCGAGAACGAGCGCAGCGAGCGCGCGGACGAGATCGGGCCGCTTTTGCGCGAGGCGATCGCCCGGCACGATCACGACGACTTGTGCGCCCGCCTCGAAGCCGAACGCATCGCCTTCGGTCCGGTGTTGCGGCTGGACGAGGTGCTCGAAGACCCGCAACTGCGGGCTCGAAACATGACGGTCGAAGTGCCTGGCGACCATGGCGGGCAGACCTTCGTGCGCCAGCCCTTGATGATCGCGGGGGTCGGCAGCGCGGCCTTTCTGCCCGTGCCAGCGCTGGGCCAGCACAACGAAGAACTGCTCGATTCGCGCGAGCCGGCGCTGGGCGTCTGACGGCAGCGGTTTCGCCGCGCTCGGCCGTCGATGGCCGCGGCCGCTGGCGGCGCGTCAGCCGGCCGTCTTGGCCCGCCTGCGTTTGACCGACTTGGCCTGAACCATCGCCATGACGAGGTCGGCCACCTGGTCGGCGGTCTCGGCCGGCGAGAGGCGCCCATTCGGCCGATACCAGACATAGGACCAGCTCACGATGCCGCCGATCGCGAGCGATGCGATGTGGACATCGTCGACGACGAATTCGCCGGTCGCGACGCCTTCTTCCAGCAACGCGCAGAACTTGCGGTCGAATTCGCGCCGCATTTCATTGATGGCTTCGCTGTCTTCGGGTGAGAGGTGTTTTTCCTCGCGGTTGTAGATCGCGATATGGGCCTGGTTGCTGAGCACCGCGAACATGAAGTCGCGCGCCAGCGATTGCAGTTTCTCGCTCGCTGTTCCTTGCGTGGCCACGACCCGGTTCAGCGCGTCGAGCGAGGCGCGGATGCCGCGCGAGCAGATCTCGGCCAGCAATTCGCTCTTGGACTTGAAGTGGGCGTAGATGAAGGGCTTGGTCACCTTCATCTGGTCGGCCACGGCTTCGAGCGTCGTGTTGCTCAAGCCGTTGTTGTAGAACAGCTCGACGGCGGTGGCGATGATGCGCTCACGTTTGAGGCGCGACACCGCATCGCGGATGTCTTCCGGTGCGTCGGGGTTCAGCGGCAGCGTGCGGTCGTTGGCGGCACGCTTGCTGCTCGCCTTGACCGCCTTGGCCGATGCCGGGGCGCTGGATCGGGCCTCGCGGACACCGGCGGGTTCGGATTGTTTGCGGTTGGAGGCGGTTTTCATACTCGCAAGTGTAGCGGCGGAACTGCGGATTCCGGCGCGGAAGCAGCCTCCAGACGGGGGCTGAATACGAGGTCGACACCGCCTGCGCGGGCCTCGAAGCGGCCGCCGACGGCCAGGCCGATGCGCGGCTCGATGCCGCCGCTGTTCCAGCGGCCGAGTGCCCTCACGCCTTCTTCCAGGTCGACCGTCACCAGGGTGTACGGCAGTTCGGCCGCGAAGGCCGGGTGGAAGGCGTGATGCGACACGGTCCAGCTGTGGATGTGCCCGCGCCCGCTCGCCTCGGTCCAGCGCACCGCGTCGCTGTGGCAGCGGTCGCACAAGAGTCGCGGGTAATGGCGCAGCTTGCCGCAGGCGGCGCAGGTCTGCAGCACCAGCCGGCCAACGGCTGCCGCTTCCCAATACGGGCGCGACAGGTCGTTGGGGACGGGTTCGGGCTTGGCCGGGGCATTCATGGTGGTCTCACTCCCTGCGCAGAATGGCCAGCGCGCCGTCGCCCAGGTCGCCGTAGCCGGTCACGAGGCCCAACTCGGCGCCGGCCACCTGGGCGCGGCCGGCGTCGCCGCGCAGCTGGCGCACCAGCTCCACGACATGGTTCAGGCCCCAGACATGGGCTTGCGACAACAGGCCGCCGTGGGTGTTCGTCGGCAGCGCGCCACCCAGCCGCAGGCGCCCGCCTTCGACGAAGGGGCCGCCTTCGCCCTTGGCGCAAAAGCCCATGTCTTCGAGCTGGCGGATCACGGCGTAGGTGAAGCAGTCGTAGATCTCGGCCACCTGGATGTCGGCCGGCGTCACCCCGGCCATGCGGAAGGCGCGCGGCGCCGCCTTCGCGATTCCCAGGCTCGTCATGTCGGGGCGCTGCGTGATCGAACCCGGCGAATCGGGGTGGCCTTCGGCGACGCCGGCGATGAAGACGCGGCGGTGGCGCCGGTCGGCGGCCTGCGCCGCGCCGCTCACGATCACGGCCGCGCCGCCATCGCTCTCCAGGCTGCAGTCGAGAAGCCGGAAAGGGTCGGCGATCATGCGCGAATTGCGATGGTCTTCGAGCGTGATCGGCTTCTTCATCACCGCGTTGTCGTTGAGCAGCGCGTGTTCGCGGCAGGCCACGGCGACCTCGCCGAGCTGCTCCACCGTCGTGCCGTACAGCTCCATGTGGCGGCGCGCCATCGGCGCGTAGAGCTGGGCCGGGGCGATGGCGCCCATCGGGTACTCGAATTCGGTGACGTAATGGAACTGCGGCATCGTGTGGATGCGCGCCCCGGCCTTGTTCGACGCCGCGGTCACGTTGCGGCCGAAGGTGATCAGCACGTGGTTGCAGGCGCCCGAGGCCACCGCGGCGGCGGCGCATTGCAGCGCCATCACCGGGCTCGCCCCGCCGTGCGGAACGACGGCCGAAAAGCGCAGATCGGAGATGCCGAAGTTCTCGATGAAGTCGTCGGCGGTGCCGCTGACGATGCCGATCGGGATCACGCCGTCGATCTCGCGCGGCTCGAGGCCGGCATCCCGTGCGGCCTTCAGCGAGGCCTCGATCTGGAGCTCGAAGGCGTTCTTGCTCGATCCGCGCACGTAGGCGGTCTCGCCGACGCCGGTGATGCAGGACTTGTCACGCAGCCACATGGGGGGCTCCGGTCGTCACGTCGGGGGTCGCGCTGCGGGCGCGGGGGCGGCTCTTGCCCAGGCGCCGTTCACGCGCCAATTGCTTGCGATAAAAGGGCGGGTCGAGTTCCAGCGCGTAACGCGGGCTGCCCGGGTAATGGCGCTGCAGGAAAGCCTGCTCGGCTTGCATCACCTGGTGCATCTCGGCCGGCCCGGGCAGGCGGACATCGCCGCACACCAATTCGGCGATCCATTCGGCCTGGTCGTCCATCATGCGGATGTTGCCGCCGCCGGCGACGTTGAACATGCCCGCGAAATAAAGCCCGCGCTCGCGCGGATGGACCACGCGCAGAAAGAGCTCCAGCCGATGGCCTTGCAGCGGGCGCAGCGCCGGCGCCAGGAAGGGCAGGTCGACGCGGTAGCCGGTGCCCGCGATCACGGTGTCGTAGGTGGCGACGCTGCCGTCGACGAAACGCACCTCCCGGCCTTGCACCGAGGCGATGGCCGGCTTGGCGGTGATGCGGTTCCAGACGAAATGCGACATCAGGCTCGGATGGCTGGTCGGGTGGGTGCGCGTCTTGGGCGTGACGAATCCCCATTGCTCCATGCGGCCGTGCACGATGCGCACCAGCGCCTCGCGGATGCGCCGGCGCAGCGCCCAGGGCATCCAGCGCTTCTCCAGCCTGGCCAGCACGCGCGCCGAAGGCACGCCGAACAGCATGCGCGGCATCACGAGCACCGGAGAGCGCGCCGAGATCGTCGTGCTCTGCGTCACGACGCAGATGTCCGAGGCGATGTCCACCGCGCTGTTGCCCATGCCGACGACGAGCACGCGCTTGTCGCGGAAGGGCTCGGGAACGCGGTAGGCGTGCGAATGCAGGTACTCGCCGGTGAACTGGTCTTTCCAGTCCGGGTGCGATGGCGATCCCTGGTGGCCGCTGGCGACGACGACGGCGTCGAATTCGCCCGCCGTGCCATCGCCCAGTTTCACGCTCCAGCGTTCGCCGCGACGCGCCACGTCGACCACCTTGGATCGAAAGCGGATGTGGGGCAGCACGCC
Organism: Burkholderiales bacterium; assembly: GCA_028868875.1. Taxonomy (GTDB): domain Bacteria; phylum Pseudomonadota; class Gammaproteobacteria; order Burkholderiales; family Burkholderiaceae_C; genus Rubrivivax. The sequence goes on along the minus strand of JAGWTS010000036.1, from coordinate 16,582 downwards.
GAAGCGCTCGGCATAAGCCTCCAGATAGCGCCGAACCTGGGCGTGGTCGGGATAGAGCGGACCGTCGGCCGGGAACGGAAAATCCTTGTACGCGGTCGCCCGCGCCTCGGAGTTCAGGTGCAGCGAGCGGTAGGCCGGGGCCAGGCCGCTGTCGTTGTCGTAGACCCAGAGCCCGCCGATGCAGCTGCCGATCTCGTAGACCACGACCTCGACCCCGCGCGCGATCAAGGTCTTGGCCGCGCACAGGCCGGCGGCTCCGGCGCCGATCACGGCCACGCGCGGACCGGCCATCAGCCGGCCTCGGGCTCGAACCAGAAGTCGAGCACGTCGCCGATGCGCTTTTCTGCGAAGCGCGTCGCTACACGGGTGCCGATCTTCAAGGCCTGGGCGGCCTGGGCGGGGTTGCCCAGGTCGACGCCCTTGAAGAAGCCGCCGATGGCGGTGTCGGCGCCGTCGAGCAGCACGTAGCCGAAGGCGTACGGGGGGTCGGGAAGGCCGTTGAAGGGTTCGTAGACGATCGTGAAGGTCTCGATCCTGCCGCCCGGCCCGACCTCCACCCATTCGGTGGTCGGCTCCAGCGTCTGGTCGGAGAAGGCCCGCGGCGGCACCAGCACGCGGCCGGTGGCGCCGCAGCGGCGGCCGTAGATCTTGGCGTGGTCGCGGATCTGGACGTAGAACCAGCTCGCGGTTTCGCCCAGGGCGTGGTTGTAGGTGATGTTCCAGGCCTCGCGGCGCTTGAGCAATTCCATGTTCGTTGATCCTCGGTTCATGCTTCGACGACCATCGTTCCGAAGAACTGGTGGTCGCCGCCGTTGCCGCTCGCGATCGCCACGCGCGCGCCTTTGACTTGGTGGGTGCCGGCCCGGCCCCAGACCTGGAGCGCCGCCTCGGCGACGCGGATCATCGCGGTCACCGCGATGGCGTTGGTGCACAGCGTGCCGCCCGACGGATTGACCGGAATCTCGCCGCCGAGCGTGAAGCGGCCCTGGCGCAGTTGCGCCACTGATTCGCCCAACCCGGCCAGCCCCGCCGCCTCGATGGCGTGGAACTCGGTGTTGCTGAAGGGCGCGTACAGCTCGGCCGCATGCACCTGCTTCTGCGGATCGGTGATGCCCGCCATGCGGTAGGCGCGATCGAACGCGTGCTTCAAGGCGAAGGCGTCGGCATGGTCGGCGCTGAAGCCGCGGCCCATGCGGTCGCCGATGTAGTAGCTCTCGGAGCAATGGCCGACGCCGGTGATCCAGACCGCGTCGAGCTTGCGGTCCTTGATGTACTTTTCCGAAGCCAGAACCATCGCGCCGCCGCCGCTGGATTGCGGGCAGCAGTCGAGCAGCTTGATCGGCCAGCTGATGAGGCGCGAGGCCATCACCTCCTCGACGGTCGTCGGCTTGCGCAGGTGGGCGTTCGGGTTCAGCGAAGCGTGGTGGCGGTTCTTCACCACCACTTCGGCCATGTCTTCCTGGCTCATGCCGTATTTCTCGGCGTAGCGAATGGCCGACATCGCGAGCATCGTGATCGTGCCCAGCGGCAGCGGGCGCTCGTAGATCGGGTCCCAGATCTTGTTCAGTACCGTCTGCGAATCGCCGCACTCGCCGACCTTGTCGGCGCCCGCGGTCATCACGACCTGGCTCGCGCCCGAAGCGATGTGATAGTAGGCCGCGGCGACGCTGGAGATGCCGGTGGCGCCGCCCGTGTTGATGCGCAGGAAGCGCTTGTTGCGCGCGCCGACGGCGTCCACGCCCAGGCGCTCGGCGTTGCCGATGCCGATCATGGCGTCGGGCGAGAGCGAATAGACGATGGCGTCGATGTCGTCGAATTCCAGCGCCGGGCCTTGCAGGGCCTGGACCACGGCTTCGCGCACCAGGTCGGGGTAGCTGGCATCGTCGCGCCGCGGCTTGAATGCCGACTGGCCGATGCCGATGATGCCTACGCGGGGGTTGCTCATCACGTTCCTCAAATATCGCGCCCGAAGACGACGACGGTCTGGTACATCTGGGCCGGGCCGCTGGCCGCATGGGCCAGGGCGCTGCGCGCCTGCGCCGCCTGGTGGCGACCGGCGCTGCCGCGCACCTGGTTGGCGGCTTCGGCAACGCGCACGAGGCCGCCGCAGAAGACCGGGTTGATGGCGGCCAGGCCGCCGGATGGGTTCAGCGCCGGGCGCGCGCTGCCGTCGCCGCGGATCCGCTCGGCCCAGGCGTCGGGCCCGGCGATGCCCAGCGCCTGGTAGGCGATGAGCTCCTGGTAAGGCGTGGCGGCGCAGATCTCGGCGACGTCGATTTCCGATGCCTTCGTGATGCCGGCCTCGCTGAAGGCCTGGGCCGCGGCGCTTTCGAGCGCGCTCGCGGCGGTGAGGTCGCGGTCGCCGAGGAAGGCGGCTTCGGTGGCCCAGCCCATGCCGCGCACCCAGGCCGGGTTCGTGATGCCGGCCTTCTTGACATGCGCTTCGGAGGCCAGCACCAGCGCCACGGCGCCGCCGGCCGGTGCGCTCAGCATGCCGGCTTGCAGCGGCCAGCGGGTCGGCGCGCTGGCGGCGACCTGGGCTTCGCTTTCGGCCGGCGCCGCGGTCTCGGGGTAGGCGGCGGCGCCGCGGCGGCGGTTCTGCGCCACCAGGGCGGCGGCCAACTGCTGCGCCTGCGGCTGGGCGGCGATCAAGGCGTTCGCCTGGAGCGCAAACGACGACAGGTCGTCCAGCGGCAGGCGGCGGTGGAAATAGGGATCGGCAGCGAGGCGCTCGGCCTCGGGCAGCGACGACACCTCGGTCGGACCCCAGGCCAGGACGAGCTGGGTTTCGTACTGCGCCGATGCGATGCGCAGCACGCCCATCACGAAGGCGTGTTCACCCGCCGAAGGGGTGCACAGGATGTCGCGGTCGACGCCGCCGACCGAGCCCGAGGCCGCCATCACGGCGATGGCGCGGCCGTCAAACTGGTCGTTGCAGCCGACGACGATGCCGTCGATGTCCTCGATGCGCAGGCCGGCGTTCTTCAGCGCCGCCTGGGTCACTTCGTACAGGCTTTCTTCGAGCGACCAGCGCTCGTGGGTCATCGGGGCCATGATGGCCGAGCCGATGACGGCGGTGGGACGGTTCAGGGGCATGGTGTCCTCAGGAAAGGGTGGCGCCGGCGGCCAGCGCTCGGGCGCGTTCGAGGGCGCGCTGCTTGAGTTCGCGCCGCTGCAGCTTGCCGGTGACGGTCAGCGGCATGCCGGCCAGGGGTTCGATGTGGTCGGGCAGCTTGTATTTCGAGGCTTCTGCGGCGCAGTGGCGCAGCAGCTCGGAGGCGTCGAACACGCTGCCGGGGCGGGGCACGACGAAGGCGAAGATGCACTCGCCGCGCTCCTTGTCGGGCACGCCGACGACCGCTGCGTCTTCGACCGCGGGGTGGCGGCGCAGCACGGCCTCGACCTCGGCGGGCGAGACGTTGATGCCGGCGCGCTTGATCATCTCGCCGCTGCGGCCCAGGAACACGAAGTCGCCGTCGGCGTTGAAGCGGCCGAAGTCGCCGGTGCGGTAGTAGCCGTCGGCGGTGAAGGCCTTTTCGTTCTGCGCCGCGCTGGCGCCCTGGTAGCCGGCGGTGACGTAGCCGCGCACCTCGGCCAGGCCGGGCGTGCCGGGCGCCACCGGGGAGCCGCTGGCCTCGTCGACGAAGCGGATGTCCTGGCCCGGCAAGGCCGGCCCCTGGCACTGGGCGCGGCGCTGCAGCGGCCAGTGGTGCCAGGTCACGGCGCAGTTGCCACAGGTCTCGGTGGCACCATAGATGTTGCACAGCTCGGACGCGCCCAGGCCCTCGACCGCGGCCAGGAACTCCTCGGCGCTGCCGATGGTGACGCCGGTGCGCAGGCTGGCCAGGCGCGGCTTGCGATATTCGGGATGGCGCACGATGGCCGAGCTCATCGCCGGCAAGGTGTAGATCGCGGTGCAGCGATCGCGCTCGATCGCCGCGATGGCCGCGCCGGCCTCGAACTTCTCCAGCAACACGAGCGTGGCGCCATGGGTGAAGGTGGCGGGCAAGGCGTTGGCGCCGCCGAAAGCCCAGAACAGCGGCGAGGCGAGCAGCACCCGGTCGGCGGCAGTGAGGCCTTGGCGCTCGCCGATGTTGAAGGCGTTCTCGAGCACCGCGTAATGGCGCAGCGGCACGGCCTTGGGGGCGCTCGTCGAGCCCGAGGTGTAGAGCACCAGGGCGTCGTCGCCTGCGCTCGCCGATTCACCAGGCGGCAAGGGCGGCAGCGGCTCGGCCTGCTCGATCGCGGCCTCGTAGCGCGTCAGGCCCGAATCGTCCTTCGGCTCGGCGTCGAGCAGCCAGGTCTTCGCCGGTTCGGGCATGCCGGGCTGGCCTCGAAGAGCGAGCAGGTCGGCGCGGAAGTCGTGCTCGCCGAACCGGGCTTGCGCCACCAGCACGGACAAGCCGGCGTCCTGCAGCAGGAAGGCGAGTTCGCTGCGGGTCGACCAGGTGGACAGCGGAACGGCCATCGCGCCGACCGCACCGGCGGCCAGGCACAGGTCGATCCATTCCACCCGGTTGGCCAGCAGCAGTCCAACGCGGTCGCCTTTGCGCACCCCGGCGGCATGCAAGGCGCCGGCAGCGCGGGCCGCGCGCCGGGCGAGGTCGCCATAGCTGTAGCGGCCCTGGGCGCAGATCAAGGCGGTGGACTGCGGCACGTGCGACGCCTGTTCGAGAACGAGCTCGAAGAAGGTTCGGGCCAGGGGGGCAGCGCTCATGGCTTCAGTCCAGCTTGGCGCCCGAGAGGGTGACGACTTCCTTCCACTTCACGCGTTCGCGCTCGGCGAAGGCCATCGTCTCCCGAGGCGTCGTCGCGACGGTGCGCGCGCCGGTGTCGAGGAAACGCTTCTGCACCGCGGGGTCGGCGGCGATGGCCTTGATCGCTGCGGCCAGCTTGTCGACGATGGGCTGCGGCGTGCCCTTGGGCAGGACGAAGGCGCCCCAGGAGGTGACGACGAAGTCGGGCACGCCGGCTTCGGCCATGGTCGGCACGTCCGGCAGCGTGGGCCAGCGCGTGGGGCAGGTCACGGCCAGCGCGCGCACCTGGCCGGCACGGATCAGCGGCATGTAGCTGGCGATGTTGTCGATCGCGAAATCGGTCTGCCCGCCGAGCAGGGCCGGCATCGACTGCGCGGCGCCGCGGAAAGGCACGTGGGTGGCGTTGATGCCGGTGCGGTGGCGGAACAGCTCGCCCGCCAGGTGCGGCGTCGTGCCGACGCCGGCGGAGCCGTAGTTCACGCCCTGGGGCTGCTTGCGCGACCAGGCCAGAAATTCCTGCACCGTGTGCGCCGGGTGCTTGGCGGCGACGACGAAGGCGTTGCAGTTCTCCCAGATCATCGAGACGTAGGCGTAGTCGGCCGCCGGGTCGTAACTGAGCTTGGAGAACAGGTACTGGTTGATCGTCAGGGTGCCGATCGTCGCCGAGCCGATGAGGCTGCCGTCGGGTGGGGCGAGCTTGATGGCTTCCATGCCGATGTTGCCGCCGGCCCCGGTGCGGTTCTCGACGATGAAGCTCTTGCCGAACTTGTCCTGCAGGCGCTCCGCGAGGATGCGCGTGAGCACGTCGGCGGCGCCGCCGGCGCTGAAGGGCACGACGATGTGGACCGGTGCTTCGGGCCAGGCGGGGCCCTGGGCCGCCGCCGGTTGCAGCGTGGCGGCAGCGCAGGCCGCAAGCGCGGCAATGATCCATGGGCGGAGGCGGGTCATGGCTCTTGGGGGAGTGGATGAAGTCATTCGGTTCCGGATGCCTCGATTATGTACTACTTGTTGGAACCAGTAAATACTGACTGGTACTTTTCTGATGGCTTCAGGCTTCGCGCCGGGCCTTGGGCAGGAGCGAGTTGCCGATGATCTGCTTCATCACCTCGACCGCACCGCCGCCGACGCGGCCCATGCGGGCGTCGGCGAAGGCGCGCGCGATCGGGTACTCCCACATGTAGCCCCAGCCGCCGAAGAACTGCAGGCACTGGTCCATGACCCGGCCCTGGAGTTCGGTCGCCACGAGCTTGGCGGCGGCGGCGTCCACCGGGTCGAAGCGGCCCTGCAGGTGCAGCTCGATGCAGCGGTCGACGAACACGCGCTGGGCGAGCAGTTCGGCATGCAGTTCGGCGAGCTTGAAGCGCGTGTTCTGGAAGTCGCCCAGGGTCTGGCCGAACATCTTGCGCCCGGCCACGTATTCGAGCGTCCACTGCAGGGCCGCCTCGGCGCTGGAGATGCCGCGGATGGCCTGGATCAGCCGCTCCTGCGCGAGCTGGGTCATGAGCTGGGCGAAGCCCGAGCCCTCGGCGCCGAGGACGTTGGTGGCAGGCACGCGCAGGTCGCTGAAGAACAGCTCCGAAGTGTCCTGCGCCTTGCAGCCGATCTTCTCGAGCTTGCGTCCGCGCGTGAAGCCGGGGCGGTCGGTCTCGACGATGATCAGGCTCACGCCCTTGGCGCGCGCCTTGGGGTCGGTCTTGCAGGCGAGCAGCAGGAGGTCGGCGCTGTGGCCGTTCGTGATGAAGACCTTCTGGCCGTTGATGACGTAGTCGTCGCCGTCGCGGAGGGCCTGGGTGCGCATGGCCTGCACGTCGCTGCCGCCCGAGGGCTCGCTCATGCCGAGCGCGGCCACGACCTCGCCGCTGGCCATCTTCGGCAGCCACTTGCGCTTCTGTTCTTCGCTGCCGAAGTCGACGAGGTAGGGCGCGATGATGTCGGAATGCAGGTAGAACGTGGGGCCGGTGGCGCCCACGCGCGCCATCTCCTCGACCAGGATGGTGCTGTGCAGGAAGTCGCCGCCCATGCCGCCGTAGGCCTCGGGCACGTTGCAGCACAGCAGGCCGAGGCGGCCGGCCTCGAGCCAGAGCTGGCGCGGCACCTGGCCCGCGCGCTCCCAGTCGGCGTGGTGCGGCACGACGTGCTCGGCGATGAAGCGGCGCACGGTGTCGCGGAAGGCTTCGTGATCGGGGCTGAAGAGGGTGCGTGGAATCATGGTGCGGGGCTCGGGAATCAGGCAGCCGCAGAACAGGCGCCGCCGGGCGCGGTCAGGCTGGCGATGCGGTCTTCGTCGTAGCTGCATTCGCGCAGCACGTCAGCGCTGTGCTCGCCGAGCTGCGGCGGCAGCCGCGTGATGCCGGGCGGCGTCTCGCTCATGCGCAAGGGGTTGGCGGGCATGCGCAGCAGGCCTTCGCTCGGGTGCTCCATGAGCTGCCAGAACCCGACGCTGTCCAGGTGCGGGTCGTGCACCAGGTCTTCCAGGCTGTTGACGACCGAGAAGGGGATGTCGTCGTCGGCCAGCAGGGCCAGCCATTCGGCATTCGTTTTGCGCGCCGCCTGGCGCTCGACCTCGTCCCAGACCTCGCGGAAATGCTTCTGGCGCGCGGCGAAGGTCGCGAAGCGCGGGTCGGCCATGATCTGCGGCTCGCCGGCGAGGGCGAAGAAGCGCCGCCAATGGTCGTCCGAATACGGCAGCAAGGCGATGTAGCCGTCGCGCGTGCGGTAAGGCCGGCGCGAGGCCGAACTCACCGGCACGTAACCCATCGGCGCCAGCGGCGGCTCGAAGGCATGGCCCCACTGGTGCTCCATCATGTTGAAGGCCGCCATGGTCTCGAACATCGCGACGTCGACCTGCTGGCCCTGGCCGGTGCGCATGCGGTGCATCAGCGCGAGCACGATGCCGTAGGCCGCGTGCACGCCGCTGACCTTGTCGGCGAGGATGGTCGGCATGTAGCGCGGCTGGCCGGCGACCACGGTCTGCAGCATCGCCAGCCCCGAGGCGGCCTGGATGATGTCGTCGTAGGCCGGGCGCCCGGCGTACAGCCCGTCGTCGCCATAGCCGCTGACGTGGCAGTAGACGAGGCCGGGGTGGTTCGCCGAGAGGGTTGCGTAGTCCAGCCCGAGGCGGTTCGCCGCGGGCGTGCGCAGCGAATGCAGCAGCACGTCGGTCTTGGCGACCAGGCGCTGCAGGATCTCGCGGCCCTCGGGCTTCTTCAGGTCGACGACGATGCTGCGCTTGCTGCGGTTGCTGGTGAGGAAGAAGGCGCCCATCAGCGGCGAGCGGCGCGGGCCGATCGAGCGCGTCAGGTCGCCTTCGGGCGGTTCGAGCTTGATCACGTCGGCGCCCATGTCGCCGAGGTACTGGCCGGCGAGCGGGCCGAAGATCATCGAGGCGATTTCGAGGACCCGGATGCCTTCGAGCGGACGGACAGGTTTCATGGGTGCCTAAAGGATAACGACCGGTGCCAAGGGGCTGCCGGTGGCGCCGACGAGGGGCAGGGGGCTGGCGACGAAGAGGAACTCGTGGCGCTCGCTCGCCACCAGCGGGTCGAGCATCAGGCCTTCGAGCAGGGGCACGCCGAAGTCGCGGATCAGGCGCTGGTGCACCGGGAACACCTGGCCTTCGGGGAAGGGCAGCACCTCGACCGCGAAGTTGTCGGCACCGACCAAGGCCACCTCGCGTTCGGCCAGCCAGAGGGCGGCTTCGACGTCGATGCCGGGTTCGATGTCGAAGTCGGGCTGCTTCACGCCTTTCTGCGCTTCGAGCCAGCCGGTGCGCAGCAGCACCGCGTCGCCGCGGCCCGGCATCACGCCGCAGGCCGCGGCGGCGGCTTCGAGCGAGGCGCGGCCGATCGATTCGCCGGGTTGGAGCAGGCGGCCACGGAGGCGGACGAGGTCGAGCAGCACGCCGCGGGTGAACACCGGCGGCATCTTCTCGACCCCCAGCCGCGCCGCGCCGCTGGTGCTGCGGATGCTGTCGCCGAGATAGCCGTTATAGAGCTTGTCGTCGTACCAGGCATGGCACAGGGCGTCGACGTGGGTGCCGATGTGCAGCGGCATGATCACCGAATCTTCGGCGAACTGGAAGCCCCCCGGGCGGCGGCTGCCGGCTATGGCGTAGTCGCCGCCGTCGCGGCCCATGAAGTGCTGCAGGCCGCAGCGATGCGCCGGCACCGGCGTCTTGGCGGAAAGCAGTTGCGCCAGGCGCAGCACCTCGCCGGTCCTGACCAGGGCGCTGGCGCGGCGCACCTCGTCGGGGCCGATGAAATTGAGGGCGCCGCGTTCGTCTTCGGCGCCCCAGCGGGTCCAGGCTTCTTGGCTCACGGTGTCTTCGCTTTCGGCAAGGGAGGGGGGTCAGCGCTGGAAGCCGAGCCGGGCCGACAGGCGGCGCGCGGCATCGGCCAGGCGTTCGACCGCGGGGTCGGCGGCGTCGAAGCTGCGGGCGTCGCCCATCATGGTCAGCGCCAGAACGATCGCGCCCGAGGCGTCGAACACCGGGGCGCTGAAGGCGCTGACACCGCGTTCGTTGATGTCGGTGAGCACGGCGTCGCTGATCGCGCCGAGCCGGCGCTCGCGCACCGCGGCCAGATGGGCGTCGACAGCGGCGCGGCTGGCGAAGTCGGACCCCTCGCCGCGCGCGGCGGCGGCGATCTCGGCCTCGAGATAAGGGGCCGTGATCTCGGGCGGCGAATAGGCCGCGAACACCTTGCCGGTGGCCGAGCCCAGCAGCGGCAGCACCATGCCGCAGCGCAGGCGCAGGTCCAGCGGCTGCGAGCCCTCGATCCACCAGATGAGGGTCGGTCCGCAGTTGCCCCAGACGCCCAGGCCCACGGTCTTGTCGGTCTCGCGGTTCAAGTCCTCCAGGCAGGGCCGGGCCAGGTGCACCGCGTTCAGGCTGGCAACGTTGCTGGTGCCGGGGCTGGCGTTCTTCGCGTTGTCGTAAGGGTGCACGACCATGTACTTGCCGGCCCCGAACGCGAGCGGCTTGCGGCCGCTGCCGACGATGCGCTCGACCCGGCCCAGGAACAGCAGGTGGTCGCCGCCCGGGTGGGTGGCCTCGGTGCTGCACTCGAAGGTGGCGGCGCAGCCGTCGATCAGCGGCAGCCCGCCGATGCCGCGCGACCAGGCGAGCCCCGCGAAGCGGTCGCTGCCGGAGCGCGCGAAGCGGTTCGAGACCTCGATCTGGTCTTCGGCGAGGATGTTGACGACGAAGCGCCGGGCCCGGCTGTACACGCCGTAGCTGCCTGCGCTGTTGCGCAGGCTCCAGACGATGAGCGGCGGATCGAGCGAGACCGAGTTGAACGAATTGACCGTCATGCCCAGCGGCGCGCCCTCGTCGTCGAGCGCGGTGACGACGGTCACGCCGGTGACGAAGCTGCCAAGGCAGCGCCGCAGTTCGAGCGGATCGATGGCCGCCTCTGCCGCAACGGCAGCGGCGGGCGGCGGGGCGAGCGTGGCGGGGGCGTTCATGGGCAGGCCTCAGGCCATCAGGTTTTCGCGGAAATTGCGCCCTTCGTAGGCGCTTCGGAAGATGCCGCGGCGCTGCAGCAGCGGCACCACGTGGTCGACGAAGTCGTCGACGCTGTCCGGGTTGGTCGTGGGGCTCAAGTTGAAGCCGTAGCAGCCGGTTTCGCGCCAGATGCGTTCCATTTCGTCGGCCACCTGTTCGGGGGTGCCGATGAGCTGCGGAATCGCCACCGAGAGCGCCCATTTCGCGGCCGCGTCGCGCAGCGTCACGGACTTGCCGTCGGCACCGGTGGTGGTAGCGGCGAGCAGCCCGCGCGATGCCTGGGTTTCCATTTCGGCCAAGGGACGGTCGGGGTCGACACCGGCCAGGTCCATGCCGAAGACGCCGCACATGCGCGCCAGGATGGCGTCCAGCGGAATGCGCTCGGCGAGCTCCTCGGCGCGTCGCCGGGCCTCGGCTTCGGTGCTGCGCACGATGGGCTGCAGGCCGAAGAGCATCTTCGGGTCGCGGCCCCGGCCGTGGCTGGCCGCGGCGTCCTTCAGCTGCGTCATCGAGCGCCGCATGCCGGCGAGGTGGGGTTGGATCGCGAACACCACCTCGGCGTGCTCGAGCGCGAACTGCATGCCGCGGCCCGACGAACCGGCCTGGAACAGCATCGGCCGGCCGTGCGGCGACGGCAGGACCGGGCCCACCGCCTTGCAGCTCAGGTACTTGCCCTTGAAGTCCACCGGCCGGATCCGCGCCGGGTCGGCGAAGCGGCCGCCGGCCTTGTCGGCCAGGATGGCATCGACCGGCACGCTGTCCCAGAGTTGGTAGCAGATGGCCATGAACTCGTCGGCATAGTCGTAGCGCTCGTCGTGCGGCATCTGCCGGTCCATGCCGTTGGCCAGGTGCTCGGCGTGGCTGAAGCCGGTGACGATGTTCCAGCCGACGCGCCCGCCGCTCAGGTGGTTGAGCGTGGTCAGGCGCCGCGTCGCCAGATAGGGCGTGGTGCCGGTGGTCGAGAGCGTGACGCCGATGCCCAGGTGCCGGGTGGCCGCGGCCATCACCGCCACCAGCGGCATCGGGTCGTGGTTCGGCCAGGAAGCGCCATAGCGCACCGAGGGCTCGACGCTGCCTTGGTACACCGCGTGCGTGGCCGGGCTGTCGGCGAAGAAGACGCCGTCGAAACAGCCGCGCTCCAGCGTTCGCGCCAGGTTCTGCCAGTACGCGAAATCCTGCAGCCCCTGCAGCTGGCCGTCGGCCGGGTCGGCCCAGCTCATCAAGGTGTGGGTGCTGGCGCTGTGGATCAGCATCTGCATCAGGTGCATGCGAGGCATTTGGGGCGTCTGGGCCATGAAGGACTCCTCGGGCGGCGTGAGGGGGGTGATGCGGGGGTCAGCGGATCAGCGGATCAGCGAGCGAACGTAGTCGTCGCCGAGGCCGACTTCGCGGCAATGCTTGGCGTAGCGGTCCAGGCGCAGGAAGACGTCGTCGTAGTCCACCGGGTTGCCGGCCTCGTCGAGGTAGACCAGGGGGCCGAAGACGTGGAACAGCGCCGTCATGTGGCCGACCTCGGGGTCGATGTACAAGGTGTGGATGTGGCCCGCGGGCTCGTAGGCGAAGCTGCCGGCGCGCGCCATCCAGTCGTGTTCGCGGTAGCCCCAGGCCCCGTCCAGGGTCCACGCGGTGACGGGCGAGGCGTGGCGGTGACGCTGGATCGTGCCCGAGCCGCGCGCCTTCAGGATGCTCACCCAGCCGCCGTTGGAGACGTCGAACATCAGCGGCCGCACCATGCCCAGCTTGCCCAGGCCGTACCACTTCTCGTCCTCGACCATCACGCCGGGGTCGAACATCTCGGTCAGGGTGTAGGGGGAGGAGGGGATGTTGACCATGGCGGCTCGCGGGTGGGGGCGGGGGGATGCGGGAAATGGGGATACCAATCGGTTAGAGAAGTGTACCTTGAGCAAATAAAAAACTACTGAGAAGTATGTTCGGGTTTTTACCAGCCCTGACCCTTGTCGGGGTGCGCGCGCCGGGCCGGCGCTCCATCCCACACGCACGCGCCTGCGCTTTTACCGCGAAGTAATTTTGATATACCGAACGGTACCAATGTATACTTTTCAAACGAACTCGCCTCGTGTGGCGAGTCTCGCGACAACTCCGGGAGACCAGGTGATGGCGAAAAAGGCGGCAAGAGGCTGCCGGGAACAGGCAAGATGAGCCCGTGGGCCGTGTGGGTCGAGAACCTGCTTCAGTCCCTGGTCGCCGGTTTCACCGTGGGCGCCCTCTACGGGCTGATGTGCGTCGGCCTGGCGCTGATCTTCAGTGTCATGCGCGTCATCAACTTCGCCCAGGGCGAACTGCTCGTGGCCGGCATGTACGCCGCGCTGTTCCTGTTCGGCCCGGTCGGCCTGGGCGGCCTGCTCGGGCCCTACCTCGGTCCGGTGGCCGCGGCCCTGGGCGGCGGCGTCGTCGTCTTCGGGCTCGGGGCGGCCTTGTACCAGACGCTGCTGCGGCCGATCAGCGGCCTGCGCGCGCGGGCGATGGAGGGCGAGGGCCATAGCGCGCAGCTCACGTTGACGCTCGGGGTCTCGCTCGTCCTGTCCAACGGCGCGCTGCTGCTGTTCGGCTCCAGCCCGCAGTCGCTGGCGACGCCGATGTCGTCCAATGCCTGGGAGTTCGCGCCGCTGGGCGACTCCGGGGTCACGGTCTTCCTGAACCAGGCGCGCACCGTGGCCGCGCTCATCGCACTCGCGGTCGCCGGCGGCTGCGCGCTGTTCATCGCCCGGGCCCGCACCGGCAAGATCCTGCGGGCGGCCGCCGACAACCCCGAGGCCGCCACCTACATGGGCATCGGCGTCGATCGCGCCTACCGGCTCGCCTTCGGGCTCGGCGCCGCCGTCACCGGCATCGCCGGCGGCCTCGTCGCCAGCTACCTGCCCTTTCAGCCCTACACCGGCATCGAATTCGTGATGGTGATGTACGCCGGCGTCGTGCTCGGCGGCATGGGCAGCGTCGGCGGCGCCTTCGTCGGCGGCCTGGTGATCGGGCTCGTCCAGCAGCTCTCCAGCCTCGTGCTGCCGCAGCAGTTGCAGAACACCGCGGTCTTCGTGATCTTCCTGCTCGTGCTGCTGCTGCGGCCGCAAGGGCTTTTCGGGCGGAGCGTCGAACGTGTCTGAGTCGCCCGCACGCCCCGACGCCCGCGCGCCTCGCGCCACCTGGCCCCTCGTTGCCGGCGCGCTCGCCTATCTGGCGCTGTCGGCGCTGGTGGGCGACCGCTACTTCCAGCTCATGCTGACCCTGGTGCCGATCTGGGCCACGGTGGCCGTGGCCTGGAACCTGTTCTCGGGCACGAGCGGGCTGATGTCCTTCGGCCATGCCGCCTTCTTTGGCCTGGGCGCGTACACGGTGGCTCTGCTGCTGGCGCGCTGGGGCATCAGCCCCTGGCTCGGCCTCGTCGCGGCCGCCGCGGTCGGTGCCGGCGCCGGGGTGCTGGTGGGCCTGCCGACGCTGCGCCTGCGGGGCCATTACTTTGCCCTCGCGATGCTCGCCTATCCGCTGGCCATGCTCTACGTCTTCGAATGGCTGGGCCTGCAGGAACTCGCGCTGCCGATGCACCGCGAGGCGCCCGCGGCATTCATGCAGTTCGACGACCAGCGCGTCTACATCGCCATCGCGGTCGCGCTGCTGGCCGCGGCGCTGGCGCTGAACCAGCGCCTGCTGGGCTCGCGCTTCGGCCTCTCGCTGCTTGCGATCAAGCAGAACGAGCTCGCGGCCATGGCCGCCGGCATCGACCCGAAGGTCTGGAAGATGCGCGCGCTCGCCCTCTCCGCCGCGCTCACGGCCACCGCCGGCGGGCTTTACGCGGTGGTGCAGCTCATCGTCACGCCGCCGGCGGTATTCGGCATCCATGTCTCGTCGCAGGCGCTGATCCTGACGCTGTTCGGCGGCGTCGGCACGCTCTGGGGGCCGGTCGCCGGCGCCGCGGTGCTGGTGCCGCTGGGCGAGTTCCTGCAGGCCCAGCTCGGCGACAAGCTGCCCGGCATCCAGGGCGTGGTGCTGGGCCTGTCCATCATCCTCGTCGTGCTCGGAGCGCCGCAGGGCCTGCTGCCCTGGATCGGCGACCGTCGCCGTGTGCGCGCCGCGCGCGCCCCGGTGCTGCCGCCGATCGACGCCCAGCCCTATGTCCGACCCGCGCCGGCTCGCACGTTCGGCGCGCCGCTGTTGAAGGTCGAAGGTCTCTCGGTGCGCTTCGGCGGACTGCGCGCCTTGTCCGACGTGGGCTTCGAGGTCTTCGAAGGCGAGATCCTGGGCATCATCGGCCCGAACGGCGCCGGCAAGACGACGCTGTTCAACAACCTCAACGGCTTCATCGAGCCCTCGGCGGGCTCGGTCCGCATCGGCGGGAAGGAGCTGGTGGGCCGCACGCCCCCCGAGATCTGTGCGGCCGGTGTCGGCCGCACGTTCCAGGTGGTGCGGCCCTTTCCCCGCCTGTCGATCCTGGACAACGTCGTGGTCGGCGCATTCGGCGTCGAGGGCCGCGACGCGGCGGCCTACGAGAGCGCCCGCAAAGCCGTCGCCGCGGTGGGACTCGCCGGACGCGAGGGCCGCCTCGGCGGCACCCTGACGACGATGGAGCTGCGCCTGATGGAGATGGCGCGCGCGCTCGCGGCGCGGCCGCGGCTGCTGCTGCTCGACGAGATCCTGGCCGGGCTCGGCGCAGGCGAGGTCGAGCATGTGCTGCGCGTCATCGCCGCGATTCGCGAGCAGGGCATCACGGTCGTGATCATCGAGCACACGATGCATGCCATGGTGCGGCTGGCCGACCGCCTGCTCGTGCTCGACCACGGCGTCGTCATCGCCCAGGGCACGCCGCAGGCGGTGACGAGCGAGCCCGCGGTGGTCGAGGCCTACCTCGGAAAGCGCTGGACGAGCCATGCCCGAGCCGCTGCTTGAACTCGAATCGCTGCAGGTTTCGTTCGGCGGCTCGCGTGCGCTGGACGGCGCCAGCCTCGAAGTGGGCGCGGGCGAGTTCGTCGCCATCGTCGGCCCCAACGGCGCGGGCAAGACGACGCTGTTCCGCACCCTCTCGGGCACGGTGGCACTGGAGTCGGGCTCGATGCGCTTCGACGGCCAGGACCTGGGCCGGGCCGAGCCGAGCGCGCGTGCCGCCCTGGGCATCGCCCATGTGCCCGAAGGGCGCCAGGTGTTTCCGCGCATGACGGTGCTGGAGAACCTCGAGATGGGGGCCCAGACGAGGGCCGCGCGGCGTGCCTGGAAGCAGACGCTGGACTTCGTCTACGGCCTGTTCCCGCGCCTGCACGAACGCCGAGCCCAGGCCGCGGGCACCTTGTCCGGGGGCGAGCAGCAGATGGTGGCCATCGCCCGCGGACTCGCCTCGCTGCCGCGCCTGCTGCTGCTCGACGAGCCGTCGATGGGGCTGGCGCCGGCCATCGTCGACCAGATCTTCGAGACCGTGCAACGCATCCATGCGCAAGGCGGGCTCGCGATCCTGCTCGTCGAGCAGCGCGCGGCCGAAGCGCTCGAGGCCTGCAGCCGCGGTTACGTGCTCGAGTCGGGCCGGATCGTGCTGCAGGGCCGCCACGAAGAATTGCTGCGCGACCCCCGTGTCAAGCAGGCATACCTGGGCCAGTGAAAGCCGGCCTCATCGACCCCTTGATCCGACAGGAGACCCGTTCCATGCCAATCCGTTCTTCCCGCCGTCTCGGCCTGGCCTGCGTCGGCGCGATGGCGCTCGCGGCCCTCGAGCCGATGCCCGCTCTTGCCCAATCGAAAGAGGCCAAGATCGCGGTCGTCGTCCCGCTCTCGGGCCCGTGGGCCCGCAACGGCGAACTCCACCTGAAGGGCGCCGAGCTCGCAGCCGAGCAGATCAACGCCGCCGGCGGCATCAAGGCCCTGGGCGGGGCCAAGGTCAAGCTCATCGTCGGCGATGCCGGCGACAGCACCGAGAAGGCGAAGAACGCGATGCAGCGCATCGTTTCGCAGAACCCCGACCTCGTCGGCGGCACCGGCGCCTTCGTCAGCTCGTTCACGCTCGCCGTGACCGAGATCAGCGAACGCGCCGAAGTACCGTGGTTGACGCTCTCGTACTCCGACCAAATCACCAACCGCGGCTACAAGTACGTCTTCCAGACTTCGCCCACCGCGAGCAAGCAGGCCGCCGATGCCTTGCCGGTGGTGCTGGAGATCGCCAAGCGCGCGGGCGTCGCGGCGCCCCGGACCGTGGGCATCGTCATGGACAACACCGCCTCGCCGGTGAGCTTCACCAAGTCGATGCGCGAAGGCGGCTTCGCGAAGGAAGGGCTGAAGCTGGTGGTCGACGAGACCTTCACGCCGCCGCTGGCCGACGCCACCTCGCTGG
>JAGWTS010000035.1 GCA_028868875.1 Burkholderiales bacterium | reverse complement strand
GCGAGCGCGCCGGCTTCGTCGTTCTTCCAGCGCGCGATCGGGCCCACCCCCATCACGAACACCAGCGGCGCCATCAGCAGGCCGAACACGGTGTCGAAATAAGGCGGGCCGACGGAGATCTTGCCCAGCCCGAGGGCGTCGAGGAAGAGCGGATACAGCGTGCCCAGCAGCACCGCGCCGCAAGCCACCGAGAGCAGCATGTTGTTGACGAGCAGCAGCGATTCGCGCGAGAGCAGGCCGAAGCGCTGGCCCAGGCCGACCTTGGGCGCGCGCCAGGCGAAGAGCGCGAGCGAGCTGCCGATGACGACGACGAGGAAGACGAGGATGAACAGCCCGCGCCGCGGATCGGTGGCGAAGGCATGGACCGACGAGAGCACGCCCGAGCGCACGAGGAAGGTGCCGAGCAGCGAGAGCGAGAAGGCGACGATGGCCAGCCACACGGTCCAGACCTTGAAGCTGCCGCGCTTTTCGGTCACGGCCAGCGAGTGGATGAGCGCGGTGCCGGCGAGCC
Source organism: Burkholderiales bacterium (assembly GCA_028868875.1). Classification (GTDB taxonomy): domain Bacteria; phylum Pseudomonadota; class Gammaproteobacteria; order Burkholderiales; family Burkholderiaceae_C; genus Rubrivivax. Next base: position 23,100 of record JAGWTS010000035.1, on the reverse strand, counting down.
AGGGCATGAACGAGGCGTTCTCCACCGGGTCCCAGAACCACCAGCCGCCCCAGCCGAGCTCGTTGTAGGCCCACCAGCTGCCCAGGCCGATGCCGAAGGTGAGGAAGACCCAGGCCGCGCTCGTCCAGGGCCGGGTCCAGCGCGCCCAGGTGGCGTCGAGGTTGCCGCCGATGAGCGCGGCGATGGCGAAGGCGAAGGCGACCGAGAAGCCGACGTAGCCCATGTAGAGCATCGGCGGATGCGCGACCATGCCCGGGTCCTGCAGCAGCGGGTTCAGGTCGCGGCCGTCGATTGCGGCCGGCAGCAGGCGCTCGAAGGGGTTCGATGTCAGCAGCATGAAGAGCAGGAAGCCCGCCGACACGAGCCCCAGCACCGCGAGGATGCGGGCGACGAAGGGCAGCGGCAGGCTGCGGCTGAAGCGCGCCACCGCCAGCGTCCAGACGTTGAGCATGAACATCCACAGCAGCAGCGAGCCTTCGTGCCCGCCCCAGACCGCGGCGATGCGGTAGTGCAGCGGCAGCGCCGAGTTCGAGTTCGAGGCGACGTAGAGCACCGAGAAGTCGTTGCGCACGAACGAGGCGACGAGGCAGCCGAACGCGAGCACGATGAGCGCCGCCTGCGCCGTGGCCAGCGGCCGCGCCAGCGCCATCCAGTCGCGGCGTCCGCGCTGGGCCCCGGCCATCGGCAGCACCGACTGCACGAGCGCCACGGCGAGGGCGAAGAACAGCATCAGGTGGCCGAGTTCGGGGATCATGGGTTCGTTCCTGCGGCGACCGTGCGCTCCATGCGCTGCTTGACCTTCTCGGCATTCTTGATCGCGTCGGCCGCCTCCGGCGGCATGTAGTTCTCGTCGTGCTTGGCCAGCACCTCGCTCGCGACGAAGACGCCGTCGGGGCCGAGCTTGCCCTGCACCACGGCGCCCTTGCCTTCCTTGAAGAGGTCGGGCAGCACGCCGGCGAAGCGCACCGGCACCGTCTTGGCGGTGTCGGTGACGAGAAAGTCCACCGTCACGCCGTGGCGCTGCAGGCTGCCGGCCTGCACGAGCCCGCCGATGCGGAAGGTGCGGCCCTCGGGCGCCTCCTTGGCCGCCACCTGCGACGGCGTGTAGAAGAACACGATGTTGCTGTTGAAGGCGTTGAGCACGAGGCCGACGGCCACGCCGACCGCGGCGAGCACGCCGACGACGATGGCGGCGCGCTTGTGGCGCGGCTTCATGGCTGGCTTCCTTCGCGCGCGGCGGCCAGGGCGCGCCGGCGCCGCTTCGCGACCCCCAGCGCCTCGGCCGCCATCACCAGCGCGGTGAGGCCGTAGGCGCCCCAGACATAGAGCGCGTAGCCACCCATGTGGAAGAAGTCGTCCCAGCTTTTCCAGTAAAGCATCGTCATCCTTCGGTGCCCGCGGCGAGCGCGCGCACCCATTCGGTGTCCGCCTCTTCCTCGAGCACGATTGCCCGCGTGCGCGTGAACACGACCGCGAAACTGTAGGCCCAGAAGCTGAACGTCAGCAGCAACATGGACGTGAGCATGGTGGCGACCATCTTGGGCGCGCTGCCCATGCCGATCGTCGCCCCCTGGTGCAAGGTGTTCCACCAGACCACCGAGAAGTAGATCACCGGCACGTTGACCGCGCCCACCAGCGCCAGCAGGGCCCCGGCATGGGCCGAGCGCCGGCTGTCGTCGATGGCCTCGGTGAGCGCGATGTAGCCCAGGTACAGCAGCAGGAGGATGAACTCGGAGGTCAGGCGCGCGTCCCACACCCACCAGGTGCCCCAGGTCGGCTTGCCCCAGAGCGAGCCCGTCCACAGTGCGACGAAGGTGAACATTGCCCCGGTCGGCGCGAGCGCGCGCGCGTACATCGACGCGAGCCGGGCGTTGAGCATCCAGCCCCAGGCGGCCCAGAACGCGAGCACGAGGTAGATCAGCATCGACATCCAGGCCGCGGGCACGTGGATGAAGATGATGCGGTAGGCGTCGCCCTGCTGGAAATCGGCCGGCGCGATCGCGAAGCCAACCACCAGCCCGGCGATGCCGAGCACGAGGGCCACGCCCCAGAACCAGGGGATGAACCGGCCCGCCAGCGCGTAGAAGCGCGACGGGGCGGCGAAGGTGGACCAGCGCAGGTTCATTGCGTCTCAGTTCTCAATGGCAGCCATGACCACCCTCGACGCATGAATCCATGGGTCAAGCGGACGCCGCGGAACCGGCTCTGCCGGGCCGCTGGCGTCGCCCCCCCGGGGGGGAGCGCCGAAGGCGCTTCGGGGGGGATTCACTTCAGTCCAGCGAGATGCGCAGCGCCGCGGCGGTGGCCAGCGGGGCGCCGAGTGCGGTGAGGATGAGCAGCGCCCCGAGCAGCGAGAAATGGGCCTCGGCCGAGAGCCCGCCGGCGACCGCGCCCACGGCACCGGTGCCGAAGATCAGGGTCGGGATCGTCAGCGGCAGCACGATCAGGAACACGAGTGCCGCGCCGCTGCGCAGCCCCAGCGTGAGCGCCGCGCCGAGGGCGCCGAGCAGGCTCAGCACCGGGGTACCGACGAGCAGGGTCGCGGCAAGCGTCGCGATGCTGCGCCCGTCCATGTCGAAGAGCAGGCCCAGCAGCGGCGCCGCGATCACCAGCGGCAGGCCGGTCGTGAACCAGTGGGCGCAGACCTTGCCGGCGACGAGCAGCGTCAGCGGCCGCGGCGCGAGCAGCATTTGTTCGAGGGAACCGTCGGCGTGGTCGCTGGCAAACATCTGGGTCACGGAAAGCATGGCGGCAAGAAGGGCACAGACCCAGACCACCCCGGGCGCAATCTGGCGCAGCATCTGCGGTTCGGGGCCGACGCCGAGCGGGAACAGGCCCGCGGCGACGACGAAGAATCCCAGCGGCAGCAGCGCCTCGATGCGCCGCCGCCCGGCGAGCAGCAGGTCGCGCCGCGCCATCGCCAAAACCGCCGAACTCACGCGATCGTCCCGTTGCGCGCGGCGTCGGCCCACGGATTGCGGCGAGGCCGCGGCAATGCCTGCGGCCTCATGCTCGGGGTGGTTGCGAAAGGCTTGGGTTCCGGTTCATGCGCGTCCCGGATTGTAGGGGGGCGCACCCGGGCCGATCTGTCGCAGGTCAATCCTCGTCGGGGTCGTGGTACTCCTTGGGCAGATGGTGCGCAATGCCCTTGTGGCAGTCGATGCAGGACTTGCCCTGCTTGCGCCCTTCCTCCATCTTCTTGACCGCGCTCGCGTGCTGCTTGCTCGCATCCATCGCCTCCCAGGAATGGCAGTTGCGGCATTCCTGGGAGCCGTTGGCCTCCATGCGCCCCCACTCGTCGGTTGCCAGGCGCATGCGGTTGGCCTCGAACTTCTCCTTGGTGTCGACGCGGCCGGTGATCTTGCTCCAGACCTCGAAGCTGGCCTTCATCTTGCGAAGGATCTTCGGAACCCAGGGGTGCGGCACATGGCAGTCGGGGCAGGCTGCGCGCACGCCGACGCGGTTCTTGTAGTGGATGGTGGTCTTGTATTCCTGGTAGACGTTGTCGCGCATCTCGTGGCACGAGATGCAGAACCCGAGCGAGTTCGTCGCTTCCAGGGCGGTGTTGAAGCCGCCCCAGAAGATGATGCCGCCGAAGAAGCCCACGACCAGCAGCGCCAGCACCGAGTACTTCACGCTGGGCCGCGTGAGGGCGGCCCAGCTGCGCCGCAAGAGGCCCGGCCTGGATTCAGTTCCCATTCAAATCTCCGACATGTTCGGGGTACAAACAGAGAGGCCGCAGCGCCGCCGACGGCGACGCTGCGGCCGCAGACCCCTACTGGAAGCTGTAGCGATAGGCGACGAAGATCGCGTTCACCGTGTAGGCCGGCGACTGCTGGTTCGTCGGCAGCACCGTGCTCGCGGTGTAGCCGGCCTGGTAGAGGTTGTAGAAGTAGTCGCTCGAGTTCAGGCGCTGGTATTCGTAGCCGAGGACGACCGCGCTCGACCGGTCGAGCTGGAAGGTGCCGGACAGGCGAAGCCGGGTCGACTCGTTCGTGAAGTCGGGCAACGAGCCGCAGCTCAGGTTGCTCGTCGCGGTGCAGCTCGACAGCGTGTAGGGCACCTGGGTCGAATACCCGGTCTTGCCGATCGAGTAGGTCAGGTCCTCGCTCAACGCGAGCTTGCCGCCGAGCAGACCGCCCTGGCGCGCGCCGATGCCCAGCGTGCTCTCCTGGTCGTCGAGGTGGTTCGACCACACATTGGGCAGCGCCGCGACCGGATTGCGGCCGCTCGCCGTCAGCAGGTCGCGCGTGCGGTCCTGCCAGTTGGCGTAGCCGGTGATCGTGCTGTGTGCCGAGACGTCGATGGCGACGTCGAAGTTCAGGCTCGTCTCCTTGCCCTTCTGGACCCCCAGAGTCGCGTCGTACTTGTCGTCGCGATAGCGGGCGCTCAAGCCGACGTTCAGGTTCTGCCGCGCCTGCCAGTTCAGGCCCGCCTTGACCGTCTGCTCGGTCCGCGCGGCGTCGAAGAAGGCCAGGTAGCCGAAGTTCTCGAAGCCCTCGTTGACCGCCTGCATCGGGTTGTAGAACGAGCTGTTCACCGTCGAATCGCGCTTGCCCCAGGTGTAGCCGGCATTCAGGCTCAGGTTGTCCGTCGGGTTCGACCGATAACCGAGGTTCAGGCGGCTTTCGGTGTTCACGGGCACCTGGACGCACGAGGCGGTGCTGTAGTAGCCCGAACTGCCCGTCGGAAGCACGCCCTGGGCGTTGTTCGCCGCGGCGTTCTCGCACCAGCGCTGCACCTTCTCGTACTCGTAGCCCACATGCAGGTGCTGGCTGCCGGCGAAGCGGTATTCGGCCGCCAGATCCGCCTGGGTGCGGCGGTTGCTCATCGGAATGTTGGTGACGGTTCTCGATTTCGCGCCGAGATCGAGGAACGTGTACACGTTCGACGGCGTCTTGTTGAGGCGCTCGTTGTACTTGATGCCGGCGTTCAGCCCCAGCGCCCGGCTCAGCTGATGCGTGAGCCTGAGATCGGCATGGGTGTTCTCGACCAGGCCGCTGAGCGAGTTCACGGGCAGGCCGGGCACCGTGTTCGGTGTCGTCGTGTACGTGCCGTCGTAGCTCGCGTTCTGCGTATTGCGGCTGTAGGACAGGCCGCCCGAGAGGTGGGTCTTGGCGCCCAGCGCATAACCGCCGCTCAGGCTGAGCTGGTGCACCGTGTTGCTCGGCGGCGTGCTCATCGTGTCGGTCGGGTAGCCCGCCGCGCCGGGCGAAGAGCCGGTCGTGCCCGCGGTCACGAACGGCGTGTTCCACGAAAAGCCGCTGTTGTTGTCGGTGAACGCCGAACCGGAGTAGGCCAGGCTGGCGTAGGCGCTCGCGCCGGTCCAGCTTGCCGCGAGATCGACCGTGTCGGTCTTGTAGTTCGTCGGGTTCATGAGGATGGCGATGCGCTCGCCACCCCAGTTCAGCCCGCCGCCCGCGGTCGCGTTGTACGCGTCGGATCCCGAGCCGATCAGCTTGGCCCCCGATTGTTCGAGGTGGCTGAAGCCGAACTCGAGCTTCCAGGCCTGATTGAACTGGTACGCGGCGCTGATCGAGCCGGTCTTGCGGTAGGTCGCCACGCGCTGGGTCTGCAGCATCGCCAGTTGCGCGGTGGTCATCGCCCGGGTGCCGTCGCCACTTGTGTTGACGATGCCGAAGCTCGCCGGCAGGGTGAAGCTGTTGCCCCCCATCGCGCCCTGGAACGGGGTCTGGTAGGTGTCGGTGCTGTAGTGCTCGAGTTCGTCGTAGCCGATGCCCAGCGACCAGGACCCCTGGTCGCCGATGCTCGCGCCGAGCGAGCGCGAGGTGGTGCCCAGGTCATGCCCGAACACCTGCCAGCGCCGCGTGCCGCCACCCAGCCCGTAGCCGCTGCCGCCGCGCAGGTCGAGGTTGCCGACGAAGTAGGCCCCCGACTTGTCCAGGCCGTTGTATTCGCCGAACTTGGCCGAATCGCGCGAGACCGTGCCGACGCCGATCTCGACCGTGTTGGTCGGCAGCACCAGGTCCTTGACATCGCTGCTGGACAGGTCCTGGGCCCAGCCGATCATCGGCACGGCCGCCGTCGCCAGCATCGCCGCGCGCACCGCCAGAACCATCGCACTGGCGCTGAACCGTCCTTGATTCTTTCTCATGGCAAGCTCCGTGTTCCGGGTTAGCGGTGCAGGAAAGCACCGGCGGGCGAATTCGAACCGTGCACCATGACGTGGCAGTTCAGGCAGGCTCTTCCGCTCGCGCTCGTGTTCGGGTTCGTCTTCGTCGCGCCGCTGGCCAGCGTGCCCAGCAGTCCGCCTTGCAGGCCGGCCGCGCCGCTGCCGTAAGGCGCCTGGCTGTTGTGCGGGCCGTCATGGCAGTCGTCGCACAGGAAGGGCGGTCGGTCCTTCAGCAAGGGCGAAATGTTCGAACCGTGCGGGGTGTGGCAGTTGGTGCAGTCTTCGTTGACCGGCTGGTGTTCCCACAGGAACGGGCCGCGCTTTTCGGCGTGGCAGGTGGTGCAGGTCTCGACCACGGAGTTCTTCTTCAGCAGCTTCGGGCCGGCGGAACCGTGCGGGTTGTGGCAGTCGCTGCAAGCCATCTTCCCGGCATCCAGCGGATGGGTCGAGACGAGGTGCGTCTGCGCCCGCTGTTCCTTGTGGCAGGCGAAGCAGACCTCGGGCTGGGTCGCCTTGGTCAGCACCGGATCCGACTTGACGTGGACCTTGTGGCAGGCCGCACAGGGGATGTCCTGCATCTGGTGCTGGCTGCCGCTCCAGTGGGTGCGCAGCCCGCCCTTGTGGCAGGCAATGCAGGCACCGACCTGGGTCGCGGCTTCGGAGGCCTTGTAGACGCTGCCGCGCGGCTTGTAGAGCACGTCCGGCGCCGGCCGGCTGGCATCGCCGACTCCGGGGCCGCCGGCAACGTGCTTGGCGCTTTCGCCGTGGCACGACTGGCAGGTCGGGGTGCGCGCATCGGCGACCACACCGTGCTTGGTCTGGAAGATCGACAGCACGGGCCGGGTTTCGGTTTCGTCGTGGCAGCGCGTGCAGACCGCGTCCTGTTTCAGCGCGTTCGCCGCCGGTCCGCTGGCCGCCGGCTCGTCGGCAGCCCAGGCAGCCCCACCGGTGAGAAAACTCAGGGCGAGCAACGCCCCGACGCGCAAAAGCGTCTTTGCATTCATCTGGTTCTCCTGGAAGGAGCCGGCAGGTCAGCCGGCCGCGGGGGTCAGAGCGAAAGGATCCAGTCGATCAGGTTCTTCAATTCCGCCTGATTGGCGACCTTGACGATCTTGTGGTTCTCTTCGTGGCCGTCCGGAAACTTGGCCTTTTCACCCGTGGTCAGGTGCTTGGTCAGGCGCTCGAAGGCTTCGGGCTTGCCCTTGTACTTGGCCGCCACGGCCTTCCAGGCCGGGCCGTCCTTGGCTTTCTCCATGCCGTGGCACTTGAAGCAGTTGTTCTGGCGCGCGGTTTCCTTGGCGGCGTCCACGTCGATCGCCGCCTGCGCCCCATGGGCCGCCAGCACCAGTCCCAACGCCAGGACACCCCCCCGGGCGACCTCGGACCATGATTTCAGTTTCGCCATCTCACCCACTCCGTGGTTGTCTTATTGAGTCATCTCGAAGCGGTTTTTATTCACACTAAGAATCACACCTTTGCGCTTGACTCATACATTACGCCAAATGACACCCCGAAACCTGGCCTTGCGCCGGTTTCGAAGCGCAGGTTTGATTGCGATCAAAAACCCTGATTCCGTCATGCCACAGAGCAACAGCGCCGTGGCGAGGGTTCAGCCGCCCTGCCCGCGCTCCCAGGCGCGGCGGCTGCCGCCGCGGCGCCGGTCCGCGGGGGCCTCGTCGTCGCGGCTGCGCACCAGCTCGCGGGCACGCGCGCGCAGCAGCCCGAGCAGGCGCTCGAGCTGGGCGAGGTCGGATTCGTCGAGCACCGCCAGCAACTCGGTGTTGATGCGCTTCACGTCCGGAAAGATCTGGGCATAGATGGCGTGGCCCGACGGCGTCAGCGCCACCATGGCGCGGCGCGCGTCACCCGGCTGCACGCTGCGCTCGACGAGGCCCTTGGCGCGCAGCGGCAGCAAGGCCTTGCTCGTGCGCGAGCGGTCGAGAGCGGCGCGCAAGGCGATGTCCGAGGGCGCCATCGGCCCGAACGTGGCGAGCAGGGCGATCAGGCGCCATTCGCGCCGGGTGATGCCGAAGCGCCCTTCGCAGATGCGCGTGACGCGCGAGGCGTTCAGGGTCTCGATCTGGTGCATCTGGTAGTTCACCAGATCGAGGATGCTTTCGGGGGCGCGCATTCGCGCCGCGCCGCTGGCGGCGCCGGCCTGGGCCTGATCGTCTTCGGGCATGGGAGCCATGAGGGTTGATCCGGACGATAGTTGATTTTTGAAATCAGTTGCGCCGGCTGCACACTCGGGCCCCGTCCCAGACTGCGCGTGCGCACCCCGACCCCGATGGAGACCCTGCTCGAAGTGGACGGCATGACCAAGTCGCTGGGCGAAGGCGCGGCGCGCCTGGTCATCATCGGCGGCCTGAGCTTCAGCGCCCGCGCCGGCGAGTTCGTCTCGGTCGCCGGGCCCAGCGGCTGCGGCAAGACGACGCTGCTGATGTGCCTGGCCGGCCTCTACGCCATCGATGGCGGCGCGGTGCGCTTCGAAGGCCGGGCGGTGACCGAGCCGCCGCCGGGCATCTCGGTCGTGTTCCAGGACTACAGCCGCTCGCTGCTGCCCTGGAAGAGCAACCTCGACAACGTGATCTTCGGCATGAAGCGCACCGGCCTGGCCGAAGCCGACAAGCGCACGCGCGCGGGCGAGCTGCTGCTGGCGGTCGGGCTCCAGGGCTACGAAGGCCATTACCCCTGGCAGGTTTCGGGCGGCATGCAGCAGCGCGTCGCGATCGCGCGCGGGCTGGCGGCGCAGTCGCGCCTGCTGCTGCTCGACGAGCCGCTCGCCGCGGTCGACGCCCAGACCCGGGCCGAGCTGCAGGACCTGCTGCTCGACCTGGCGCGGCGCTTCAACCAGACCTGCGTGCTCGTCACCCACGACGTCGACGAGGCGGTCTACATGGCCGACCGCGTCATCGTGCTCACGCGCCGCCCGACCCGGGTGCTGGCCGAGCTCGAGGTCGAGCTGCCGAAGCCGCGCGACCAGCTCGCGACGCGCGAGCACCCCACCTTCCTGCGCCTGCGCCACGAGGTCGTGACGCTGATCCGCTCGATGCGCCAGAACGCCTGAAAGGAGAACCCGTGAACCCCTTGCTCAAACGCCTCGGCCTCGCGGCCCTGCTCGCCTTCGCCGCCTTTGCGGCATCGGCGCAAACCAGGATCGTGGTCGGCGGGCTGCGCACGATCGCGCTGCTGCCCGTCAGCTACGCCATCGAGAAGGGCTACTTCAAGCGCGAGGGGCTGGACGTCGAACTCCAGACCGTCAATTCCGGGCCGGCGGTGATCTCGGCGCTGATGAGCGATTCGGTCCAGATCGGCTACAGCGCGTCGCTGCCGGTTCTGTTCGCGCGCGCCCAGAAGCTGCCGGTGCGCATCTTCACCGCCTTCGACTACGAAACCTCCAAGCCCGACGGCGCCTGGACCTGGCTCGTCGCGAGCCAGCGCTCGGGCGTCAAGACCGTGAAGGAGCTCGCCGGCAAGACGGTGGCGCTCAACGCCAGCGGCGCTTTGTGCGAGCTGATGGTGCGCGAGCATCTCGCCAAGGCGGGCGTGGCCTGGGATTCGGTCAAGAAGATCGTCGTGCCCTTCCCGCAGATGCCCGCCGCGCTGCAGCTCGGCAACGCCGACGCGGCCTGCATCATCGAGCCCTTCCGGACCCAGGCGCGGGTTTCGCCGGCGATCAAGGCGACGACGCTGGCGGCCGGTGCGCTCGCCGACGGCTCGCCGCGCTGGGCGCTCGACGTGCTGTTCACGCGCGAGGACTGGGGCCGCGCCCACAAGGACGAGCTGCGCCGCTTCAACAAGGGCCTGGTGGCGGCGCTGGACGACTTCCGCAAGCAGCCCGGCCTGTACCGCCAGCAGATCGTCGACGCCTTCAAGCTCGGCCCCGCGGTCGTGAGCCTGATGAAGAGCGACCTCACCTACGCCAGCGACATCGTGCCGCAGGCGAGCGACATCGAGCCGCTGATCGAGGGCCTGGCGCGCCACGGCCTGCTGCCGGCGCCGATGAAGGCCGAGGACCTGATCCTGAAGCTGAATTGAAGCGCCGCGCCCGCTGAAAACCCCATGACCCGCCTCGCTGCCCCGCTGCGCGCGCTCACCGGCTTCGTCCTGCTGCTGCTGCTGTGGCAGGCGCTGGTGCTCACGCGCTGGATTCCGGCCGAATACTTCCCCGGCGTGCCGGCCATCGCCCGCGCCTTCGTCGAGCAGCTGGGCGCGCGCGACTTCTGGAGCAGCGAGGCGCTCACCGTCGCGCGCGCCATCGGCGGGCTGCTGCTGGCCGCGGCCAATGCCATCGCGGCGGCGCTGCTCGCGGCGCGCTATCGCGTGGTCGAGCGCGCCTTCGCGCCGGTGGTGCAGATCATGCTGTCGCTGCCGCCGGCGGCACTCGTGCCGCTCTCGATCTTCGCCCTCGGCCTGGGCGGCGAGCTGTTCGCCTTCATCATCTGGTTCGCCTGCGTCTGGGGCATCTACGTCAACGCCGAGAACGCCTTGCGCGCGAGCGAGCCGCTGCAGCGCATCACCTCGCGCTCGTTCGGCTACGGACAGTGGGAAACGCTGCTGCGCGTGCGCCTGCCGGCGGCCATGCCGGAGATCTTCACGGGGCTGCGCGTGGCGGCCGCGGGCAGCCTGATGGCCGCCATCGCGGCCGAGATGCTGGCCGGCAAGGACGGGCTGGGCTTCATGCTCTACGACACCGCGTTCTCGCTGCAGATTCCGCAGATGTTCGCGCTGCTCGCCGTGGCCGGCTTCAACGGCGTGCTGCTCAATGCCCTCATCGTCGGCCTGCGCCGCCGCGCCGCCGGCTGGCACGACCAACTCGGCGCGCTGGCGCAGGCCTGAGACCCCGAAGGATCGCCCCATGGCCCGAGAACCCTTCAACCGCATCGGCGCCGTCTTCATTGCCGCCCTGCTCCTGGCCTGGGAGCTGGCGGCGCGCGCCGTCGCGAGCCCGAGCTTTCCGTCGCTTTCGGCCGTGCTCGCCACGCTCGGCCAGGACGGCGGGCTGCTCGCCGGGCAGATGACGATCACCCTGGCCCGCGCGGCGGCCGGCTTTGCGCTGGCGCTCGTGACGATGCTGCCGCTGGGAATCTTCATCGGCCGCACGCGCGCCGTCGCGCCTTTCGTCGAGCCGCTGATCGACCTGCTGCGGCCGCTGCCGCCGCTGGCCATCGTGCCGGTGGCGATGCTGTTCATGGGCACGGGCAGCGCCGCCAAGATCGGCGTGATCTTCTACAGCGCCTCGTTCCCGCTGCTGCTCAACGCCATCGACGCCACGCGCGCGACCCATCCGCTGCTGATCCAGGTCGGGCGCTCGATCGGCCTCTCCCGCGCCGAGATCATGCGCCGCATCGACCTGCCGGCGGCGCTGCCGCAGATCATGGCCGGGGTGCGGCAATCGGTCGCGCTCGCCCTGCTCATCAGCGTCAGCGCGGAGATGCTGCTGTCCACCGACGGCGTCGGCAACTACCTGATGCGCGCCCAGGAGCAGTTCCACATCGCCGCCGGACTGGCCTGCATCGTCGTCGTCGCGCTGGTTTCGCTCGCCGTCAACACCGGTGTGCGCTGGGTCGAGCGCCGCCTGCTCGCCTGGCACCACGAACGCCACGCCCTGGCCGGGCGCTGAAGCCGGTCTCGCCCTTCAGCGAAACACGACGAGGGCGCGCCGCAAGGCCACCACCCCGAGCAGTCCGGCGGCGACGACGAGGCCGATGCCGGCGTCGAGCTGATCGTTGCGCAGGTAGTTCACGCACAGCGCCTGCGGCGCCTGCTGGTAGAGCATGCCGGCGGTGGCCATCATCCAGGCGATGTTGCCGAGCGCGAACAGCGCCACCTCGCCGTCCATGCGGCGCCAGCTTGCCGCGAGCCAGAAGCCGGCGGCCCACCAGCTCGCGATCTTCACGGCGTCGACCGGCGCCGACAGCAGCGCCGCATCGAGGGCCGATGGGATCATCCAGGCCAGGGCCACCAGCGTCGCGAACAAGGCACCGCCCCAGCCGCGCCAGTCGACCCAGGCCAGGCCGCGCAGCCAGGGCCTGGCCCGCATGCGCCGGGCCAGCAGGCGCTGCGCGGCCCAGCCGGCGCCGAACAGGAACGGAAACTCCACCAGCATGTGCAGCGACATCCGGCCTTCGAGGGTGTGGCGCCAGCCGTCGAAGGCGAGCGCGGCGGGCAGCAGCGCAAGCAGCCACAAGAACGCCAGCGCGCCCGCACGGCGCAAGGCTTCGCGGCTCGGCAGCGCGGGCGCGCCGAAGGGCCAGGTGCGCGTGCGCGCCTTCATCGCGAACCCGGTGCCGCGGCCAGCCGTTGCGCCGCGGCCACCGCCTGCGGCCATTCGGCGCCGCCGTAGAGCCCGCGCAATCGGCCGTCGGCGTCGAGCAGATGGATCTCGCCGTTGTGGACGAAGCCGCCGGCGCCATCCGGAATCACGACCACGCCGAGCGAGCGCAGCAACTCCTGCGCGCCCTCGGCCGTCGCCGGCACCGCGAAGCGCCAGCGCGCCGGGTCGGCACGGAGCTGGGCCGCGCGCCGCGCGAGCTGGCGCGGCCGGTCGTGCGCCAGGTCGAACGAGACCGACAGCAGGCGCACGCCGGCACCCTCCGGCCGCGCCGCGAGTTCCTGCTGCGCCTGCTGGAAGGCACCGCCCAGGGCGCGGCAGACGCCGGGGCAGTCGAGGTAGATCCAGTCCACCAGATAAGCCCGGGCGGGCGCCCCCGCGCCGCCGTTCCAAGGCCGCAGAGCAAGGCCGTCGCTGCCGACCAGGGCCACATCGGCGGCGCGCAGGCTGCCGGCCTCGATCGCCAGCGCGCGCCGGCCTTCGTGGGTCCAAACCTCGAAGCCGTGGGTCCAGCGCGCCAGCGCCCAGACCGAGGCGGCCAGCATCAGCGCGCACAGCGCAACGCTGGCGCGGCGCGAGCGGGTCTCGCGTCGCGCCCGCAGCGGCCCGTACAGCAGCCGGCTCATGGCCTACGGTCCGGGAACCGGATTCGCCACGCGCAACTCGGAGTCGCCCTTGAACGGCGCGCCCCGCGACGCGGTCGACTTGCGCACCTCGGCCACGGAGGCCTCGGTCACGGCCGACGCCGCGTTGCCCCAGCTGCTGCGTTCGTGGCTCACGATCGCGGCGATCTCGGCGTCCTTCAGCTGCGCGCCGAAGGCTGGCATGGCCCCGGAATAGGCCTTGCCGTCGACGGTGAAGGCGCCGCTGATGCCGTGCAGGACGATCGCGGCCAGCGTGCGCTCCTTGCCCAGCACCCATTCGGAAGCGGCCAGCGGCGGGAACACGCCTGGCAGCCCCTGCCCGGTCGCCTGGTGGCAGGCCGCGCAATGGGCGGCGTAGAGCGCGGCGCCGTCGAGCACGGCACCGGCGGCGGGTGCGGGCTGGCCGCGCAACTCGGCCGCGGTCCGGTCGTCGCCCATGTCCGGCGCCATCGCGATGTGCGAGCGCACGATGTAGACCGACCCGAAGACGAGCAGGCCCAGGGTGAGGACGATCACGAACCAGGGAATCGGGTTCGGCGCCTCAACGGGCTCGGGGTTCTCGCGTTGCTGCTGCGGGCGGATCTCGGTCGGGCTCATCGCGGCGCTCCTGGCAGGGCGGGGTTCATGGCCGGGCCGCGGTATCGGCATCCGGCACCGGGTAGCTGCGGTTGAGCGAGCGCAGGTAGGCCACGAGGTCCAGCGCCGCGGGCCGCGGCACGACGACGCGGCCCGCGGGCGCCACGCCCGGGGGCAGCGTCAGCGCCGTCTCGCCTTCGTCGGGCTTGGCCTTGACTTCGAACAGGAAGGGGAAGCCCGGCATGATGCTGCCCGGCACATAGGCGCGCGGCTCGTAGAAATGGCCGAGCTGCCAGTCGGCGCTGGGCTGGCGCACGCCGATGTTCATCAGGTCGGGCCCGGTGCGCATCGTCCCCAGCAGCACCGGCGAGTCATAGGCGTAGTCGCCCGCCACCGTGGGCCGGCCCCAGCCGCGCGCCGTGTCGGGGCCCATCGCGGCCGGACGCGGCTGCTGCGTATGGCAGTACAGGCAGCCGTTGCCGATGTAGACCGCACGCCCGCGCAACTCGGCGCTGGTATAGGGCTTCAACCCGGGCAGCGGCGGCGCATCGTGGACCTGGAAATAAGGCAGCACGACCAGGACGCTGACCGAAAAAGCGAGCGTCACCATCGCGCCCGAGATCAACCTCACTTCGCTGTTCATCGCGCCACCTCCCCGCTGCGCCACAGCGCCGGCCGGTCGCGCCGCGGCCCCCATCCCAGCGCCAGCGCCAGGAAATGCACCGCGAAGACGAGATGGCCCAGCCCCATCAGCGAGCCGCCGACGCTGCGCGCCTCGAGATAGGGAATCGTCAGCTTGACCGAATCCATGAAGGGGCGCGCCGCGTCGAGCATCGCCTCGCCCTGCAGCCAGCCCCCGATGGTCAGGCTCCAGAAGTAGATCGCGATGCCGAAGAACACGAGCCAGAAGTGGATCGTGATCAGGCGCGGCCAGGGCCATTCGCGGCCGCTGATGCGCGGCATGATGAAGTACATCGAGCCGAAGAAGACGAAGCTGACGAAGCCGTACATGCCCAGGTGCGCATGGGCGACGGTGAAATGCGTGAAGTGGGTGACGGCGTTGACGCTGCGCAGCGCCTCGAACGAGCCCTGGACCGAACTCGCCGTGTACATGAGCCCGCCGACGCCGATGAAGCGCAGCGTCGGCGAATGACGGAAGGCGCCGAGCCGGCCCTCCAGCGTCTGGAACTGGTTCACCGTGAAGGCCGCGACCGGAATGATCATCATCATGCTCTGCACGATCGACAGCGTGACCATCCATTGCGGCACCGGCCCGCCGATCAGGTGGTGGCCGCCGACCTGGCCGTAGAAGAAGGCCAGGCCCCAGAAGCCGAGCAGCGAGAGGTTGTACGACTGGATCGGCCGGCCGATGACCTTGGGCAGGAAGTAGTACACCGAGGCCAGCGCCAGCGGCGTATAGAACAGACCCAGCACGTTGTGGCCGAACCACCAGTTCATCGTCGCCTGCTCGACGCCATGGTGCAGCCCCGGCCACTTGGCGACGATGAACAGCACCGGCAGCCAGAACAGCGCGCAGGCCATGTACCAGACCGAGACGTAGAGGTGTAGCACGCGCCGGTTGACGAGCGTGAAGATCAGCGGCAGCGCGATCAAGGCCCCGCCGAGCGCGAACAGGATGCCCACCTGCCACGGAATCTCGAGCCATTCGAGGCCGTCGTTGATGCCCACCGCGATGCTGCCCAGGCCGGCAATGAGCGCCGCATTCCAGAGCACCGCGCCGACGAAGGCGAAGCGCGCCCCCATCAACGGCGTCTTGAGCAGGCGCGGAATCACGAACATCGAGATCCCGAGCCCGGCCATCGGCGCCCAGCCGTAGGCGACCGAATTGAGGTGGATGGTGCGGATGCGGCCGAAGGTGAGCCAGGCCTGTCCGGTGAGCCAGTCGGGCTCGTGCAGCTTGATGGAGGCGGTGAGCCCGGCGAACGAGGCCACGAGCAGCCAGACCATGGCGCTGCCGAAGAAGAAGTAGACCAGCGGCGCGGTCGAGGCATCGGCGTCGGCGCGCGCCTCGAGTTCCTGCGCGTCGCCGCGGCCGGCCGCCTGGCCGTCGGCGCGGTCGAGCGTGCTCTGCAGCGAGGCCTGGGCCGCCGGCGCCGCGGCGGGCTCTTCGCCGCGGCCGACTTCGCCCGGGGCGAAGATGACCTCCGCACCGGCGGCGCTGCGCTCGAACAACCCGCGCCGTTGCGACGCGATGAAGACGAGCAGCGCCACGAACGAGATGACGAATGCGGACAGCAGGATCGAGATCGTGTCCAAGACTCTGGCTCCCTCGAGCGCTGGGCACCGGCTGGTTCAGCGCTTCAGTTCACTGCGTTTGTCCTGCACCCGGCTCCATTCCTCGGCGTCCGGCAAGGCCGGCTTGCTGCGCGTGATCGGCTTCCACGCCCGCGAGAGTTCGGCGTTCAGCGGCGTGAAGTCCTGCTGGTCGCCCGGCACGTCCTCTTCGGCGTAGATCGCCGAGACCGGGCACTCCGGCACGCAGACCGCACAGTCGATGCATTCGTCCGGGTCGATGGCGAGGAAGTTCGGCCCCTCGCGAAACGCATCGACCGGACAGACGTCGACGCAGTCCGTGTACTTGCAGCGGATGCAGGCTTCGGTGACGACGAAGGTCAAGACCGCTCCTCAGGCGCAGCAGGATCCGCCGGAGCCGCAGCACGAATCGCCCGCCTCACCCGCGGCGCCCGCAGCCAGCCGCGTGATCAGCATGCGCCAGCGCTCCGGGCCGGTCTCGACATAGGTCCAGCCGAACTGGCGCGGCGAGCGCAGGTCGAACTGCGAGCGCAGCGGACGCGGGTCGTGGTCGGCAACGAGTTCCAGCGCCTCGCCCGGCGCGAGATCGTCGAAGCGCGAGAAGATCAGCGCGTGGCGCTCGCGCGGCGCGATCACGCGCACGTCGATGTGGTGCTTGGCAACCTGGGTTTGCATGGACAGTCCTTTCGTGGGAAGAATCGGGGTGAATCGAGGGACAGGCGAACGCGGCTTCAGCCGTCCTTGCCGTCGAGGCGGGCGCGCAAGAGCCAGGGCGTGAAGACGAAGAGGTACAGGCCGAAGGCCCCGCTCCAGGCGGCGGCCGAGCAGGCCCAGGCGTGCTCGCGCCAGGCCGGCTCGACGAGCGGCAGGCCGACACGCAGCAGCGCCGCGACGACGATGGCCGCATAGGCCGCCACCTCGAGGCGCGAAGCCTTCAAAGGCCGCCCGGTGTGGCCGCGCGCGGTGCGCGTGAGCATGCCGACGACGAGGCCGCCGGTGGCGCCGACCGCGAACGCATGCACGCCCGCCGATTCCGTGAGCCAGCCCAGTTGCGCCAGCGCCAGCAGCACGCAACCGACCGGAATCCACAACACCGATACGTGCAGGATCCAAAGAATGGGCTTGTGGCGCGTGGCCCAGGGGTTCCAGGCCGCCCAGCGCGCGAGATGGAGCAAGGCCGCAAGCACGAGCAGGGCGGCACCGATCGGGCCCGGCGGCAGCGCCACCCACCAGGCCAGGCCGAGCGCCGTCGCCGCCACCGTGGCGGCCTCGAGCCGGGGCCAGCGCCGCGGCATCGCGGACGGAACGGCGTTGACGGTGAAGACCGCAACCACGCGCCCGGTGATCACGCATTCGACGAGCACGACGAGACCGAGAGCGGCAAAGAGCGCGCGCATCGGATCGAGGGCGATGCGGCCCGCGGCGGCGAGGTGGAAGCAGGCATTGGCGGCGGCCAGCAGCAAGAGCAAGCCGACCAGCGGCAGGTTGCGCCGGTTGCCGGCGCGCAGCAGCACGACGCCGAAAGCCAGGGCCACGCAAGGCAGGAAGAGCAGGTCGAGCACCGCATAGACGGCGCTCGGCGCGGCGAAGGCGGCGATGCGCGCGGCGAGCCACAACAGCGCCAGCGCCGCGAGCGGGCGCCCGCGCAGGGTGGCCAGGCCGGTCCAGGCGCGCGCCGCGGTGAGCAGGAAGCCGGCGATCACGGCGACCGCGAAGCCGAAGATCATTTCGTGCGCGTGCCACAGCAGCGGCGGCAGCGCCAGGCGCGGTGCAACGAGACCCGCAGCAATCGCCACCCACAACGGCACCGCGAGCGCCGCGAACAGCGCCGCCCCGAGATAGAACGGCCTGAAGCCCAGGCGCAGCAGAGGCCAGCCCGGGGCCTGCCCGGCGCGTCGGGCGATGGACCGGGGCGTGGGGATCGGAGCGGCGATCGGCGTGGGGGTCGGATTGGGGGTCGACATGGACTGCGGCTGCCGGCTCGTCGTCGGCCACCATAAGATGCATTATTTGTACATCTTAAAGCCCGATCGGATCGAAAGCAATATACTGAATGCATCTTCAGGGCCATCGATGCGACTGTCCGAATACACCGACTACACGCTGCGCGTGCTGATGTACTGCGCCCAGCACCCGGGCCAGCGCGTGACGATCGCCGAGATTGCCGAGCGCCACACGGTCTCGAAGAACCACTTGATGAAGGTCGTCAACGCCCTCGCGCGCCTGGGCTGGATCGAGACGGCGCGCGGCCGCGGCGGCGGCCTGGCGCTGCTTGCCGATCCGGCCGGGCTCAGCATCGGCGAAGTGGTGCGCGCCTGCGAGACCGACTTCAGGCTCGTGGAATGCTTCGACGGCACGGTCAACGAATGCACGCTCGCCCCGGGTTGCCGCCTGAAGCAGACCTTCGACGCCGCGTTGCAGGGCTTCTTCCGCGAACTCGACACCACCACGCTGGCCGACATCAGCGCCGAGGCGGCGCCGACCCGGCACGCGCACGCGCGGCCGATGAAGGGTCCCGTGTCGCGCGCGCGTGCCGGCGCCGGAACCGAAAGGGCGCGCTGATGGGCCTCGCCTTCCCGGGCCACAGCGCCCCCGGCGCCGGCTTCGAGGTGCCGCTCGAGATGCTCGGCGCCTGCCACCGCCGCGTCGAAAGCCAATGCCAGACCCTGCGCCGGCTGGCCGAGCATCTGGCGCGCCACGGCGCCGACGCCGACGCGCGCACCGCCGCGGCCGCGATCAAGCGCTATTTCGAGACCTCCGCGCTCGATCACCACGCCGACGAGGAAGTGGACCTCTTCCCCGCCCTGCTCGAATCGATGGCCGGCTCCGACCCGGTCTGCCTGCGCGAGCTGACCGCGGCGCTGACGGCCGATCACCGCGAACTCGAGCGCCGCTGGCGCGCCTTGAAGCGCCCGCTCGACGCCCTCGTCGCGGGCCGCGCCGCCGCGCTCGATGCGGCCGAGGTCGAGGCCTTCGTCGGCCTCTACGCCCGCCACATCGAGCGCGAGGAGGCCGAGTTGCTGCCGATGGCCGAACGCCTGATCGGCGCGGCCGAGCTCGACCGCATCGGGCGCGCGATGCGCGAGCGGCGCGGCGTCTGATCCGTCGCAGATCGGATCTCGCTTAGGCCGTTAGCCTACGCACGCCGAGCTGTGATAAACACCGGAATCGCAGGCCGCAAGAGCCGCAACGACCCCGGGGGGAGACACTTGAAGATCAACATCCTTTCCGACCTTCATCTGGACTACGCGCCGATGGACCGGCCGGTCAACGAGGCCGACCTCGTCGTCCTCGCCGGCGACATCTCGCGCCCGCGCGAAGCCGTGGCCTGGGCCCTGCGCCTGGGCAAGCCGGTGCTCTACGTGGCGGGCAACCACGAGTTCTACGGCGGCAGCATCGACGCCACGCAGGGCCAGCTGAGAATGCTGTGCGCCGGCACCGCGCTGCAGTTCCTCGATTGCGACGAGACCGTGATCCAGGGCGTGCGCTTTCTCGGCGCCACGCTCTGGACCGACTTCGCGCTCTTCGGCGAATCGCGCCGCGCCGCGGCGATGGAACTGGGCCGGCGCGCGCTGCACGACTTCAGCCACATCCGCCTGCGCGAAGGCCAGGGCGAGCCGTTCCGGCCCAGCGACGCCGCCGCGCTGTTCGACCGCCACGCCGCCTGGCTCGGCGCGCGCCTGGCGGCGCCGCATCCGGGGCCGACCGTGGTCGTGAGCCACCACGCGCCGGCGCCGCAAAGCATCCACCGCCGCTTCGAGGGCTCGCCGATCAACCCCTGCTTCGTCTCCGACGCCTGGCAGCGCCTGGGCGCGGGCCGCGCCGATCTCTGGATCCACGGCCACACCCACGACAGCTTCGACTACCGCATCGACTCGACCCGCGTGGTGTGCAATCCGCGCGGCTATGTGCGCGGCGCGACGCGCGAGAACCCGAACTTCGACCCGCATTTCGTGGTCGAGATCGAATCCGGCGCGCCCGCTGAACGTTCACGCTGAAAGGTCCGCCATGATCACGACCGCCCTCACCCGGATGTTCGAACTCGAGCATCCCCTCATCCTCGGCCCGATGGGAGGCGTCGCCGGTGGCCGCCTCGCGGCCGCGGTCTCGAACGCGGGCGGGCTGGGCCTGGTCGGCGCGGGCTACGGCGACCCGCAGTGGGTGGCGCGCGAACTCGACCTGGTGGGCGAACTCAGCCACCGGCCCTGGGGCATCGGCTTCATCACCTGGTCGACCGCGCCCGAACTGCTCGAACTCGCCTTGGCGCGCAAGCCGGCGGCGGTGATGCTGTCGTTCGGCGACCCGCGGCCGCTGGGCGCACGCATCAAGGCCGCGGGCTGCCGCCTCATCTGCCAGGTGCAGGACCTGGCCGGTGCGCGCCTCGCACACGAGGCCGGCGCCGACCTCGTCGTCGCCCAGGGCACCGAGGCCGGCGGCCACGCCAGCCGGCGCGCCACCTTGCCCCTTGTGCCGGCGGTGGCCAACCTCGTGGCACCGATCCCGGTGGTCGCCGCCGGCGGCATCGCCGACGGGCGCGGCCTGGCCGCGGCCTTGATGCTCGGCGCCGAGGGCGCGCTGCTCGGCACCCGCTTCTACGCCAGCGACGAAGCCCTGGGCTCGGCGCGCGCCAAGGCCTTGATCGCGTCTGCCAGCGGCGACGCCACCGCGCGCACCACGGTCTTCGACATCGTGCGCCGCCTCGACTGGCCGCCGGGCTACGACGGCCGCGCCTTGCGCAACCGCTTCATGGGGCGCTGGCAGGGCCACGAGAACGAACTCGCGGGCGCGCTCGCGAGCGAGAACCCGGCCTTCCTCGACGCCGTCCAGGCCCAGGACTTCGACACCGCGATGGTCTGGGCCGGCGAGGCGGTGGACCTGATCGACGCGGTCGAGCCGGCCGCCGAGATCGTGCGCCGCATCGGCCGCGAAGCCGAGATCGCGCTCGCGCGCGGCGCGGCGCTGTGTCGGTATCCGAACTGAGCGCCGCAGCAAGGCGCCGACCGGGCGCGGTCCGGCAACTGCCGCCTTCGCGCTGAACGCCGCGCCGAGCGCTCGCGCGAGCCGGCGCCGCTGCAGCCCGGCGCGGCGTCAATGCGCCGCCGCTTCAGTGAGCCGCGTTGCGCGCTGCCGCCGTGGCGGCCAGTTCGGCATCGACCTGGGCCTCGGCCGCGAGCCAGTCTTCGAGTTCGTGGCCGTAGACGCAGCCGCGGCGCTCGTAGAGCGCATAGGCGGCCTCGCGCACCAGGGCGTCGCGCGAGGGCAGGTCCGCGGGCGCCGCGGTGGCCGGCTCGGCGGCGCTCGTCGGGGCGGGGCTGGTGCTGCGGCGCGGGGCGGCCTTGGCGGCAGATCGGTTCGGCTTCATCGTCGGCTCCTGTTCAGGCTGAAGGCGCCGCGTCGGCGGCGGGGGATACCCGATGGGCGCGGCGGGCACCCGGGCTCGGCGTCGATGGGGCCGGTCAATGGGCCATCAACACCGGCAGCGTCATCGAGCGCAGCAGGGTTTCGGTAGCCCCGCCCAGCACGAGTTCGCGCGCCCGGCTGTGGCCATAGCAGCCCATCACCAGCAGATCGGCACTGACATCGGCCGCGAGCGAGAGCATGGCCTCGCCGACCGGGACCTCGGCCAGGCTCGCCTCGGCGATGGGGGCGCTCACGCCTTCCCGGCGCAGCCAGCGCTCGAGCGCCGCCGAAGCCGGGCCGGTGACATGCACGCGCCGCGCCGCGCGCAGCCAGGGCAGCGCCGCGCTCACCGCGCGCGCGGCCTCGCGCGTCGGCTTCCAGGCCACGAGCACGTTGCTGCCAACGCTTTCGTAGTGGCCGACGCAAGGCAGCACCAGGGCCGGCTTGCCGCTGTCGACGACGAGCGAGGCCACGAAGCGCGGCGGCAGCGTGCCCACGAGGTGGTCGTCGGGATCGTTCTGGCCGAGGACCAGCAGGTCGGTGTAGAGGGCCTGCTCGAACACCCCCGACGCAAAGTCGGTGTTGCCGAGTTCGGCCCATTCCATCTCGACCCCGCCTGCGGCTGCCGCGGCATCGAAGATCCCGCGCGCCCGCGCGCGCTGCTCGCGGTCCGCGTTCTCGAGCAGCGCCATGACCGAGCCGGTGGCGCTGGCGCCGATGAAGGGCATGCCCAGCATCGTCGGCACGACCGCGTAATAGCCGGTAACGGCGGCGCCCTGGGTGCGCGCAACTTGCCGCGCCAGGGCCAGGCGCTCGCTCGAGCGCGGCGAGGCGTCGAGGTGGACGAGGATGCTCTTCATGGGAAACCTCCTTCTGGGCGCGCCCGTGCAATGGCGGGCGCTTGGCCGGATCTTGCATCAGGCGCAGCCTGCCGTGTTGACTTGAAGCAAGCGCCCCTGATCGAGCTTTGGCGCCGAAACCGGCGCCTCCATCGCGCAGCGTCGAGCGCTTCGGTCCCGGCCCGCGCCGGTTCTCCCTCAGGCCTCGCGCGCGAGCAACACGGCGTCGACTTCGATGTCGAAGCCGACGAGGTTCGACTGGGTCAGGGTGCGCGCCGGCGGCGGGTCGCCCACGTAGGGTGCGTAGAGCCGGTCGAAGGCCTTGGCATCGGCCGGGTTCTTCAGGAAGACGTTCACCTTGACCGCGTCCTTCAGCGACAGCCCCGCGGCGCGGGCCGCGGCCTCGAGGTTGTCCAGCGCCATCCGCGCCTGGAATTCGAAAGGCTTGTCGCCATGGCGCACGTTGTTCCGGTCGCGCGGCGTCTGGCCGGCCAGGAAGACGAGGCCGCGCGCCTGCACTGCGATGCTGTAGGTTCCCGCGGGCGGCGGCGCCTGGTCGCTGGTGAAGGCACGACGCGTCATCGAAGTCTCGCTTCCAGTTTCTTGCGATGGGGGCTGCACTAGGCCCGATAGCGCTCGATCATCAGCGCACAGCGCTCCAGCGCCTGCACCGCGGCGCGATGGTTCTGCGAGAAATTGAGGCGGATGCTGTCGTCCGCGAGCGGGCTGAACTCGGTTCCCGGGGTCACCGTCACGCCCGCCTGCTGGCGCAGCAAACGCACGAAGTCGTGCAGCGCAACGCCCAGGGCCGGGAGACGCGGGAAAAGGTAGCTGCCCGCCTCCGGCGCGCGCGCCGCCAGGCCTTCGACCCGGCCCAGAACCTGGAGCAGATCGTCGCGA
>JAGWTS010000381.1 GCA_028868875.1 Burkholderiales bacterium | reverse complement strand
GCGCCACACGGTGTCGCGTCAGAGCCGGTCGCAGTCGCACCGGCCACGGCGGCGCCAGCGGCACCTGCGGCACCGGCGGCGACGCTTGCGGCCGCACCCGCCGTGGCCACAACGGGTGCGGCGGCCGAAGTTCCGGCTCCGAATGCCGCGGCCCCGGCCCCGGCCCCGGCCGCGGCCGCGGCGCCGCCGTCCGGCCTCGACCCGCTGCACGAGTTCGATCGCCTGCTCGCGGCACAGTCGCCCGAGTACGCGCTGCAGCTGAAGGTCCAGCGCAGCGTGCTGCACATCGGCAAGGACGAACTCGCCTTCGACATCGAGTCGGCGCGCGAAGGCTACCTTTACGTGCTCGTCTACGATGGCCGCGGTGGCCTGCTGCAACTGCTGCCGAACACGGTGTCGGGGACGATCAAGCTGCGCGCTGGCCAGCGCTATCACGTCCCGAGCGGCAACGGCGTCTACCTGCAGGCCTCCGAGCCCCCGGGGGCGGGGGCGATGCTGGCGCTGGTCACGGCGCGCCCGCGCGACTACAGCGGGCTCGATCCGACCAAGGCGGGCACGATGCGGGCCCTGCCCAACGGCGCCGAGGCCGCGAAGATCATGGCGGCGTACAAGGGCAGCCAGCCCATTCTTGCGGGGCGCACGATCTGCCCGGCCAGCGGCGCATGCGACGAGAGCTTCGGCGCAGCCGAGGCGAAGATCGACGTCGTGAAGTAGCTCCTCCATCCAGCGACCTCGACGGATTCGCGCCATGAGCAAGGCCTTCACCCGGGAATCGGACGCCCCCGACGACGACGAAGACGACCCCGCTGCGGGTCTGCCGCCGCTGCCGGCCGGAGCGCGCAACTACATGACGCCGGCGGGCTATCGGCGCCTGCGCGAGGAGTTGATGAACCTGCTCGACGTCGAGCGGCCCAAGGTCGTCGAGACGGTGTCGTGGGCGGCCAAGAACGGCGACCGCAGCGAGAACGGCGACTACATCTACGGCAAGCGCCGGCTGCGCGAGATCGACCGCCGCATCCGCTTTCTGACGCGCCGGCTCGACATCGCCGAGGTCGCGGACCCGTCGCAGCACCACGGCGGCGACCAGGTGTTCTTCGGCGCGACCGTGACCTACGCGAACGCCGCCGGCGTCGAGCGCACGATCACGATCAAGGGCATCGACGAAGCCGACAGCCTGCAAGGCGAAGTGAGCTGGGTCGCACCGATCGCGCGCGCCCTGCTCAAGGCGCGGGTCGGCGACGAGGTCAAGCTCGTCACGCCCGGCGGCGTCGAGGCGATCGAGGTGGTCGAGGTGCGCTACCCCGAACCCAGCGCCGAAGCCTGAACCTCAGCCGCCGGTCTGACCGGGCTTGAAGCGCCAGACCCGCATCACCACCGGCGCCCGTCGCAGCGTGCGCAGCACCTCGGCGAGATGGACCCGGTCGCGCACCGAGACCAGAAGCCGCAATTCGGTCGTGTCGGCCGCCGGCTCCTGGCCCATGTCGAGGTGGATGATGTCGGCCTCCGACGCCGAGACCGCTGCCGCGACCTGGGCCAGCGCCCCCTTGGCGTTGCGCACCAGGGCGACGACCGTGGTCTGGAAATTGCGCGTGAGGTCCTCGGCCCATTCGACCCGCATCCAGCGCTCGCTGTCGCGCTCGTAGAGGCGGCGCCCGGTCTGGCATTCGGCGGTGTGCACGACCAGGCCTTCGCCGCGCCCGAGGTAGCCGACGATGGGGTCGCCCGGAATCGGCCGGCAGCACGGCGCCATGCGCACCGAGGCGCCTTCGCTGCCATCGACGAAGACCACGCTCTGGGTCGGCGTCGTGTCGTCGGAACCATAGCGCCCGAGGGTGAGCGTGACCGCGTCGGGGCGGCTGCCGCGCTCGATCATGAGCTGGGCCAGGCGTTTCGCGACGATGGTCGCGATCTTTCGGCCCAGCCCGATGTCGACCATCAGCTCGACCCGGTTGCGATTGCCGCTCCAGCGCGTGAGCTGCTGCCAGATCGCGAGCGCCGCCTCGTCGCTCGGGTCCGACGAGGGGATCTGCAGGCCTTCGGCGCGCAACGCCTGGGCGAGCAGCTTCTCGCCCAGGGCGCGCGACTCCTCGGCCTCCATGTTCTTCAGGTAGTGGCGGATCTTCGAGCGCGCCCGCCCGGTGCGCACCATGTTGAGCCAGCCCGGATTCGGGCGCGCGCCGGGCGAGGTCAGCACTTCCACCACGTCGCCGCTGCGCAGTTCGGTGCGCAGCGCCACCGCCTCGCCGTTGACCTTGGCCGCCACCATGTGGTCGCCGACGTCGGAGTGGATCGCATAGGCGAAGTCGACCGGCGTCGCGCCGCGCGGGAGCGCCAGGATCTTGCTGCGCGGCGTGAAGACGTAGACCGCGTCGGGGTAGAGGTCGATCTTGACGTGTTCGAGGAACTCGGTCGCGTCGCGCGTCTCGTCCTGGATGTCGAGCAGGCTTTGCAGCCACATCGAACCCAGGCGCTGGGCCTCGGCCGCGGCGCCGGACTCGCCGGCCTTGTAGAGCCAGTGTGCAGCGATGCCTTTCTCGGCCACCGCGTGCATGGCCTCGGTGCGCACCTGGAACTCGACCGCGGTGCCGAGCGGGCTCACCAGCGTGGTGTGCAGCGACTGGTAGCCGTTGGCCTTGGGGATGGCGATGTAGTCCTTGAAGCGCCCCGGAACCGGCTTGTAGAGCTGGTGCAGCACGCCGATGGACAGGTAGCACTCGAGCAGGTTGGCGACGATGATGCGAAAACCGAAGATGTCGTTGACGTGGGCGAAGCCGTCGCGCTTCTCGCGCATCTTGCGGTAGATCGAATAGACCGTCTTCTCGCGCCCGTAGACGTGGACCTTGAGCTTCTGCGCCGCAAAGGCGCGCTCCACGTCCTTCTGCACGCGCTCGACGATGTCGCGCCGATTGCCGCGCGCGCGCTGCAGCGCCTTCGCCAGCGCGCCGTGGCGCCAGGGGTACAGGTGCTCGAACGAGAGCTCCTGCAATTCGCGGTAGCTCTGGTTCAGGCCCAGGCGGTGCGCGATCGGGGCGTAGATCTCGAGGGTTTCGCGTGCGATGCGCTGGCGCTTGTCGGGCGCCATCGACGCCATCGTGCGCATGTTGTGCAGGCGGTCGGCGAGCTTGATGAGGATGATGCGCACGTCGCGCGCCATCGCCAGCAGCATCTTGCGGAACGACTCGGCCTGGCTTTCCTCGCGCGTGCTGAAGTGGAGCTTGTCGAGCTTGGTGAGGCCGTCGACGAGGTCCGCGGTGGGGGCGCCGAATTTCTCGATGAGTTCGGTCTTGGTGACGCCCTGGTCCTCGATCGTGTCGTGCATCAGCGCGGCCATGATGGCCTGCACGTCCAGGCGCCAGTCGGCGCAGAGCCCGGCCACCGCGATCGGGTGCGTGATGTAGGGCAGGCCGCTGGCGCGGAACTGGCCCAGGTGCGCTTCGTCGGCGAACTTGTAGGCCTCGCGCACGAGCTTGAAGTCGGCCTTGGAGAGGTAGCCGAGCTTGTCGGCGAGGTTCGCGAACGAGGCCGCCTCGAGCGGCGGGGGCGCCGGCTCGGCGCTCGCGCGCCCGCGGCCGTGCAAGGCGGCGGGCAGCAGTTCGGCAGCCAGCGAGCGGATCCCCATGCTCGTAATCTAGCCGATCGGCCCCGACGACCCGCCGCCAATGACAACGGGCGCCTCGCAAGGCGCCCGTGGCTTGGGGTAAGCGAAGGTCAGACCGGAACCTTGCGCAGCATCTCGAGGCCGATCTCGCCGGCGGCGATCTCGCGCAGGGCGGTGACGCCGGGCTTGTTCTTGGCCTCGACCTTGGGCGCGTGGCCCTGGCTCAGCATGCGCGCGCGGTAGGTGGCGGCGAGCACGAGCTGAAAGCGGTTCGGGATCTTCTGCAGGCAGTCTTCGACGGTGATGCGGGCCATGAGGGTGTTCTCAGATGAGGTCGAGGGCCGCAAACACCTGGCTTCGGTTGCGGATCTGGGCCGCGTACTTCAGGCGCTGCGAGTGGACCACGGTCTTCAGGTCGAAGAGCGCGGTTTCGAACAAGTGATTGATTATAACGAAGTCGAAATGGCGCGCCTGGGCCACCTCGGCGCGCGCGTTCGCCATCCGGGTCTCGATGACTTCGTCGCGGTCCTCGCCGCGGCGTTCCAGGCGGTGGCGCAGCTCGTCCCAGCTCGGCGGCAGCACGAAGATCAGCACCGCATGCGCGAACAGCCGCTTGATCTGCAGCGCGCCCTGCCAGTCGATCTCGAGCACCATGTCCTCGCCCGCCATCAGGCGCGCCTCGATCGCGGTGCGCGAGGTGCCGTAGAGATGGCCGTGGACCTGGGCCCATTCGAAGAACTCGCCGCGCCCGGCCATGGCGCGGAACGTCGGCTCGTCGACAAACCAGTATTCGCGCCCGTCGATCTCCTGGCCGCGCGGGGCGCGCGTGGTGTGCGAGATCGAGACCGCGAGATGCGAATCGAGCTCGAGCAAGGCCTTGACGAGGCTGGACTTGCCGGCTCCGCTGGGTGCGGCGACGACGAACAGATTGCCGGGAGTGTCCATCGCAAAGATTGTAAAAGGCGGCCGGCGGGTGGCGAACGCGCCGGGTGCTCGAGCGCGCCGGTGCCCGACGTCCGACGGCGCCGCCGCGGCCCTCGCCAAGCCTCTGGCACACCCCCTATTCGCGGGGGTTGTACCCGAACCTGTATCCGCCCGATGGCTATCGTGACCCTCCAACAAGTATTCGAACTGTTCAGGAGATGCCGAGCGCGGGTCAGCAACGGGGACGCTGACCCGCCGCGCCAAGGATTTCGCTCGCCCGGACGATCGAGGCGAGCCTGGGGGTTCTGAAAGGGCCCGATCGGGTCGAGTGCGTCGGCGCTGCGTTCGCGCGCAACCAGGCTGTGCCGCTCCGCTCGGGGTGAATCGATCGGCATCGAGTCGGCATTGCGTGCCCAGGGCCGGGGCTGCAATGACGTTCTCGCCAATCGTTCGTCAGTGGTTGCGGCGTGCGGACACAGCCGGCAATGGCGCGCCGAAAAGGGAGCAACAGTGACCCATACCTGCCCGACCTGCCACGCGGAGAACCGCGAAGGGGCCAAGTTCTGCAAGAGTTGCGGCGGCAAGCTGGCATCGCCGGCCGCCTCGACTTCATCGGTGGAGGCAAGCGCCTGTTCCGCCTGCGGACAGCCGAACAAGCCAGGGGCCCGGTTCTGTTTGAAATGCGGGGCTTCGCTTCTGACGACTCCGCCGCCGCCGCCGCCACCGGCGCCACCGCCACCGCCACCGCCACCGCCACCGCCGCCGCCGCCGCCGCCACC
>JAGWTS010000380.1 GCA_028868875.1 Burkholderiales bacterium | reverse complement strand
TCGCGCGCGGTCACGATCACGGGCCGCATCCTCGAAGGCGTGAGCCGCGCCGTGCCGTCGACGACGCCGCTCGTGCGCTGGGTGGCGCGGCTGGGCCTCGTGATGCAGGGCGCGGTGGTGGTGGCGACACCGGGCGCGATCTGGCATCGGGTGTGGTCGCACCTGATGATCCTGATCTACGGCTTCGAGTTGTTGCTGCTCGGCGCGGCGCTGCTCTTCGGCGGGGCCGACACGCGCTCCACCGCGGTCGCCGCGCTCGTCGCGACGGTCGCGATCCATCTCGCCAAGCTCGTGCTCGGCGACTTCATCCGCGGCCGGCGCGCCTGGCAGCGCGGGCTGCTCGTCGCCGCGGTGCTTGCGGTGCTGGCTGCGGCCGGGGTAGGAGCGATGGCGCTCTGGCAATGGGGGCCCGGCGTGCTGTGCGGGCCGCCCGACTCGGGCGAGCCGCCGGCAGCGCTGGCCGCACTCTGCCCGGCGCCGGATTGAAGGCGGATCGGCGCGGGCGCCAACCCGGCGACAATTGCGGGTTCACCGCAAGCCCAACCGCCATGCCCACCAACATCCTGCAATCCGTTCCCGCCGGCGAGCGCGTCGGCATCGCCTTCTCGGGCGGCCTCGATACCAGCGCCGCCGTCCACTGGATGCGCGCCAAGGGCGCCATCCCCTGCGCCTACACCGCGCACCTGGGCCAGCCCGACGAGAGCGACTACGACGAGATCCCGCGCAAGGCGCGCGCCTACGGCGCCGACATCGCGCGCCTCGTCGACTGCCGGCCGCAGCTCGTCGCCGAAGGCATCGCCGCGATCCAGTGCGGGGCCTTTCACATCAGCACCGGCGGCTCGACCTACTTCAACACCACGCCGCTGGGCCGCGCGGTCACGGGCACGGCGCTCGTCGTCGCGATGCGCGAAGACGGCGTCAACATCTGGGGCGACGGCAGCACCTACAAGGGCAACGACATCGAGCGCTTCTATCGCTACGGCCTGCTCGCGAACCCGGCGCTCAAGATCTACAAGCCCTGGCTCGACCAGCGCTTCATCGACGAGCTCGGCGGGCGCAAGGAGATGAGCGAATACCTCATCGCCAACGGCTTCGACTACAAGATGAGCGTCGAGAAGGCCTACAGCACCGACAGCAACATGCTCGGCGCCACGCACGAGGCCAAGGACCTGGAATTCCTGAACGCGGGCCTCGCGATCGTCAACCCGATCATGGGCGTCGCCTTCTGGAAGCCCGAGGTCGAGGTCAAGGCCGAGACGGTCTCGGTGCGCTTCGAGGAAGGGCATCCGGTGGCGCTCAACGACGTCACCTTCGCCAGCGCGGTGGCGCTGTTCGAGGAAGCCAACCGCATCGGCGGGCGCCACGGCCTGGGCATGTGCGACCAGATCGAGAACCGCATCATCGAGGCCAAGAGCCGCGGCATCTACGAGGCCCCCGGCATGGCGCTGCTGCACACGGCCTACGAGCGCCTCGTGACCGGCATCCACAACGAAGACACGATCGAGCAGTACCGCACGAACGGCCGGCGCCTCGGTCGCCTGCTCTACCAGGGCCGCTGGTTCGACCCGCAAAGCCTGATGCTGCGCGAGACGGCGCAGCGCTGGGTGGCGCGCGCGGTGACGGGCGAGGTGACGCTGGAACTGCGCCGCGGCAACGACTGGTCGATCGTCGACACGACGAGCCCGAACCTCACCTATCACCCCGAGCGGCTGACGATGGAAAAGGGCGAGGGCGCCTTCACCCCGGCCGACCGCATCGGCCAGCTCACGATGCGCAACCTCGACATCGAGGACACGCGCGCCAAGCTCGGCATCTACACCCGCGTCGGGCTGCTCGGCCAGGACGCGGACGGCGCGATTCCGCTGCTCTCCGGCCCTGCGCCCTGAGGCGCAGGCGCGGCGCATTCCACGCGGTTGCGCCCGCCGCGCCTGGCCGCGTAAAGGCAGGCGTCGGCTGCGCGGGTCGGCAAAGCCCTCTATCCTCGCGCCATGCCCGCCATCCTCACGCTGAAGCAAGTCTCCAAAACCTATGCCACCGGATTCAAGGCCCTGGACGGTGTCGATCTCGAGATCCGGCGCGGCGAGATCTTCGCCCTGCTCGGCCCCAACGGCGCCGGCAAGACGACGCTGATCGGCATCGTCTGCGGCCTCGTCAACCCGAGTGGCGGCAGCGTCAGCGTCGCCGGCTACGACATCCGGCGCGACTACCGGGCCGCGCGCTCGCTCATCGGGCTGGTGCCGCAGGAACTCACCACCGATTCGTTCGAACTGGTGCGCAACGCCGTCGCCTACAGCCGCGGCCTTTTCGGCAAGCCGGCCGACCCGGCGCATATCGAAAAGGTTCTGCGCTCGCTTTCGCTCTGGGACAAGCGTGACAGCAAGATCATCACCTTGTCGGGCGGCATGAAGCGCCGGCTGCTCATCGCCAAGGCGCTGGCGCACGAGCCGCAGCTGCTGTTCCTGGACGAGCCCACGGCCGGCGTCGACGTCGAGCTGCGGCGCGACATGTGGGCGCTGGTGCGCAGCCTGCGCGAGACCGGCGTCACGGTGATCCTGACCACCCATTACATCGAGGAAGCCGAGGAGATGGCCGACCGCGTGGGCGTGATCAGCAAGGGCCGGCTCATCCTCGTCGAGGACAAGGCCGAGCTGATGCGCAAGCTCGGCACCAAGCACCTGAGGCTGCAGTTGAAGCAGCCGCTGGCGCGCTTGCCGCAAGAGCTCGAAGGCCTGGGGCTGGCGCTCTCGGCCGACGGGCGCGAGATCGGCTACAGCTACGGCAGCAACGGCAGCGGGGGCGGTGCGGCCGGCGGAGTAGGCGACCTGCTCGCCGCGCTCACCCGAGCCGGCGTTGCGATCGAGGACCTGCAGACCACCGAGAGCTCGCTCGAGGAAATATTCGTCGGCCTCGTCCACGAGACCCGGAGCGCCCAGGCATGAATTTCTACGCAGTCCGTTCGATCTACGGCTTCGAGATGGCGCGCACCTGGCGCACGGTGATGCAAAGCATCGTCTCTCCGGTGCTGTCCACCTCGCTGTACTTCGTCGTCTTCGGCGCCGCCATCGGCTCGCGCATTCCGCAGGTGGGCGGCGTGAGCTACGGCGCCTTCATCGTGCCCGGCCTCGTGATGCTCTCGCTGCTCACGCAAAGCGTCAGCAACGCCTCGTTCGGCATCTACTTTCCGCGCTTCACCGGCACCATCTACGAACTGCTCTCGGCGCCGGTGGCCTACCCCGAGATCCTGCTCGGCTACGTCGGCGCGGCGGCGACCAAGTCGATCCTGCTCGGCCTCATCATCCTGGCCACGGCCTCGATCTTCGTGCCGCTGCACATCGAGCATCCGTTCGCGATGATGCTGTTCCTGGTGCTCACGGCGCTCACCTTCAGCCTGGTCGGCTTCATCATCGGCATCTGGGCCGACAACTTCGAGAAGCTGCAGGTGGTGCCGCTGCTCATCATCACGCCGCTGACCTTCCTCGGCGGCAGCTTCTATTCGATCGACATGCTGCCGCCGATGTGGCAGACCGTGGCCTTGTTCAACCCGGTGGTCTACCTGGTGAGCGGCTTCCGCTGGAGCTTCTACGGCCTGGCCGATGTGGCGGTGGGCTCGAGCCTGGCGATGACTGCGCTGTTCCTCGCCGTCGCGATCGCGATCGTGGCCTGGATCTTCCGCACCGGCTACCGGCTGCGCGTGTGACGGCCGACGCCGGGCCGGCGCTCGTCGGCGTCGATTTCACGAGTGCGCCGAGCCGGCGCAAGCCGATCACGCTGGCGCGCGGGCGCCTGGCCGGCGCGGTGCTGCGGCTCGAGGCCTTGCAGGCGGTGGATTCGCTGGCTGGCTTCGAGGCCTTGCTCGCCGAGCCCGGGCCCTGGTTCGGCGCCTTCGACTTTCCGTTCGGCCTGCCGCGCGAGTTCGTCGATTCGCTCGGGCTCGGCCGGACCTGCGCCGAAGCCAGCGCCGAGCTGCACCGGCGCTGCCCCGACCGGATGGCGTTTCGCGCCCTCGTCGACGCCTGGGGCAACGCGCGCCCCGCGGGCCAGCGCCTGATCCACCGCCGCACCGACCGCGCGCTCGCCGGCTTCAGCTCGACGAGCCCGCTGCAGACGCGCTACGTACCGGTGGGCTTCATGTACTACGAGGGGCTGGCGCGGCTCGTCGCGGCCGGTGTCACGCTGCCGCGCCTGCACGACGGCGACCCGGCGCGGCGCGCGGTGGAAGGCTACCCCGGGCTGCTGGCCCACGAACTCATCGGCCGGCGCTCGTACAAGAACGACGCCTCGGCCGAGCGCCTGATCGCGCGCAAGGACCTCGTCGATGCGCTCGAGCAAGGCCGCAGCCGCCTCGGGCTGCGGCTCAAGTTGGGCCACGCCGCGCGCGAGGCCCTGGTCGACGACGCCTCGGGCGACCGCCTGGACGCGGCGCTGTGCCTGATGCAGGCGGGCTGGGCGAGCCGCCAGCCGGCGGGGGCGATGCCCGAGGGAACGGACCCGGTCGAGGGCTGGATCGCCTCGATGCCCGGGCCGGCCGGCGCGGGCCTGGCGCCCTCGGCCTGAGCGCCCATCGGGCCGAACCGCCGCCACGGCCCGCGCCCGATCGGGCTCCGCGCCCGGCAGGGCCTCTTCGTCCGAGCGCTGCGGCCGAAGCCGCCACGGCGTGGGAACCCGCCGCAGGGCCGCGGGGCTCCAGGCCGCCTTGCTTTCGCGCTCGCCCCGCGCTCAGCGCCTGGGCTTCATGTAGGTCGCGTACAAACCCTCGTGGAGCCGCTGGAGTTCGGCGCGCAGGCGCACGCGCTCGGCGTGCTCGGCGCGGCGCTCCACCCGCAGCAAGGCGTTGACGAGTTGCCAGCCGCGCTCGGGCTCGTCCTGGCGCGCGGGCTCGGCGCCCGCCATCGGGCCGGCGAGCAAGGGTTGCTCGGCCAGGGCCCAGGCCGGGAACCAGGCCCAGGAGCCCGCGTCGTCGAACACGGCTTCGTCCGATTCGAAGGCGCGCAGCAGCCGCGCCAGCGCGGCATCGTCCAGGCGCGGCGCGAGCGCTGCGAAGCGGGCCGGTGCGATCCAGGCCAACTCCACCAGCAGCGGCCAGGCCGAGTCGGGGTTGCCGCCGCGCCAGCGCGCCTGGGCCATCCAGGCCAGCGGCTGCGGGATCCGGCGCCACGACTCGATGGTCGCCACCGCCGCCTGCGCCGCCTGCCAGTCGCCGGCCTCGAGCTGCAGCGCCGCGCAATGGGTTTCGCCGGCGCCGGCCGCGAAAGGCAGCGCCGCGGCGCGATCGGCCAGCGCCGACCATTCGGGCGCAAGCCAGCGCCGGGCTCGCGCGCTG
>JAGWTS010000379.1 GCA_028868875.1 Burkholderiales bacterium | reverse complement strand
ATCGTAGACCTGGGCATGGGGGGCTCCGTCCCGAGCGCCCAAGTCGGCTTTCGGTGTCAGCGGCAGGATCACGCCGGCTTTCGAAACCGAGAAGCGGTCGCCGTCGATTTCGGTCACGCGCACCGAACCGTCTTCGAGGCGCAGCACCTTGACCGGCTCGTGATAGCGCCGGCCCGCGCCGTGACCGACTTCGGCCACCGGCGCCATCGTCACGACCCAGGGGCGGACCGTGCGCGTCATCGGCTGTCCGTTCTTGTCGAGCACCGGCCGGTGCTTTCGGTCGAGCACGCGCACCTGGCGCGCCTCCGGATGCGTCGTCTCCTTGAGCACGGTGGCGAACATGTAGGCCATCCAGCGGATGTCGGTGACGGCCGCGTCGCGCTCCATCAGGCCCAGCAAGGTCTGGACGTCGCCCAGGGCGCCGGAACCCAGGCCGCGGCCGCGGAACGCCCGCCAGAAGCCCTGGAGGAAGATCTTGCGATCGAAGCGGCCGAAGCTCCGGTAGTCGACGGGCTTGTGGGCCTCGGGCCGGGTCTCGGCGGTCGGGGTCGGGTCGTTCAAATCGGCTCGTACGGCGGAGAATTGGCCGATGATGCCATCGGCACCCGGGCTCAGCTTTTCGGCTTGTCCGCTTCGTCCGCGTTACCGGTCTCGGCTGCCAGGCTGTCGAACCAGCTGCGCTCGGTGGCGTGGAACTCCTCGTGCGTCGCCTCGGAGACTTCCATCGTCTCGCCGCGCTCCTGGGCCAGCAGCTCGGCCTTGCGCTTCTCGCGGATCTCGGCCTTGGCCTGGAAATCCCGCAACCGGGTGATGACCTGCGCCATCGCAGGCTGGGGTTCCGGGCCGCCGAGCTGCTCGGCTTGCCCGAGCGCTTCGGCGAGCAGCGCCGCCGGAAGAATCTCCACCCCCTTCCAGCCGCGGCGCAGCATTTCGCGCGTCACCAGCAGCAGATGGCGCAGCGGGCCTCGCGCCGGGTCTTGTGCGTGGGCGAGCAGCGCCGGCTGGAGAACGGCCGCGAGCTCGGCGGCGCTCGGCTCCTGGGCTGGCGGGCTCACGGGGCGGCGCCGGTCCTTGAGGACGACGTGCAGCCGGCGGCCGCGCCGTTCGATCGCGAGCGGACGCCGCATCGCGCTGACGAGGCGGCGCAGCGCCTGCGCCATGCCCGGCTTGTCGGTGGCCGCCGCGCGGCGGTCTTTTTGCTGTTCCCTGCGCGGCTTCTTGCGCGTCGGTGCGGAATTCATGGAGGCTCGTCTTCTTCTGTGCAAGCGGGGACGGAACAACCTCTTCTGCCTCGACGTGGCCCTCTTCGGCGGCGCGCGAATTTACGCCTTGTGAATTTGGATATTTGCCGTGGGGTCTTTGGTATTCACCGTGTCAACCTTCGCATTGTTCCGGGCCCGGCCGGGCTGCAACGCGTCGCGCCCGGATTTCATCCCCCTCATTGATGATGAACCTATTCAGCCGGGCTTGCAGCGGCCGCGGTCTTGCACCAGCCACGCGGCAGCCTGGCGCTTTCGGTACAGTCGGCGTTCACGATGGCCGACGACATCAACAGCCTGCGCCGTATCCTGAAAACCTGCCGCACGGTCGCCGTGGTCGGGCTCTCGGCCGAATGGCACCGGCCCAGCCATTTCGCGGCCAAATACCTGCAGAACCACGGCTACCGCGTGATTCCGGTGAATCCGCGCAATGAATCGATCCTCGGCGAGCGCTGTTACGCCCGGCTCGAAGACATTCCCGAGCCGGTCGACATCGTCGACGTGTTCCGCAAGACCGCCGACGTGCTGCCGGTGGCGCAAGCCGCGGTCGCGATCGGCGCCAAGGTCTTGTGGCAGCAGATCGGCGTCGTCAACCGCGAGGCCGAGGCGCTGGCGCTGGCCGCGGGCCTGGAATCGGTGATGGACCGCTGCATCAAGATCGAGCACGCGCGGCTGTTCGGCGGGCTGAACTGGTTCGGCGTCAATACCGGCGTCATCTCCGCGCGCCGTCCCGTTTGAGATCGACATGGCCGACCGCGTCTTCAAGCCCGAAACCCTGGCCATCCATGCCGGCCAGATCCCCGACGCCGCGACCGGTGCGCGCGCGCTGCCGATCTACCAGACCACGAGCTTCGTCTTCGACTCGGCCGAGCACGCGGCCGCGCTGTTCAACCTGCAGACCTTCGGCAACATCTATTCGCGCCTGTCGAATCCAACCGTGGCCGCGCTCGAAGAGCGGGTCGCGGCGCTCGAAGGCGGGCGCGCCGCGGTCGCCAGCTCGAGCGGCATGGCCGCCGAATCGATGGCCTTGATGACGATGCTGCAGGCCGGCGACCACGTCGTCGCGGCCGGTGCCCTGTACGGCGGCAGCGTGACGATGCTGGCGGTGAACCTGCGCAAGTTCGGCATCGAGACGAGCTTCGTCGACGCCACCTCGCCCGAGGCCTTTGCCGCGGCGATGCGGCCGAACACGCGCGCGGTCTTCGCCGAGACCCTGGGCAACCCGAGCCTCGTCGTGCTCGACATTGCCGCCGTCGCCGAAGTGGCGCATGCCCACGGCTTGCCGCTCGTCGTCGACAACACGGTGCCCAGCCCCTTCCTGTGCAACCCGATCGCCCTCGGCGCCGACCTCGTCGTCCATTCGGCCACCAAGTACCTCGGCGGCCACGGCACGACGCTCGGCGGCGTGCTCGTCGAGAGCGGGCGCTTCCCCTGGGACAACGGCAAGTTCCCGGGCATGACCGAGCCCTCGCCCGGCTACCACGGCGTGAAGTTCTACGAGACTTTCGGCGACTTCGGCTTCACGATGCGCTGCCGCATGGAAACGCTGCGCGTCTACGGCGCCGCGCTCGCGCCGATGAGCGCCTGGCAGATCCTGCAAGGCGTCGAGACCCTGCCGCTGCGCATGGAGCGCCACAACGCGAACGCGCTCGCGGTGGCGCGCTACCTGCAATCGCACAAGGCGGTGAGCTGGGTCAACTACCCCGGCCTCGAAGACCATCCGCAGCACGAACTGATGCGGCGCCAGATGCGCGGCGCCTCGGGGCTGCTCGCCTTCGGCGTCGAGGGCGGGATCGAGCAGGGCGTCGCCTTCATCGAGAACGCGCGCTTCATGAGCCACCTCGTCAACATCGGCGACACGCGCACCCTGATCAGCCACCCGGCCAGCACGACGCACCGCCAGCTCGACGCCGCGCAGCAGCTCGCCGCCGGCGTCAAGCCCGACATGATCCGGATCTCGGTCGGGCTCGAGCACATCGACGACATCCTCTGGGATATCGACCAAGCGCTTGCGGCCGCAAGCGCGTCGTGACCAGGCGCGCACGCCGGCAACCAGGAGACCCACCATGTACCGCGACAACCTCATGGAGGGCCAGCGCATCCTCGTCACCGGCGGCGGGACCGGCCTGGGCCGTGCCATGGCCGAGCGCTTTCTCGAACTCGGCGCCGAGGTCGCGATCTGCGGGCGCAGGCAGTCGGTCTGCGAGGAAACCGCGGCCGGCTGGCGCGAGCGTTTCCCGGGGCGGCGCATCGACACCTTCGGCGTCGACATCCGCGTCGCCCAGGCCGTCGACGAGATGGTCGAGACGCTGCAGCAATCGGGGGGCCTGAGCGGGCTCGTGAACAACGCGGCCGGCAACTTCATCTCGCCCACCGAAGCCTTGTCGCCGCGCGCTTTCGACGCCATTGCCAACATCGTCTTCCACGGCAGCTTCTACGTCACCCAGGCGGTGGGCAAGCGCTGGATCGCCGAAGCCAAGGCCGGCGCCTGGAAGCCGGGCCAGCCGTTTCGCAGCGTGATGAGCATCATCACGACCTGGGTCGACAACGGCAGCCCCTATGTCGTGCCTTCGGCGATGAGCAAGGCCGGCATCGACGTGATGACCAAGTCGCTCGCGGTCGAATGGGCGAAATACGGTGTGCGCCTGAATGCGGTCGGCCCGGGCGAGATTCCGACCGAAGGCATGAGC
Organism: Burkholderiales bacterium; assembly: GCA_028868875.1. Classification (GTDB taxonomy): domain Bacteria; phylum Pseudomonadota; class Gammaproteobacteria; order Burkholderiales; family Burkholderiaceae_C; genus Rubrivivax. The sequence continues at coordinate 1,380 of JAGWTS010000379.1, read as the reverse complement.
AAGCGCCTGAACCCGGGCGAAGAACCCGGTGCGCGCAGCCGCGAGCACAACCCGATGGCGCGCCCCGGCACTTTCGACGAACTGCAGAACCTCGCTGCCTTCCTGATGGCGCCCGGCCAGTGCGACTGGCTCACGGGCCAGAGCATCATGATGGACGGCGGCAATGCCCTGGCCACCGGCGGCAACTTCTACGAACTGCGTTCGTGGAGCGATGCCGACTGGCAGGCGGCGCGCGAGCGCATCGAGGCCCAGAATGCGAAAGACAAGACGCAGCGCTGAAAGGCTGGCGTCATCACCGCCTGCGAGGATCGTCCGATGAACATCTACGACCAGCATCTCGACAAGAACGCGGCCAACTACGTGGCCTTGAGCCCGGTGAGCTTCGTCGAGCGCAGCGCCGAGGTCTTCGCCGACCTGCCCGCGGTGATCCACGGCCGCCGCCGCACCACCTGGGCCCAGGTACGCGAGCGTTCGGCGCGGCTCGCCGCGGCGCTGCGCGCGTTCGGCGTCGGCCGCGGCAGCACCGTGAGCACGATGCTGCCGAACACGCCCGAGATGGTCGAGGCGCACTACGCGGTGCCGGCGCTGGGCGCCGTGCTCAACACCCTCAACACCCGGCTCGACGCGCCCTTGCTTGCCTGGCAGATGAACCATTGCGAAGCCCGGGTGCTGATCACCGACCGCGAATTCGCGCCGGTGATGGCCGAGGCCCTGCGCCTGCTTCGCAGCGAGCATGGGCGCGAGATCGTCGTCATCGACGTCGCCGACAGCGAATACGCCGGCCCCGGCGACCGGCTGGGCGAGCATGAATACGAAACCCTGCTCGCCGCGCACGAGCCGCTGGCGCGGCTCGAAGGCCCGGCCGACGAATGGGACGCGATCGCGGTGAGCTACACCAGCGGCACGACCGGCGACCCCAAGGGCGTCGTCACCCATCACCGCGGCGCCTACCTGAACGCGGTGTGCAATGCGGCCACGTGGACCATGCCGCATTTCCCGAAGTACCTCTGGACCCTGCCGATGTTCCATTGCAACGGCTGGTGCTTCCCCTGGACGGTGGCGATGCTGGGCGGCACCCACATCTGCCTGCGCCGGGTCGACGCCAAGTCGATCCTCGAGGCGATGCGCGAACATGGCGCCGACCATTACTGCGCCGCGCCCATCGTCCACAGCCTCGTCATCGCCGCGCCGGCCGAGTGGCGCGCCGGCATTTCGCAGAAGGTGCGGGCGATGGTCGCGGGCGCCGCGCCGCCGGCCTCGATGATCGAGGGCATGGCCAAGATCGGCTTCGACATCACCCACGTCTACGGCCTCACCGAGGTCTACGGCCCGGCTTCGGTGGCGGTCAAGCGCAGCACCTGGGCGCAAGAGAACCTGTCC
>JAGWTS010000378.1 GCA_028868875.1 Burkholderiales bacterium | reverse complement strand
CACCGGCGGGCACCTGCAGATCCAGCACCGCGACTACTTCCTCTACGGCAGCGGCAACCCCACGGCCTACGGCATCACCGACTACGCGGCGCTGCTCGACGAGATCCGCAAGGATCCGGAACTCGGCCCGATGGTCGCGGTCGCCACGCCGATGCTGCGCTTCGGCGGCCTCGCCGGAAACTTCGACGCCGGCATCTCGCGCACCATCATCGGCACCGGCTACGTGGCCGACGATGTCGACAAGATGCGCCAGTGGAACGAGTACCAGGTGCCGGTGGTGCGGCCGCAGTTCCCGCTGGTGGGCACCGGCGCCGATTCGGCGATCGTCGGCGTCGGCGTCGCGCGCGTGCTGCAGCTGTGCGCCAAGCTCCACATCGCCGACTGCCCCAGCCCCGAGTCCGAAACGGCCGCAGCGGCCCCGGCCACACGCGGCGCGGGCAAGAAGCCGGCCGAGCTGCCGGCGGACATCGCCGCCCTCGCCGGCAGCGAACAGGCCAGCCGACCCGCCGCGGCGAGCCGGCCCGGCGCCCGCATCGAGCTGCTTTCCAGCAGCTCGAACGGGGCCCCCAACGTCGCCTCGCTGAACGTGGTCGCGGCCGAGGACCAAGGCTTCAAGGAACTCGACGAGATCTCGGTCATCGCCCACCTGGCGCAGGCGCAGAAGCTGGTGTTCGGGCGCGAAGTCCCGCGCGTGACGGCCATCATGGTGCTGCTGCACAAGACCGCCGACGAGGCCCGGGCGCAGGCCCGGCTCACCGCCCTGCTCGCGCCGCACCTCTCGCCGCGCCAGCCGCTGGTGGTGCGCAGCTTCAACGAACTCAATCCGTTCTACGTCCAGAGCGACAAGATGTTCGACGTGATCTTCAACTTCATCTTCGTGCTCATCGGCGGCATCGTGCTCTTCACGGTGAGCAACACGATGAACACCGCGGTCGTCGAGCGCACGGTCGAGATCGGCACGCTGCGCGCCGTCGGCCTGCGCCAGGGCGGGATCCGGCGCCTGTTCATCATGGAGGGCTTCGTGCTCGGCTGCGTCGGCGCCGTCACCGGCATCCTCGCGGCGCTGCTGCTCGGGGCCGTCGTCAACCATTCCGGGCTGACCTGGCTGCCGCCCGGAAGCTCCGAGCATCTGCCGCTACAGCTGCGCGTGCTCGGCGACATGAAGACGGTGCTGTTCACGACGCTCGGCCTGGTGATGATCGCCACCGCATCGGCCTGGCTGCCGGCCTGGCGCGCCGCGAACCTGAAGGTGGTGGAGGCCTTGAGACATGCTTGAAACATTCCCTTCCCGGGCGCCGCGCAAGGCCCCCGTGCTGCCGCGCCGGCTCGCGCTGGCCTCGCTTTGCGCGCTCGGACTCGGCCTGTGCGCGGGCGCGGCGCAGGCCGCGCCGGACGCGCAGAAGATGCTCGCCGAGAGCGATGCCATCCGCAACCCGAGCCAGCCGTTCCGCGTCACCGTCACCTTGACCGAATTCGAGAAGGGCCAGCAGGTCGACACGACCACGCTCGTGAGCTATGCCCGCACCCTGGCGAGCGGCCAGTTCGCGAGCCTGCTGCGCTTCGTCCAGCCGCTGCGCGATGCCGGCAAGGTGATGCTCAAGAACGGCAGCGACCTCTGGTTCTACGACCCCGCCACCAAGTCGGCGGTGCGGATCTCGCCGCAGCAGCGCCTGATGGGCCAGGCCGCCAACGGCGACGTGGTCACGGTCAACTTCGCGCGCGACTACAAGGCCACGGCCGGCGCCGAAGCGCCGCTCAAGGACGGCGAAGGGCACAACCGCAACGCCTTGCTGCTGCAGCTGGCCGCCGCCACGCCCGACGCCACCTACGGCAAGATCGAACTCTGGGTCGACGCCGCGAGCCGGGCGCCGATCAAGGCGCGCTTCTATGCCGATTCGGGGCGCCTGCTCAAGACCGCCTACTACCGCAAGTACCAGTCGCAGCTCGGCGCCGAAAGGCCGACCGAGACCGTGATCATCGACGGCCTCGAGCCGCAAGCAGTCACCATCGTGCGCTTGGCCGATTACGCGTTCCGCGACGCGCCGATCAGCTGGTTCCAGCGCGACTACCTCTCGCGGTTCACTGCGGAATGATCCGATGCCCCGACTCGACCTCTCCTGCCTGACCCCGCTGCTCGCGCTCGCCCTGGCCGTCGCGGCCGCGCCGGCGCGCGCCGACGACGACGCCGCCGCCCTCTCGCTCGAAGCGGCGCCGGCCGCGACGCCGGCCAGGGAGGCGCCGCTGCGCGCATCGGCCGAGCTCGCAGTCGGCCGCATCGACCAGCGCCTGCCGGCGCAGACCGTCGACGCCAACCGCGAATCGTTCGACCTGCGCTATGCGACGCGGCTGAACGAGGCCTGGCGCATCGGCTTCTCGGACCGCATCGACAACAGCTATCCGCCGCTGCCGGGCCAGTCGAAGACCCTCAACAGCCTGCGCGAGGCCTGGATCGGCTGGCAGGCCCCGGGCCAGCCGGACTCGGTCGACTTCGGCCGCATCAACTTCCGCCAGGGCCCGGCCTACGGCTACAACCCGACCGACTACTTCCGCACGGGCGGGCTGCGCACCCTCACCACCGCCGACCCGGTGACGCTGCGCGAGATGCGCATGGGCACCGTGATGCTGCGCCTGGGGCGGATGTGGACCGGCGGCGGCGTCACGCTGGCGCTCGCCCCCAAGCTCGGGAACGGCCCGAGCACGCGCGGCGGCTCGCCCGACTTCGGCGCCACCAATGCCAACGACCGCGCGCTGCTCACGCTCAGCGAGCGCCTGAACGACCGCGTGAGCGGCCAGGGCCTGCTGCTGCTCGAACGCGGGCGCTCGCCGACCCTCGGGGTCAACGGCACGGCGCTCGTCGGCGAGTCGCTCGTCGCCCATGCCGAATGGTCGAGCAGCCGCCAGCAAAGCCTGCAGGACCGGATCCTCGCCATCCCGGGCGACGGGCAGCGCACCCAGCAGGCCGCGGCCGGCCTCACCTTCACCTTCCCGAACTCGTTCGCGCTCACCGCCGAGGCCGAATACAACGGCGCCGGGCTCGACCGCAACGGCTGGAACACCGTCATGGCCCAGGGCCCGGCCGCCTACCAGGCCTACCAGGCGCTGATCCAGCCGAGCCAGGAGTTGGGCTCGCGCCGCGCCTGGCTGCTCTACGGAACGATGAAGGGCCTGGGCCTGAAGCAGCTCGACCTGACCGCCTTCGTGCGCTCGAACGCGGTCGACCACAGCCGCCTGGCGTGGGCCGAGCTGCGCTACCACTGGCCGCGCTGGGACGTGGCGCTGCAGTGGCAGGGCGCCTCCGGGGCCACGGGCACCGAGTACGGCAGCCTGCCCTATCGCCAGGTCGTGCAGTTGTTGGGCGTTTTCTACTTCTGAGGCCCACCGCAATCGCCGGCGCGGGAGTGCGGCCCGGCGCTGCGTGCCAGAATCCGCGCCCACTATGAAGATCCTCGTGACCGGCGCGGCCGGATTCATCGGCATGACGACCACCCTGTTGCTGCTCGCACGCGGCGACGAAGTGGTCGGCATCGACAACCTCAACGACTACTACGACGTCCGCCTGAAGCAGGACCGGCTCGCGCGCCTGACGCCGAACCCCGGGTTCCGCTTCGTCAAGATGGACGTGGCCGACCGGCCCGCGATGGCGCGGCTGTTCGCCGAGGAACGCTTCGACCGCGTCATCCACCTCGCGGCCCAGGCCGGGGTGCGCTATTCGCTGCAGAACCCGCACGCCTACATCGACAGCAACATCGTCGGCTTCACCAACATCCTCGAAGGCTGCCGCCACGGCGGCGTGCGGCACCTCGTCTACGCCTCGAGCTCGAGCGTCTACGGCGGCAACACCAAGATGCCGTTCTCCGAGCACGACAGCGTCGACCATCCGGTGAGCCTGTACGCGGCGACGAAGAAGGCCAACGAGCTGATGGCCCACACCTACAGCCACCTCTACCGGCTGCCGACCACGGGCCTGCGCTTCTTCACCGTCTACGGACCCTGGGGCCGGCCCGACATGGCCTTGTTCCTGTTCACGAAGGCGATCCTCGAAGGCCGGCCGATCGACGTCTTCAACCACGGCCGCATGCAGCGCGACTTCACCTACGTCGACGACATCGCCGAGGGCGTGGTCCGCGTGCTCGACCGCCCGGCCGAGCCGAACCCCGGCTACCGCCCGCTCGAACCCGATCCGGCGACGAGCGACGCGCCTTTCCGCGTCTTCAACATCGGCAACCACAGCCCGGTGCAACTGCTCGAGTACATCGGCTGCGTCGAGAGCGCGCTCGGGCGCAAGGCGCAGATGAACCTGCTGCCGATGCAGGACGGCGACGTGCCGGCCACCTACGCCGACGTCGACGCCTTGCGCGACTGGGTCGGCTTCACCCCGGCGACCGACATCCGCACCGGCGTCGGCCGGTTCGTCGACTGGTACCGCGCCTATTACCGCCTGTAATTCGTGCGCAAGTGTGACGATTTCACCCCCTATTTCGCTCGGGACACACTGATTTCGGGGGGTCCGGTTGAAGGGGTACGGGGCTGATAATCGGTTCAGCGGCGAGGAGTGCCGAAGAACAACCTGCCTGGAACCTGCAAAATGAACCAGCAATCGCCTGAAAAGATCGCCCGCGATGCGAAGCCCTGGGGACCCGAGTCCGCCCCCAGGCTGCCCGACGAAGGGCGGCGCCGGCTGTTCCGCGGCGTCGGCGGCGCCGGTGGCGTGTTGCTGGCGGTGAGCGCCAAGACGGCATTGGGCGGGACGGTCTGCCAGAGCCCGTCGGCGACGATGAGCGGCAACACGAGCCCGCGCCCCGGCAACGGAACCACCTGCTCGGGTGGCCTGTCTCCGGGATATTGGGTGCAGCCGCAGCATTCGCTGGCATGGCCACCTGCGGGCGGTGTATTTCCGACCTTCAGCACACCGATTTCGGCTTGCTCGACCGGCAGCCTGAACTCCGTGGCGTTCACCGACATCACCAATCCGGGCACGGTCCTGCAGACCGTGTTCACCGGTTGGGCACCCGTCGGCACCACGGCGAGCGTCAGCATGTGGTGGGTCATGCAATCCCCGAACGATGCCATGTTCGGTGGGCCCGGCGGCATCGGCCAATTGCTGCGCCACCTGAGCGCCGCTTGGCTGAGCGCAGGCTATTACCAGGGCTCGACCGCCAAGTATCCGCTGACGCAGGCCCAGGTCGTCGACATGTGGGTCCAGTTGCACGCCACCGGCGTGTACTGCCCGCAGTCGATGAAAACGCCGGGTGGCGGCTGTGCCTCGACCGCCTGGACCGCGAGCCAGGTCATCAGCTACATCTCGGGCATGTACGACATCAACGCGCCCACGAC
>JAGWTS010000377.1 GCA_028868875.1 Burkholderiales bacterium | reverse complement strand
ACGGTCTGCCAGAGCCCGTCGGCGACGATGAGCGGCAACACGAGCCCGCGCCCCGGCAACGGAACCACCTGCTCGGGCGGGCTTTCGCCGGGCTACTGGGTGCAGCCGCAGCATTCCCTGGCCTGGCCGCCCGCGGGAGGCGTTTTCCCGACCTTCAAGACACCGATTTCGGCTTGCTCGACCGGCAGCCTGAACACCGTGGTGTTCACCGACATCACCAATCCGGGTACCGTCCTTCAGGACACGTTCACGGGTTGGGCCCCGATCGGCACCACGTTGCCCGTCAGCATGTGGTGGGTCATGCAATCACCGACCGATCCGATGTTCGGCGGAGCCAACGGTGTCGGGCAACTGCTGCGCCACTTGAGCGCCGCCTGGTTGAGCGCCGGCTACTACCAGTCCTCGACGGCCAAGTATCCACTGACTCAGGCGCAGGTCGTCGACATCTGGGTCCAGTTGCACACGACCGGCGTGTATTGCCCGCAGTCGATGCAAAGCCCCGGAGGCACTTGTGCTTCGACCGCCTGGACCGCGAGCCAGGTCATCAGCTACATCTCGGGCATGTACGACATCAACGCGCCCACGACGAACTATTGCAAGGGCCCCTGATCAGCCGGAGCGAAGACGGCCCGATCGACCCGGGCGCGGACGGACGGCATACCGGCTGGTCGATCCGCACCGGGCGGATGGTCTCGTTCGGTCCCGAGTGGACCGATTCCGACGGTCATCTCGTGTTCGACGAGGCCTCGGGCGACTACTGGGTGCTGAGCCCGCTCGGCCGCCGCATCGTTGAAACCGTGCGCGAAACAGGCTTCGCGAACCCGGCCGACCTGGTCCGCCGGCTGGCCGGCGACTCCCCCGTCGACGCCGAAGAACGGCCTCTGTTGAGCACGATTTCGGAACTCGTCGAGGCCCGGTTGCTGCAGGTCGCGACCCAGGCGGCAGAATCCTCCACCCCAGCGTGAAGGGTTCGCCCCCTTGATCGACGCCGTCCTGCAAATCCCTCCGTTCAATATCCGGCTGCGGTCTCCGATTCCCCGGGTCGCCCAGCACCTGGATTTCTATTACCGCGACGTTTCGCGCGGCACGGATCGCGATTTCATCGATTTCGACGTCGCCGTCCTGCCGGCCAAGGCCTTGCGCCGTTGGTGGCGCCCGCAGGCGCGCTTTCTGCTCGACGGGGTCGAGCCCTTCTTCCCCCTGCCCGCCGACCAGGCCGGGCCGATGTTCGAATGGGGCCTGAACTGGTGCGTCGCGCAGCGCGCCCTGGGCCTGCAGGTGCTGCATGCCGCGGTCGTCGAGCGCGGGGGCCGGGCGCTCGTCATGCCCGGCTTTCCCGGCGCCGGCAAGAGCACCTTGTGCGCCGCCTTGACGCACATCGAGTCGTGGCGCCTGCTCTCCGACGAGCTGGCGATCCTGGATCCGGCGACGAACCTGCTGTTCGCGCACCCGCGCCCGATCAGCGTCAAGAACGCCTCGATCCCGGTCGTGAGAGCCTTCCCCGGCGCGCGCGTCGGGCCGGTCTACGAAGACACGCGCAAGGGCACGATCTCGCACCTCGCCTGCCCGTCCGCCTCGATGGCCCGCGCCGCCACCCCGGCGCAGGCGGCCTGGGTCGTGTTCCCGCGCTTCGCCGAAGGCAGCCCGCTCGCGCTGGAGCCGGTCTCGCGCACCGAGGCCTTCACCTGGATCTCCGAGCAGTCGTTCAACAAGGAGCGCATGGGCAAGGCCGGCTTCAGCAGCCTGTGCGCCCTGCTCGACGTTTCGACCTGCTGGGAGCTGACCTACGGCTCGACGGCCGACGCCCTCGAGGGCGTGCGCCGGATCAGCCAGGCATGAGGCGCGGCAGCGCCCGCCTCGTCGCCGCGCTGCGCCAGCCGCAGCAGGCGAGCGGGTTGCCGGTTCCGGACTGGTCCCGGCTCGTGCGCCAGGCGCGCGACGCGAACCTGCTGGGAGCATTGGCCGTGGCGCTCGAAGCGGCCGGGGTGAAGGCGCCGCCGCAGGCGGCGCGCCACCTCGACGGCGCGAGCCAGCTCGGCCAGCGCCAGCGCCTGTCGGTGCGCTGGGAGGCGCATTGCGTGCAGGAAGCGCTCGCGCCGCTGGCGACGCCGATCCTGCTTCTCAAGGGCGCGGCCTACGTGCTCGCCTATCCGGAAATCGCGCAAGGCCGCTTGTTCGGCGACATCGACATCCTCGTTGCCGCGGACCGGATCGGCCCGGTCGAGAGCCAGCTCATGCTCTGCGGCTGGACCACGGCGAAGATCGACCCCTACGACCAGCGCTACTACCGCGAGTGGATGCACGAGATCCCGCCGATGGTGAACCTGCGCCGCGGCACCGTGCTGGACGTGCACCACACCATCCTGCCGCTGACGGCGCGCAACAAGCCGGATGCAAAGGCGATCCTCGCGCGCTCGGTGCCGCTCGAGGGCTTCCCGACGCTGCGCGTGCCCTGCCCGGAGGATCTGCTGATCCACAGCATCACGCACCTGATGCACGAAGGCGAGCTCCACAACGGCTTGCGCGACCTCTACGACATCGACCGCATGGCGCGCAGCTTCTCGCGCCGGCCCGGGTTCTGGGCCTCGGCCGTCGCCGCGGCCACGGCCAACGACCTCGCGCTGCCGGTGGCCCACGGGCTCGGCCTGGCGCGGCGCGTCTTCGGCAGCCCGGTGCCGGACGAGGCGATCGCCGAACTCTGGCCCGCAGGCACCCGGCTCGGCGCGAAACGCCGGCTCCAGGCCGTCTATGCGAAGGCGTTCGAGGCGCCGGGCGCCCGAGGCGGCGATGCCCTCGCGCATGCGGCGCTCGGCTTCATCTACCTGCGCGGCCACTGGCTGCGCATGCCGCTGCCCAGCCTCGTCGCTCACCTCGGGCGCAAGGCCTGGATGGGCCTGACGACCCGGCCCGGCGAATGAGCCTTCGACAAGCCTTCAGCGCGCTGCGAGCAGCGGGCGCAGATAGCGCACCGGAATGGCGTAGGACATGCCCGTCGGGCTCGACAGCGCCGACTCGAGCGTCGAACGCACGATCACCATGTTGATGACGCCGATGACGCGCCCGCTCGCGACATCGAACACCGGGCCGCCGCTGTTGCCGGGATAGGCCACGGCATCGAGCTGGTAGATGTCGAACGGGCCCTGGCGCAGGCGCTCGATGCTGCGCGCGCTCAACTCGCGCGCGTTCGCCGCCGGCAAGGCGATCTTGGTCAGCGAGGAGACGATGCCGTGGTGCGTGACCGGCGAGAAGCCGAGCACGCCGCCGATCGGGAAGCCGATGAAGGCGATGGCGGTGCCTTCGGGCGCGAGCGGCGCGTCGCCGAGCGCGAGCGCGGGCAGCGGGTCGCCGTCGAACGCGAGCACGGCCAGGTCGTGGTTGAGATCGGTGGCGACGACGCGGACTTCGTGCGCGACCGTGGCCTGCGTGCCCTGCAGGCTCTGGATCATCAGCGTCGGGTGGGCCGCGCTTTCGACGGCCGAGGGCAGGACATGGGCGTTGGTGACGATGGTGCGGCCGTCGCCGACGACGAAGCCGGTGCCGCGGAAACCGAAGCGCGGGCTGTCGGTCGCGCTGTAGGTGCCGACCGCGACGACCGAGGGCTTGGCCGCGGCGATCAGCTCGGGCAGGTCGGCCCGGGCCGCTGCGCAGGCGAGCAGGGCCGCGAGGGCGGCGGCGAGGTGGCGGCGGCGCATGGGCTTCGTTCTCGTGTTGTCTAGGCGGCTTCGTCGACCGGCCGCAGCGGCCGCCCGCTGGTCCAGCCCTGGGCCAGGTCGGCATGGGTTTCGCTGATCCAGAGCATGTTGACGCAGCGGATCCAGGCCGGGTCCGCCTCGGTCACGCGAAAGCCCTGGAAGTTGCCGCTCGCGCTCGGCACCTTGCGCTGGAGCACGGCCTCGATGCGGGCATGCTCGCCTTCGGCCAGGGCGACGTCGACGCTGCAGTTCAGGCCGGGACGCAGGGGCTCGGCGGTGCGCGCCTGGAAGCCCTTGAGCGAGAGCTCGATCAGCGTCGCCTCGACCTGGCGCGGCCGCCCGCGGTCGTCGAAGCTCAGCGTCGCCGGGCACTTGACCGAGAAGCGCGGGTACTGGCGCAAGGCCTGCCCGGTGGCACCGACGGGCAGGGGTGGCAGCACCTTTTTCCAGGCCTCGCCCGGATAGACCGAATGCAGCTGCTCGAGCTTGCGGTCGTCGAAGCCGGCGAGCGTATCGGTGCGGCGGTTGAAGAAATGGTCCAGCAGCGCCGGCGTGAGCACCGGGTCGTTGCTCGTGAAGTAGCGCCGGTCGGGGTGCTGGATGTTGGCGAGCCGGGTCTCGACGAAATAGCGGTACAGGTTGTGGCGCTCGTTGCGGTCGGCGTAGAGCGCGTGGAAACGCCGCGGCGCGGTCTGCAGGTCCAGCGTGGCGCCGACCGCGGGCGCGCCGTTGGCGAAATCGTACTCGTCGACGACGGCGGCCTGAAGCCGCTCGAAGGCGAGCAGCGCCTCGTAGAGCTCGATGCGCGTGGGGTGCACCGCGATCACGAGGTGGCGCGTGTCGAAGTACTGGGTGCAGTACTCGTACATGAACTTCATCAGCGGGAACAGGATGGAGCCGCCGGTGCGCCGGAACGCGGGGTGGATCGCGAGCGCCGAGATCTCGGCGATGCGGCCTTCGCGGGCGCGCACCGCGCTCAGGTCGAAGGCGCTTTGGAGCGGAAAGCCGAACACCCCTTCGCGCACGATCGACAAGGTGCCCGCCACCTTGCCGTCGAACTTGGCGCACAGCGTCGTCGTCGTCGGCAGCGCGTGGTAGGGCGTCACGCGCAGGCCCGAGGGGTGCGGCTTCATGAAGCCGCTGGCGACGTAGGCGTCGTGCAGGAGCGAGAAGCAGGCCTCGAGCTCGTCCTGGGTCTCGGCGATCTTGAGCACCAGGCGCGAATCCGGCGCCGGGTCGCAGTCGACCATCTGGCGATAGGCCGCGAAGCGGATCGGCTGCGGCACCACGCCGAGCGCGGCGCGCATCAGGCGATGGGCCTCGCGGCGCCAGGAATGGCGGCGCGGCCTGGGAGCGCGGGACGATTCGGCCATCGCTTGCGCGCCGTCGCCGGCTCAGAGCCCCTGGAGCAGCTGGCTCACCTCGTCCTGGTGGGCGAACTTGCTGCCGAGCCCGGCGAGCCGCCGGAGTTCGGACTTGGCGCTCGCCTTGTCGCCTGCGCGCAGGTACAGCCGCGCCAGCGCGAGACGGAATTCGGGCGCGTCGGGCGCCTGCGCCACCACCCGCTTCTGCAACTCCAGCGCTTTCGGAACCTGGTTGTCGGCTGCCAATGCCATGGCCAGAGTATCCATCAGCGCGGGCTGGCCGGGCGCGAG
>JAGWTS010000376.1 GCA_028868875.1 Burkholderiales bacterium | reverse complement strand
CGAAGACCGCGGCGACGAAGCCCTTCAGGCCGATGAGAAAGCCGCTGTCGTAGAAGATGGTCGTGGTCGGCCCGATCAGCAGCCCCGACAAGGCGCCGATGAAGGCCGCCATCGTGAACGAGAGCCGGCCCGCGGCCGAGGTCGAGATGCCCATGAGGCGCGCGCCCAGGCGGTTCACCGCCGTCGCGCGCAAGGCCTTGCCGGTGAGGGTGCGCTCGAAGACGAGCCACAGGGCGACGATGAGGACGAGCGAGGCCGCCATGATGATGAGGGCCTGGCCGGTGAAGGCGAGCGGGCCGGCCGCGTAGCGCACATCCCAGAACGCGGGGTTGCGGAAACCCTCGGCGCCGAAGAAGAGCAGGCCCAGGCCGACGAGGGCGAAGTGCACGCCGACCGAGACGATGAGCAGCACGAGCACGCTGGCGTCGGCGAGCGACTCGAAGGCGATGCGGTAGATCAGCGGCCCGAAGGGCGTGACCAGCGCCAGCGTCAGCGCGGCCTGCACCGGCATCGGCAGGCCCCTGGGCGCGGCCCAGATGCAGACGAGCGAGATCGCGACCGGATAGGCCAGCGTGCGCAAGAGGCCGCGCAGCAGGCGCGCCGGCGATTCGTGGTGGCGCAGGCCGTGCACCAGGTCGCCCGCCGCGACCGAGGCCGCCAGGATCAGCAGGAACCAGACCGTGCCCGGCACCTTGCCTTGCTGGAACATGGCCAGGGTGAGCGCCCCGAAGGCGACGAACTCGCCTTGCGGGATGAAGATGACCCGCGTGACGGCGAAGAGCAGCACGGTCGCGAGCGCGAGCAGCGCGTAGACCGAACCGTTGGTGACGCCGTCCAGCGCCAGGATGCCTGCGATCGAGAAGTCCAAGCTGGCCTCAATTCCGAATTGCGTGACAGCAGACCACAGAGGGGGTGTTGCCTTCCCAGCGGCCGCCGCGGATCCGGCTCCGCCGGGCCGCTGGCGGCGCCCCCAAGGGCCCCGAGGGGCCCGGGGGGGCTGCGACCGGACACAAGGGCGCGGCAGCGGCCTTGTGCCTGGCGCAGGCCCGGTCGCCTGCGAAGCGACCGGGCGCGCCGAAGGCGCTTCGCGGGGGGATCAATGTTCCACGACGAACTTGCCGTCCACCACCTTCAACATCACGCCAGTCTCGTCGGTGTAGCCCCAATGGTCGGTCGGGGACCAGTCCATCACGCCCTGCGAGAAGATGGTGCGGCCCATGCCTTCGACCGCATCGCGCAAGGCGGCGCGGAATTCGGCCGTTCCCGGCTTGGCCTTCTTCAAGGCCACCGGCAGGATCTTCTCCATGACGATGCGCGCGTCGAAGGCGTGGGCGGCGAACTGGTTGCGCGAGCCCGGGCCATAGGCCTTCTCGAACTGGGTCGCGTACTGGACCGCGACCGCCTTCGAGGGGTGGTTGTCGGGCAGCTGCTCGGCGATCACGGCCGGGCCGGAGACGACGTAGGTGCCTTCGACCTCCTTGCCGCCGATGCGCATCAGGTCGGGCGTGGCCGCGGCGTGGGTCTGGTAGATCTTGCCCTTGTAGCCGCGCTCGACGAGCGCCATCTCGGGCATCGCCGCGCCCGAGCCGGAGGCGACGACGAGGATGGCGTCGGGGTGGGCCTCGACGAGCTTGAGCGCCTGCGGCGTGACGCTGGTGTCGGGGCGCGCGAAGCGCTCGGTCGCGATGACCTTGATGCCGTGCTTGGCGGCCGCGGCAGTGATCGACTTCAGCCACACCTCGCCGTAGGCGTCGGTGTAGCCCAGGAAACCGATGGTCTTGACGCCTTGCTTGACCATGTGGGCGACGACGGCGTGCGCCATCACGTCGCTGCTTTGCGGCAGGCGGAAGACCCAGTGGTCCTGGCCCGGCGGCAGATCGACCGGCGCGGCCGCCAGCATCAGCGTCTTGGCTTCGGTCGCGACCGGCGCCATCGCGGCGGCGACGGTGGTGATGGCCGAGCCGATGATGAGGTCGACATGGTCCTCGCTCGTGAAGCGCTTGGCGTTGTTGACGCCCTTGCCCGGATCGGTGGCGTCGTCGAGGATGGTGAGGTTGATCTTCTCGCCCGCGATCGTCTTGGGCCAGAGCGCGAACTCCTTCTGCATCGGAATGCCCAGGCCGGAGCCGGGGCCGGTGAGCGGCAGGCTCACGCCGATGTTGACGTCGGCCAGCGCCGGGGCGGCGACGAGCAGGGCGGCGGCCGCGGCGGCCAGGGTCTTCTTGATCAACTTCATTCGTGTCTCCAGGGGTTGTGGATGGGCTTCAGCGCGGCGCCATGCGCAAGGCGCCGTCGAGGCGGATGACTTCGCCATTGAGGTGGGTGTTGGTGACGATGTGGGCGGCCAGGGCAGCGAATTCCCCGGGCTGGCCCAGGCGCTTGGGGAAGGGGATCGAGGCCGCCAGCGATTGCTGGACCTCGGGCGGCAGTTGCTGCATCAGCGGCGTCAGGAACAGCCCCGGCGCCACCGTGACGACGCGGATGCCCCATTGTGCAAGGTCGCGCGCCAGCGGCAGCGTCATGCCGACGAGTCCGCCCTTGCTCGCCGAATAGGCCTCCTGGCCGACCTGGCCGTCGTAGGCCGCGACCGAGGCGGTGCACAGCACGACGCCGCGCTCGCCGTCTTCCAGCGGCTCGAGCTTCGCGGTGCGCGCCGCGGCGAGGCGGATCACGTTGTAGGTGCCGACCAGGTTGATGCGGATCACGCGCTCGAAGTCCTCGAGCGGCGCCGGGCTGCCGTCCTTGGCGATGACGCGGCGGGCGGTGCCGATGCCGGCGATGTTCATGACGATGCGCGGCGCGCTGCCGAAGGCGGCTTGCGCGGCGTCGAGCGCGGCCTCGACGCTGGCCGTGTCGGTGATGTCGCAGCGGCAGGCGATGGCGTTGCCGATCTCGGCGGCGACGCGCCGGGCGCCGGCTTCGTTCACGTCGAGCACGGCGACGCGGGCGCCCTGGCGCGCGAGCTCGCGCGCGACGGCCTCGCCCAACCCCGATCCGCCGCCGGTGACGAGTGCGGCCTGGCCTTCGATCTTCATGGGTTTCTCCTCGGAACAAGCACTTCGGAAGCGGGCGGATCGGCATACATCCGCTCGACGAGTGCGGCGCGGTGGCTGAGCACGGCGCGCTGGTTGATCGAGCCCTTGTCGGTGACCTCGCCGCGGTCGATCGAGGGCGGCTCGGCGAGCAGCACGGCGCGCGCCGGGCGCGTTGCGCTGCCCGTGCCCTGGCTCCACAGGCGGTCGAGCAGGTCCTGGAAGAAGGCGCGCACCCGCGGCTCGGCCAGGACCTCGGCGGCGCCGAGCCCGGCATCGAGGCCGAAGCGCCGGCGCGCGTCGTCCAGGCGCGGGAAGATCATCAAGCCGATGTCGTCGCGGTTGATGCCGGCGACGACCACGTCCTGCACCAGCGGGTCGCCTTCGAGCGTGACCTTGGCGCGCATCGGCCCGACGCTGACGAAGGTGCCGGTGGCGAGCTTGAAGTCCTCGGCGATGCGGCCGTCGAACATCAGGCCGCGGCCGGGATCGGCGGGGTCGACCGGCAGCACCGCGTCGCCGGTCCTGTAAAAGCCTTCCTCGTCGAAAGCCGCCGCCGTTTCTTCCGGGGCGCGCCAGTAGCCCGGCATGACGTTGGGGCCGCGGAAGCGGATCTCGAGCTTGCCGGCCATCGGCACGAGCTTGACCTCGACCCCCGGCACCGGCAGGCCGATGTGGCCCGACTTGATGCCGTCGCCGACCGCGAAGGTGCACGAAGGCGCGGTCTCGGTCATGCCCAGGCCGGTGAACATGCGGATGCGCTCGCCGACCGCGGCGACGCCGTGGCGCTCGAGCTGGTCCCAGACCGCCTGCGACAGGCCGGCGCCGGCGTACATGAAGGACTTGACGCGCGAGAACAGCCGCTCGCGCAAGGCGGGGTCGCCCTCCATCGCGCGCGCGATTTCCTCGAAGCCCTTGGGCACGTTGAAATACATCGTCGGCGCGATCTCGCGCAGGTTGGCGAGCGTCGCCGCCATGCCCTTGGGCGTGGGCTTGCCTTCGTCGATGTAGAAGCTGCCGCCGTTGTAGAGCGCGATGCCGACGTTGTGGTTGCCGCCGAAAGTGTGGTTCCAGGGCAGCCAGTCGACCAGCACCGGCGGCTCGTCGGCGAGGAAGGCGAAGCACTGGCGGATCTGCTGCTGGTTCGCGCACAGCATGCGCTGGGTGTTGATCACGCCCTTGGGCTGCTTGGTCGAGCCCGAGGTGAAGAGGAACTTGGCGATCGTGTCGGGGCCGACCGCGGCGTGGGCTTGCGCCTCGGCGGCGCCGGGCTCCGTGGCGAGCAGGTCGGCGAACGCGGTGGCGGGGCGGCCGGAGGCGGCGCCGTTCGTGAGCACGATCTCGGCGTCGGCCGGGGCGCAGGCGGCGATGGCGCGGCCATAGGCGGCGCCATCGCTCGCGAAGACCAGGCCCGGGTTCAGCGTCGAGATGATGTGGCGCAGCTTGCCGAAGTCTTGCGAGACCGTCGAATAAGCCGGCGAGACCGGGGCGTAGGGCACGCCCACCCATTGCGCGGCCAGGGCCAGGCTCAGGTGTTCGAGGTCGTTGTCCGAGAGGATGACGACCGGCCGCTCGGCCGCCAAAGGCCGCGCCGCCAGCGCCTGGCCGATGCGGCGCACCCGATCGAGCATCTGGGCGTAGCTGATGCGGATCCAGCCGCCGTCGGCGCCGCGGCGGGCGACGAAAAGGCGGTCCGGCGCCTCGGCCGCGAACTGCTCGAGGCGGTCGGTCAGGCGCGCCGGGTAGGCGCCGAGCGGCTCGGACGAGCGCAGGCGGATCGTGCCGTCGGCGGCGTTCTCGACCTGGGCATGGACGCTGCCGCCGACGCGCGCCGGGCGGAAGCGCGCGCCGCTGGATGAAAGCGCCCCCGCGCTCATGACTTCGCCACCTTCGCGGCACGCCCTTCGACGAAGTCGCGCATGCGCTGCTTGGCGGCGTCGTCGCCCTGGGCGATCGCGGCCATCAGCGATTCGACGAACAAGCCGTCGCTTTGCGACAGGCTGGCGATGCGCGGCAAGGCCTGCATCACCGCGTAGTTGGACAGCGGCGCATTGGTGGCGATCTTCTGCGCCAGCGCGATGCCCTTGGCGAGGCCGGCGCCCGGGGCGGTGCGGTAATGCGACAGCCCCACGGCCTGGCCTTCGTCGGCGTCGTAGACGCGGCCGGTGAGCATCATGTCGGTCATGCGGGCGAAGCCGACCAGGCGCGGCACGCGCGCCGCGCCGCCGCCGCCGACGAACAGGCCGCGCTGGCCTTCGGGCAGGCCGTAGAAGGTGCTGTCCTCGGCGACGCGGATGTGCGCCGCCGAAGCCAGCTCGAGCCCGCCGCCGACGACCGCGCCGTGCAGCACCGCGACCACCGG
>JAGWTS010000375.1 GCA_028868875.1 Burkholderiales bacterium | reverse complement strand
CGGCCGGCGCGACGATGCTGATGCCGCCCACCGACCAGTTCTACGGCGAGCGTTCCTGCCGCCTGCGCGACCCCTTCGGCCACACCTGGTTGATCGGCCATGAGATCGAGAAGGTCTCGCCGCAGGAAATGCTGCGGCGCTATGACGCGCTGATGGCGGCGCCGCCACCGGCACGTTCATGAAGAGCACGCTTGCGCGCAATGCAGAGCCGACCGGAATACATCGCCGCCGCGTTGATCGATGCCCGTGATCCGCGCCCGCGTCAAGCGATCGAGGCCTTGTCGAACCCCGCCATCTGAGCCTTCATCGCACGCACGAAGGCCGGCCGGGCTTCACAGCGGCGCTTGTAGTCGTCGAGCTTCGGGTAGCGGGCCAGCAGTGAGGTATGGCGCAGGATTCGCAACACATCGGCCATCATCAAGTCGCCGACGGTGAATCGCCCTTCGAGGTGAGGCTTGTCTCCCAAAGCCGATTCCAGCAGCGCCAGCCGATCGCAAAGACGCTCCTCGACCTGCGGCCGCCGCTCCTTCGCCCAGGCTTCTTGCGCGTGGAACAGGTCGATGGCGGCCAGCTCCTGGACGACGATCTCGACCGAGTTCAAGGCCGCGAACAGCCACGCGATCGCGCGCGCCCTGCCGATGCGATCGGTCGGCAGCAGCGCGTCGCTGCGCTCCGCGATGTAGAGCGCGATCGCGCCGCTCTCGAACAGCGTCAGGCCCTCGTCCTCGATCGCCGGCACCTGCCCGAACGGCTGGCGCGCCAGATGTTCGGGCGACCGCTGCGCCGCGCCCAGGCTCAGCTTGCGCACCCGATACGGCAGGCCGGCTTCCTCCAAGGCCCAGCGAACCCGAAAAAGCGCGCAACAGCGGCGCGGCGAAATCCGGCACCCAATCGAAGGTCGTCAACGTGATCATCGGCGCCCCGATCGTCAAGACGGCTTGGGCCGGTAAATCATCGCCACCAAGCCGGAACCCGATCCCAGCTCGATACGCTCGACGAGTTGCAGATCGAGCGGCTTCGAGAGTCCGGCAAGCAGGCTCGGTCCATGGCCCGCAATGCGCGGATGCACGACGAATTCGTATTCGTCGATCAACCCCAATTCGGCCAAGGCCAATGGAAGCTGCACGCCCCCGGTGAACAAGCCCTTGCCCGGTTGCTGCTTGAGCCGGCGCACGGCCTCGGCGAGATCACCTTGCAGCAGTTCGGCGTTCCAGTCGACCCGGCGCAGCGTGCCCGATACGACGAACTTCTTCGCCGCATCGATCGTGCGCGCGAAAGGCAGCATCCAGTCGTCCATCCAGTCGGGCTTGACGCCGGTGCGCGCCGGCTCGCGCCAGGCCGACTCCATCATCTCGTAGGTCACGCGGCCGAAGAGCAAGGCATCGGCGGCGGCGATGTTCGCGGCCGCATGGCGGTGCAAGGCTTCGTCGGGCAGGCCGGCGCGGTGATCGCAGCAGCCGTCCAAGGTGACGTTGATCGAATACTTCAGCGGCCGCATCGCGGGCCCTCCTGGGTCAGGCCGGCTTCGCGTCGCCCGAAGGGCATTCGCGCGCGGCTGCCATCGCCTGCTCCATGCCGGTGCGGATCTGCTCCGGCGTCAGGTCGCGCTGGTGCGTCGCCAGCGACCACAGGTGGCCGAAGGGGTCGCGCACCTGGCCGTAGCGGTCGCCCCAGAACATGTCCTGCGGCGGCATCACCGCGGTCGCACCGGCCGCCACCGCCTGGGCATAGGCGGCGTCGACCTCCTCGACGTACAGGTGCAGCGTCACCGGCGTGCCGCCCCGCGCCGTCGGGCCCAGCGCGCCCCATGGCGGCATCTCGTCGACCAGCATCAGGTGCGAGTCGCCGATGCGCAGCTGGGCGTTCATGAGCTTGCCGTCGGGGCCGGCCAGGCGCGAGATCTCGACCGCGCCGAAGGCCTTGGCGTAGAAGCCGATGGCGTCGCTGGCGCCGGCGCAGATCAGGTGCGGCGTCAGGCGGTGCCAGCCTTCTGGGATGGGGCGGGTGGGGGAGGGGGCCATGGTCGTTGCTCCTGGGTTCGGGGTTGAAAGACGATGGGAACGGCGCGGGCCGCGTCGGTTCCTGCCGTACGACGAACCGGGAGGTGACCCTTCGACATCGGCGGCCGGCATCAATCAGCGAGCCTCGCGGCGGGCGCGCGCCAGCAACTGCCGGCGCTCGCGCTGATTCTGGGTCAGCGCGGCGGCGCGCTCGAATTCGCGCCGCGCTTCGTCGCCGCGACCGAGCTTGGCCAGCAGGTCGCCGCGCACCGAGCCCAGCCAGGGATAGCGGGCCAGTGCCGGGTCGGCGGCCAGCGCGTCGACCAGCGGCAGCGCCCGCGCCGGGCCCCAGGCCATGCCGACCGCCACCGCGCGGTTGAGCGCGACCACCGGCGACGGCCGGCAGCGGCCGAGTTCGTCGTACAACGCGACGATGCGCGGCCAGTCGGTCGCGGCGGCGCTGGCCGCCTGGGCGTGGCAGGCGGCGATGCGCGCCTGCAGCTCGTAGGGCCCGGCCTGCTCGCGCAGCGGCTGCGCGGCCGCCAGCGCCGCCAGCCCGCGGCCGATCAGCAGCCGGTCCCAGCAGCTGCGGTCCTGGTCGGGCAGCAGCACCGCATCGCCCTGGGCGTCGACGCGGGCGCCGGCGCGCGAGGCCTGGATCTCCATCAGCGCCACCAGGCCCAGCACCTCGGCGTCGCGCGGCATCAGCGCCGCGAGCATGCGGCCCAGCCGCAGCGCCTCGTCGCAAAGCGCCGGGCGCATCAGGTCGTCGCCGGCGCTGGCCGAATAGCCTTCGTTGAAGATCAGGTAGACGACCTCGAGCACCGCCGCCAGCCGCGGCACCAGCGCCCCGCCACGCGGCACCTCGAAAGGTACGCGGGCGGCCGAGAGCGTGCGCTTGGCGCGCACGATGCGTTGCGCGAGGGTAGCCTCGGGCAGCAGGTAGGCGCGCGCGATCTCGCCCGTCGTCAGCCCGGCGACGAGCCTGAGCGTCAGCGCCACCTGGGCCTCGCGCCCGAGCAGCGGATGGCAGGCGCAGAACACCAGGCGCAGCAGGTCGTCGTCGATCTCGTCGGCGGCGTCGAGCGCGTCGCTGAAATCGGGCACCACATGGTCGCCGCGGGCGTCGGCGTCGGCGCCGAGTTCGTGCTGCTTGCGCCGATGCAGCGCATCCTGGCGCAGCCGGTCCAGCGCCCGGTTGCGGGCGGCGGTCATCAGCCAGGCGGCCGGATTGTCGGGCAGGCCGTCGCGCGGCCAGCGTTCGAGCGCGGCGACCATCGCGTCGTGGGCCAGCTCCTCGGCCAGCGCGACATCGCGCACCAGCCGCGCGACGGCCGCGACGAGGCGCGCCGATTCGATGCGCCAGACGGCCGCCAGCGTGCGCGCGACATCCCCGTTCATGCCGCGATGCCGCGACGCGGCCGCCATCAAGGGGTGCGCGCGGCCAGCGTGTCGCGCAGACGCTGCTCGCGCTCGGACTCTTCGGGCGTCAACGCGGCGCCGAAATCCGCGGCCTCGTAGACCGGGCGGATCTCGAGCTCGCAGTCCTCGGGGTGCGGGTTCGGGCAGCGCCGCAGCCACTCGATGGCCTCGTCCATCGAACGCACCTGCCAAAGCCAGTAGCCTGCGACGAGCTCCTTGGTCTCGGCGAAAGGCCCGTCGACGACGCTGCGCGAGGCGCCGGAGAAGCGCATCCGCGCGCCGCAGGAACTCGGCTTCAGGCCGTCGCCGGCGAGCAGCACGCCGGCCTGGACCAGCTCTTCGTTGTAGCGGCCCATCTCGGCCAGCAGCTGGGCGCCGGGCAGCACGCCGGCTTCGCTGTCGCGGGTTGCCTTGACCAAAACCATCACTCTCATGATCTGATCTCCATCTCGGGGTTGCAGGGTTTCGAGGCCTCGACGGCACGACGATCGACCGGCCTTGGATTCGACAGTTTGTCGCCCACCCGGGTGCGCATGCAGAATCGGCGCGCCCTGACAGACAGGCCCCAGCCATGCGATTTCTACTGCTCGTCTGCATCGACGACAAGCGGCTCGGTGAGCTGGCGCCGGCGCAGTTCGACGCCCCCATGCGCGACTGCCTGACCCATGCCGACGCGTTGCGCGAGCGCGGCATCCTGCTCGATTCGCAGCAGCTCGAAAGCGCAGCCCAGGCGCGATCGGAGCGCTCAACCGCCCTGCCGGATGGCGGCCAGCTGTTCGCGAATGATGCGTTCCGCCTCCTCGGGCGGCAGGTCGATGCCGCCCATCAGCGGGCGCACCTCGATGCAGCAGGGCTGGCCGGGGAACGGCGCCGGGAAGCGCTGCGCCCAGGCCAGCGCTTCGTCGTGCGAGCGCACGTCGATCAAGGTGTAGCCGGCGATCAGCTCCTTGGTTTCGGCGAAGGGGCCGTCCATGACACGGGCCTTGCCTGCCGCGTCGTAGTGCACGCGAAACCCCTGGCTGCTGGGCTGCAGGCCGGCACCGTCGAGCAGGATGCCGGCCTTGGCCATCTCGTCGTGGAAGGCCATCATGCGCGTGACCAGCGTCGGGTCGTCGGGGAACTCGCCGGCCTCGCTCATCGCCGTGGATCGAACCTGGATCATGTAACGGGGCATGGAAGTCTCCTGAAGGGGTTGACCCTTGTACGACGAACGGCGGCGGCGCGTTTCGACAGGCCTGCGGTTTCCTGCGGGCCCGTTCGCGGCGACGGGCCCAGGGCCGCGAGCCTGGGGCGACGCTGCCGCCCTCAGCGCCGCGCCGCGGTCAGCACCAGCTCGTTCGGCCCGACGAAACCCTCGCCGGTGGTGAAAGCCGCGAGCCGGGTCTCGATGTCGTACCCGGCCCGGGTCTGCGCCGCGGCGTCGAGCCCGGCCAGGATCTGCTGGACCGGGCTGGCCGAGCTGCGCACGAACTCGACGTAGTCGCGCGCCGTCGGCAGGCGCATCGGCGCGTCGACCGTGGTCGAGGCGATGTCGCCAAACCCGGCTTGCGCGCTCGGCGAGCCACGCGCGCAGCAGCGGCCCGCGGCGGTCCCAGCCCTGGGCGCCGCGGTCCCAGGCCGCGTGCGCCTGGGCCTTGAAGGCTTCGGCTTGCGGGTTCATCCCGAGGCTCCTCCTGATCGATGGCGGCGCGACGCTGCGACCACCCTTTTGCAAGCTTAGGCATCCCCGGCCCGTCGTGGAAGGCGCAGAATCGCCGCGCCCCGCCGCAGGAACGCCGCGCCATGTTCGACCGGAACGACCTCAAGTACCTGCTCGCGCTGGCGCGCCAGGGCAGCATCGCGGCGGCCGGCCGGGCGCTGAAGGTCGATCCGTCGACGGTCCAGCGCCGCATCGCCGAACTCGAGCGCCGCATCGGCCAGCCGCTGGTCCGGCGCGAACCGACGGGCTGCCGCCTGACCGCGCTGGGCGAGTCGCTGCGCAC
>JAGWTS010000374.1 GCA_028868875.1 Burkholderiales bacterium | reverse complement strand
CCGCCGACCTCGGCCTCGAAGCGCGAAGCCGCCGGGTTGTGGACGACCGCGGGCACCGGCTGCATCAGCTCTTGCGCGATCCGAACAGGCCGGCGAGCCAGCTCTTGAAGACCGTCCACATCAGCGCGAGGGCGTTGAGTTCCTTCACCGGACGCGGCACCGCGGACGGCGCGCCTGCGGCGGCCGCAGGCGCGCCGGCGGCCTGCGGCGCCTCAGCCGCTGCGACCGCGGCCGCGGCGGCACGGAAGTTCTCGACGAACTGGCCCAGCATCGCGTCGGACACCGGCACCAGCAGGCGGCTGCCGAACTGGGCGAGCTTGCCGCTGACGACGATCGTGGCGGTGCCGACCAGCACCGACTGACTCGGGCTTTCGCCGGGCTCGACCACGGCGGTCAGGTTCATCGAGGCCGACGACCCGCTCTTGTCGGCGCCCTTGCCCAGCATCTGCAGGCGGCGCGCGCCGGCGTCGAGGCCGAGCACCTCGATGTCGCCGCCGAAGCTCATCACCGCCGGACCGACCTTGCTCTTGACCGTGCCCTTGTAGTGCGTGTCGTCGATCTGCTCGGTGATGGCCGCGCCGGGCATGCAGCCCGCGGTGGCGCGGACGTCGCCGAGCACGGTCCAGGCCTGTTCGACACTCACGTCGAGGGGGTAGCGTTTGTCGAGCTTGACTTCCATGGGCGGTGGCTCCGGGTACTTCAGGGGGGGGGCGGGCAGGGGCGAATGTTAACGATGCCCGGACGATCTTGCGGTCGAACAAGCCTGGGGTTATCGGAGAGGTTCAGAATCGGCCCCGGAACCGATGGAGGATGACCGATGAGCCCGCAGCGTCTGTCCAAGATCCCGCTTGCCCCCGCCGACGCGGAAGACGTGCCGATCGACATCACGCCGCCCGGCGCAGGCGCGCTGGTGCAGCACCCCGACGGCTGGTACTGGCTCGCCGATTCGGGGCGCCAGCAGTTCGGCCCCTATGCCAGCGCCGACGAGGCCCTGGCCGAGATGGCGGCCGCGGGCGAGGAGACCATCGAACCGGGCGAGACCCTGTACGAGGCCGAGGACGAACTCGGTATCTCCGATTGGGTCGACCCCGAGACCGGCGAGCCCGCCGAGGGCATCCATACGCGGCTGGAAGATCACTGAGGCGGGGCGACTCGATCTTCCAAGCCCCGTTCATCGAGGAGGCGATCGTGGCGGCCGCTGCTTGGCGTTGCGCGCAATCCGGGTGCGTATCTCGTGGCGAGGCGGCGATCGAGCGGTGGAAGCAAGGCGGAGGAGGGCACCCGGTTGACGAGGTCATGGCGGGTCTGCAGGTGCATCTCGATGACGCGAAGCGTCGAGCCGCTCAGCGCACGGGCGACTAATGATCGTCTATGCGGCCACGCTGCTTCCAGAAGCGGTGGACGCCATCAGCGTGGGAATGCGCCTGCTGTCGGGGTCGCCTTACACCTGCCGCAGGGCGGAATTGGGGAACGGTCGATCACGCGAATGGAGCGTTCCGCTCGGCGGCACGGGCTACATCATTCTGTTCGAGATCATCGGTGACGACGTGGTCGTAGGCGCGGTGCGGCACCAGCGAGAAGAAGACTACCGGCGCTGAATCCGGCCAGCCCAAGGCGATGGGTGCGAACACGATGCTCGGAGGCGAATGTCATTTGTCGCTGCACAACCTGCGCACCCTGCACTTTCCGCTGTGCATCGCGCTGCAGGGAAACGGGTTGCGGACGCCCGTGCGCGGGCGACACCGGGGCTGCTGGAGGCGCTGCGCGACCTGTCGCGCTGACGAGGTGGCGGCGCGCAACCGGGGGCAGCGGCCTGCTGCTGCGCACCGCATCGTTGCCGTCGACTCGCTACATTACGCGGTGGCTTGCCGAGAGCCGATTCCCCATCCGTGAGAGGTGCCGCATGGCCGTTTGGAAGCGCGCAGACCCGAGTCCTGGACGTGCCGTCCGCAAGACGGCCTCGACGCCGAGCCCGTCGCAGATTCGAACCCGCGTCAAGCACTTCGAGCAGTTGCAGGTCCAGCGCCAGCGCCAACGTCTGGCGGCCGCATCTCGCATTGCCCAGCACGCGCTGGTTAAGCTCGAGCCGGTGATCTCGAACGTGGTCAACCAAAGGGCGCTGGAACGAACACCCAACAAGCGACTGAGCGAGATTCCGGAGTCGGCGATCGGCGCCATGGAGGATGCCTTCGCCAAACTCGGCGCCACGCGCGACGCGACCTACGGAATCAGCCACTTGGTGCAGTCGTCGATGATCACGAGTGCAGAGAAGATGCGCTACCACCAGGGCGTCAGGCTGCAGAATCAGATCATCAAATCCACCCGCGGGGCGCAGTGCGGCGAGTTGTCGAGCTACGTATTCCACCGCTGCTACAAGGAAGGCCTCTTCCCCTTCCACCGCATCGAGGCCGCGAACGTCGAACTCTTCAACAACCCCAACGACGGTCACGCGTTTGTGGCGATCGGCCTGGTCAGCCCGGGCGAGCGCACCGACATGGCGAGGTGGCCGCGCGACGTGGTGATCTGCGACCCGTGGCTGCTGGAACTCACGCGCGGAACCGCGCAGCAGTCGGGCCGGAACCCGGGCGCCTACACGGTCACGGAGTACATGGCGCTGGTGGCTCCGTACTTTCATGCCGGGGGCAGTGTGACCGTCGTGTATGGCCACGAGGCGCCGCTGGAAGCACCCATCAATCCGGTCATCGGCGGTTACCGCGCGTTGTCCAGCACACCGGACATGGTGCAACGGGCAACGCGGGTCTACCGCAACGGATTCGCGTTCGGTCGCAAGTACGACGGCGTGGTGGACGAGAGCTTCGACCTGTGGGGGACCCTCGTCCAGGCCAAGTCGCTGGATGTCGCCTGCGACCTCCTGAACCTGGACAACCCGCCGGACTTCAGTGACCCCATGTCGGATCTGCGCTGGACCATCTTCTCCGACGGATTCTTCGCCGGCGTGCTGGCGCGGGGCGGCGTCGCGGTCTGAAGTCCGGCGGAGACCGTTCGTCTGCGCCGGCGTCAGCCCCCGCCGCACCACGGCCAGCTGCCGCGAAGGCACCAGTGCCGCCGCCTGGCCTTCTAAGCCGCGCATCCAGCGCGTGTCGGCCGTACCGAATGCGGCAGCGGTCATTCGATGGACCCGTCGCAGGTCGCGCACAGTCACCCACTTGAATGTCGGCAGGACCGTCAGAACCGGTCAGCTCCGCGGCGCACAACCGCTCAACTTAACGATCGCGATGCGCCTTCGGCCCGAGCCCCGCAGCGCAGTCGTCGCGTCAGCGGCGACCGCCCCCGTTGAGTCGGCGCCGGCTTGCCGCCTGCCGCGATGCAGAGAAAGCCCGCAACAAGGCCAAACAGCAAAAAGCAACCGTCAGCGCGACGCCGCCGAAGCCGGCGGCGAAGGCACCATCACGCCCGCGGCAAGCGGGATCTCGTCGCTCACCTTCACCCGTGTCACGAAGTAGCTCGTCTCCCCGAAGCAGCTCGTGGGCAGCCCCAGCTTCTGCTCGTAATGCAGGCTCACGCGCTTGCCCATCGCCTGCGCGATCTGCGCCGCGACGGCGTCGTCGCGCACGGTGAAGAAGAACTTCTCGGGCGTCGAGCCCGGCAGCGACACCAGCGCGAGCTCGCCTTCCCAGGTCTTGCACACCCAGCCCTTGTCCGAGAGCTTTTGCACCCAGCCTGCGCGCTCGCCGCTGGAATAGGTCCAGTGCAGTGCCGCCCAGAGGTACAGCGCCGCGAGCGCGGCCAGGGCGATCAGGACGAGGATCAGGCGTTTGAGGATCACGGCGCGCTCGCAGTCGGAAAGGGTGGGCGATTATCCGGCCCGCCCTCGCGAGCGCTGCAACGAGCGCGGCGCTGCGGCCGCTGATTCAGCGCACGCCGGACTTGAAGCTCGTGAAGAGGCGCGTCTGCACGCGCCGGATGTCCTGCGGCACGGCGTCCGGCGGCGTGAGCTTCTTCATGTCGGCCGCCGAGAGGAAGATGGTCGGGTTCTCGGCCACCGACTTCTTGACGAACTTGCGCGAAGGCAGGGTCGGGTTCGCGTAGAACACCTTGTTCGTGATGCTCGCCGAGACCTCGGGCCGCAGCATGTAGTTGATGAACAGCTCCGCGTTGTTCGGGTGCTTCGCGTCCTTCGGGATCGCCATCGAGTCGTAGAACAGGGTCGCGCCGTGGGGCGGGATCAGCGCCTCGAGGTCCTGGCCGTTCTTGGCCTCGATGGCGCGCTGGCGCGCGATGTTGATGTCGCCCGAATAGCCCATGACGACGCAAAGCGCGCCGTCGGCCAGGTCGTTGATGTAGCCCGACGAAGAGAAGCGCGTGATGAAGGGGCGCGCCTTGGCCAGCACGTCACGCGCGGCGTCGTAGTCTTTGGCGTTGCGGCTGTAGGCCGGCTTGCCGGCGTAGCCCATCGCGATCGGCAGCACTTCGGAGGGCGAGTCGAGGACGTTGATGCCGCAGCCCTTGAGCTTGCTCGCGTACTCGGGTTTGAAGATCAGGTCCCAGGGGTTGGCCGGCATCGCCATCGATCCCAACGCCGCCTTCACCTTGCCGGTGTTGATGCCCACCGTGACGTAGCCCCAGGCCCAGTCGACGAGGTACTGGTTGCCGGGGTCCACCTTGGCCATCTGCTCGAGCAGCGCCGGGTCGAGGTTGCCCCAGTTGGTGAGCTTGGAACGGTCGAGCTTGCGGAACAGCCCGGCCTCGAGCTGCAGCTTCGCGAAATGCGCGCTCGGCACCACGATGTCGTAGCCGGTGCTGCCGGCGACGAGCTTCGCGTTGAGCACCTCGTTGCTGTCGTAGTTGTCGTAGCGGACCTTGATGCCGGTCTCTTTCTCGAAATTCGCGATCGTGTCGTCGGCGATGTAGTCCGACCAGTTGTAGACGTTGAGCACCTTGGGCTCGGCGTTCTGGGCGGCGGCCCCGAATGCGAGGCCGGCGCAGGCGAGGGCGATCCAGGCTCTGAGGAGTCGGTTCATGGCGGGCTGTCCGTCAGTGGGTGGGTCGATCGGAAACGGCTCAGGCCTGATTTTCACCGACCGCGTGCTCGCGCCGGCCGAACATGCTCCAGCCTTCCATCGTCATCACCGCCTCCCGGTGCTGGTTGAGCACGTTCCAGCGGATCTGCGTCAGCCCCACCTGCGGCCGGCTCGCCATCGGCCGCGCCGCCAGCACTTCCATGCGCACGCTCAGGGTGTCGCCGGGAAACACCGGCTTCAACCAGCGCAGGTTGTCGATGCCGGGCGAACCCAGGCTGGCGGAGTCGAGCAGGTAGGCGTCGCACATCATGCGCATCGCCAGCGCGCAGGTGTGCCAGCCGCTGGCGCATTGCGCGCCGAACAGCGAATGGCGCGCGGCTTCGGCGTCGAGGTGGAAGGGCTGCGGGTCGTAGCGGCCCGCGAAGTCGACGAT
>JAGWTS010000034.1 GCA_028868875.1 Burkholderiales bacterium | reverse complement strand
CCTACGTGACGGATGCCTACGAGAACGCGCGCCACTTTGTGTGTGGCCTGTGCAAGCCGCCGGCACGCGCGGGCAAGGGCAAGGCTTCGGGCGGGCTGCGGCTTCAATAAGCCCGGCTGGGGTTGCTGGCCAGGCGCTGCGGTGAATGGCTGCGGGGCGTGAGCTGGCCTTGGGGGGGATGATCGGGGTAGGGGTGCCGACCCTCATCTATCCGCTGCGCGTCTAGAAAATCGGACCAACACCCCAACCCCGACCACCCACGAGCGGCGCCCTGCGCTGCTGCTTTTTGCGCTGACTCAAACCCACAGCGACGCCACGCGATACACCACAAACGCCGCCAGGTACGCCATGCCGAACAAATAGGTCACGGCCACCACCGGAATACGCCAGCCGCCACTTTCGCGTCGCAACACCGCCAACGTCGACAAACACTGCGGTGCAAACACAAACCACGCCAGCAGTGCCAGGCCCGTCGCCAGGCTCCACTGCCCCGAGATCAGTGGCAACAACTTGTCCGTCGATTCGGCAGATGCCGACATGGCGTACACCGTGCCCAATGAACTGATCACCACCTCGCGCGCGGCCATGCCTGGCACCAGTGCCACGGCAATCTGCCAGTTGAAGCCAATCGGCTCCAGCACCACCGCCAAGGCGCGGCCGATCAGGCCGGCAAAGCTGTGCTCGATCGGCGTTCCTGCCGCACCCGCCGGGGCCAGTGGCAGACTCGACAGGATCCACATCACGACACTCAGGGTCAGGATAATGCCGCCGACGCGACTCATGAACATCCGTGCGCGTTGCCATAACCCGATTCCGATATTGAGCGGATTGGGCCAACGGTAGGTTGGCAGTTCCATCATCAACGGGCGCACTTGTTTACCGCTGACGGTGAATGTCTTCAGTATCCACGCCACCAACAGCGCGCCCAGGATACCTGCGACATACAACGCAAACATCACGACGCCCTGCAATTGCAGCCCGCCCCAGATGCGCCTCGCAGGTATAAACGCGCCGATCAACAGGGTGTAGACCGGCAGGCGCGCCGAACAGGTCATCAACGGCGCGATCAGCATGGTGACGCGTCGGTCACGCGGGTCGGGGATGGTGCGCATCGCCATGATGCCGGGCACCGCGCAGGCGAAGCTCGATAGCAGCGGGATGAAGGATCGCCCGGACAGCCCGACGCTGCCCATGAGGCGGTCGAGCAGGTAGGCCGCTCGAGGCAGGTAGCCCGATTCTTCCAGCAGCAGGATGAACAGGAACAACACCAAGATCTGCGGCAGGAAAACCACCACACTCAGCGCGCCATCGACCACGCCGTTGAGCAGCAGGCTGCGCAGCCAGTGGTCGGGCAGGTGGGCCAGTAGCACGGTCTTGAGGGCATCGAACACCTCGCCCAGCCAGTCCATCGGTGCCTGGGACCAGATGAACATGGCCTGGAAAATGGTGAACAGCAGCAGCACCAGAATGGCCGGGCCGAACAAGGGGTGCAGCAACACTTTGTCCAAGCGGTCGCTGCGGGTGTCGGGGACAACACCGTCAAGTCCCAGGTGGTTCAGGATGGCTTGGACGCGGTGGTGGTCTTCTTCGATCTGGGGGGCGTCTGCTTCGGGGTGCGCCGCCGCAGCGCCCGGTGCGGGCCACTGGTTGCGGTCGGCCAATAATTGACGCAGCGGTGCATCACCATCCTTGCGAACGGCGACTGTGGGAGCGACCGGTATGCCGAGCTCTTTGGAAAGCCGTTCAGCGTCAATGTCGATGCCGCGTGTGCGCGCCTCGTCCATCAGATTCAACGCCAGCACACACGGGATGCCGGTACGCAGCACCGCCAGCACCAGGCGCAGGCTGCGGCGCAGGTTGGTGGCGTCGACCACGCAAACCACCATATCGGGGCGCTTCTCACCTTGGGCGCGACCGGCCAGCACGTCGGCGGTGACTTTTTCGTCCGGTGAGCGTGGGTAAAGGCTGTACACGCCGGGCAAGTCAAGGATGCGCAGCAGCTTGCCGCCATCGGTGAGCAACTTGCCTTCTTTGCGCTCCACGGTGACGCCAGCGTAGTTGGCGACGTGCTGGCGCCCACCGGTGAGGCGGTTGAACAGGGCGGTCTTGCCGCAGTTGGGGTTGCCGACCAGGGCCACCAGCGGGCCGGTGGGGTGGAAATGCAGTGTCGCTTCAGCGATGGCCATGGGCGGGGTCAGCTTCGATACGGATACGGGCCGCTTCGGCGCGGCGCAGGGCAAAGGTGGACAGACCGATGCGCACCACCATCGGGTCATTGCCCGGTTGGGTGCGGCGCAACAGCACCACCTGCTCACCACGCAGGAAGCCGAGCTCTTGCAGTTGGCGGGTACGGTCCGGGACGGCTGGATCGTCGTCAATACCGGTGATACGGTAGTGCACGCCGGTGCGTGCGCTGTGAAGGTGGCTGCTCATGGTGTCCAGAAATGGGCGAGAATTGCCCAGTATATAAGAATGATTCTTATTTGTGAATGGTATCAATGGCCACCACTTCGGCGATCTTGACGCCGTCGACCCCGGCGGAGAGGATGCCGCCGGCGTAGCCCGCACCTTCGCCCGCGGGGTACAGACCGCGCACATTCAAGCTTTGCAGGTCGTCGCCACGGGTGATGCGCAGCGGCGACGAGGTGCGCGTTTCGACCCCGGTCATGACCGCGTCTGCCATGTCGTAGCCGCGGATCTTGCGACCGAAGGCGGGCAGGGCCTCGCGCATGGCATCAATGGCATAGGCCGGAAGCACTTGCGCCAGGTCACCCAGGCGCACACCTGGCAGGTAGGACGGCTGCACCGATCCCCAGCTGGTCGATGGTCGCTTCGCCAGGAAGTCGCCCACCAACTGGCCGGGCGCTTCGTAGGTGCCGCCACCGACTTCAAAGGCACGGGTTTCCAATTGGCGCTGGTACACCACGCCCGCCAACGGGTGGGTGCGGCCTTGGGTGTGCAGCGCCTGGGCTTCGGCGGCGTAGCGCGCTCCGGCTTCGTCGCCAAAGGCGGCGCGCCAGGCGTCAGCGTCCAGCGGGTAGTCGGGCGGATCTATGCCCACCACCATGCCGGCATTGGCGTTGCGTTCGTTGCGCGAATATTGGCTCATGCCGTTGGTGACGACGCGGCCCGGCTCACTGGTGGCAGCGACCACGGTGCCGCCCGGGCACATGCAAAAGCTGTAAACGGCACGGCCGTTGGCGGCGTGGTGTACCAGTTTGTAGTCGGCGGCACCCAGCAGCGGGTGACCGGCGTGTTTGCCCCAGCGCGCGCGATCGATCACGCTTTGCGGGTGTTCAATGCGCACGCCGATCGAAAAAGGCTTGGGTTCCAGGAACACCCCGCTGTCGTGCAGCATGGCAAAGGTGTCGCGCGAGCTGTGGCCCAGTGCCAGCACCACGCGCTCGGCGGCCAGGTCGTGTTCCTGGCCGCTGGCAAGATCGTGCACGCGTACGCCCGTCACACGTTGTTGGCCATCACCGGCGGGCGCCAGCAGCAGCTGCGTCATGCGCTGTTCAAAGCGGATTTCGCCACCCAGCTCGGTGATCTTGTCGCGGATGGCCTCGACCACCTTCACCAGCTTGAAGGTGCCGATGTGGGGGTGCGCCATGTACAGGATTTCGGGCGGTGCACCGGCATCCACAAATTCCTGCAACACCTTGCGCCCCAGGAAGCGCGGGTCCTTGATCTGGCTGTAGAGCTTGCCGTCGGAAAACAAGCCCGCTCCGCCTTCGCCGAATTGCACGTTGGATTCTGGCGTCAAGACCTTTTTGCGCCAAAGGCCCCAGGTGTCTTTGGTGCGTTGGCGCACGGAACGCCCGCGTTCCAGCACGATCGGTTTGAGCCCCATCTGTGCCAGGGTCAAGGCAGCAAAAATCCCGGCTGGGCCAAAGCCCACCACCACTGGGCGCTCTGCCGGATCGGCCGGCCAGCCAGTCGGCGCATGAACGGGGGCGCACCACACCATGTCGGGCGTGAGCTGGATGTGCGGGTGCTGGTCGTGGCGGGCCAGCAATGCGGCTTCGCGTTCAGGGGCTGTCAGCGTGACATCCACGATGTAGACCGCCAGCAGTTCGGCCTTGCGGGCATCGAAGCTGCGTTTGAAGACCTGCAACTCGGCGATGTCGCCGTCGTCGATGCCCAGCGCCTGGGCGGCCAGCTGCCGCAGCGCTTCGGTGGGGTGAGGGACGGGCGCTCGGTCGGCGTCGGTTTCAGCGGGCGCGTCGGCGGCTCGGCGGTGTTCGACCGGCAGGGCGGTCAGAGGCAGTTTGAGTTCAGAGAGTCGGATCATGGCGGGCTTGTGGTCATCAAGCAAGATCCGGTGATGATACGGGCTCACGTCCGCGCCTCCAATGGCGAGTGCGGGGCGTTCGTCCCGCCATCGTGATTGGTCCGGCGCCGCGGCGCGGTATGTGCGCCGCGCTGCGATGGGCTCAGGCGGGCAGGAAGCCTTCGATCGACAGGTAGCGCTCGCCGGTGTCGTAGTTGAAGCCGAGCACGCGGCTGCCGACGGGCAGCTCGGGCAGCTTCTGGGCGATCGCCGCCAGCGTCGCGCCGCTTGAGATGCCGACGAGCAGGCCTTCTTCGCGTGCACTGCGCCTTGCCATCTCGCGCGCCGCCTCGGCCTCGACCTGGATCACGCCGTCGAGCAGTTCGGTCTTCAGGTTTTTCGGGATGAAGCCGGCGCCGATGCCCTGGATCGGGTGCGGTGCGGGCTGGCCGCCGCTGATCACGGGACTCGCGGTGGGCTCGACTGCATAGACGCGCAGCGCCGGCCAGCGCGCCTTGAGGAGCTCGGCGCAGCCGGTGATGTGGCCGCCGGTGCCGACGCCGGTGATCAAGGCGTCCAGGCCCTCGGGGAAATCGGCCGCGATCTCGGCCGCCGTGGTGCGGCGGTGGACCTCGATGTTGGCCGCGTTCTCGAACTGCTGCGGCATCCAGGCCCCGGGCGTGGCGGCGACGATTTCCTGGGCGCGAGCGATCGAACCCTTCATGCCTTTCTCGCGCGGCGTGAGCTCGAAGCTCGCGCCGTAGGCCAGCATCAGGCGCCGGCGCTCGACGGACATGCTGTCGGGCATCACGAGCACGAGCTTGTAGCCCTTGACCGCGGCCACCATCGCCAGCCCGACGCCGGTGTTGCCCGAAGTCGGCTCGACGATCGTGCCGCCCGGCTTCAGGGCGCCGCTGCGCTCGGCTTCCTCGACCATCGACAGGGCGATGCGGTCCTTGATCGAGCCGCCGGGGTTGGCGCGCTCGGACTTGATCCAGACCTCGTGCGCAGCGCCGAACAGGCGGTTGATGCGGATATGCGGCGTGTTGCCGATGGTGGCGAGGACGTTGGCGGCTTTCATGAAGGCTTCTCCTGGGATAATGGCTGCGTGAAGTAGGCCAGACCGCCGCCGGTGCGAGCGTGGAAACACGGCACGGGAGGAAGGTCCGGACTGCACAGGGCAGCGTAGCAGCTAATGGCTGTCCACCGCGAGGTGAGGATCAGAGCCACAGAGACGAGTCTTTGTGGGGTTCCCAATGAGGGTGTTCTGTCACGCGCCGGCGTCAGCCGGTGCCCGGTGCGGCTTGTCCGCGCCGGGTCGGGCTGCCAAGCCCGAACGTGACAGCCACCCTTTGCGGGGCAAGAGCCCCGCAAAGGGTGAAACGCGGCAATCTCTACGCGCAGCAATACCAAGTAGGCACACGACGACCTGGCCCGGGGAGTGTGCGGGTAGGTAGCACCGAGCCGGGCGAGCGATCCCCGGCCCAGAGGAATGGCGGTCACGACCGGCCTTCGCAAGAAGGGCGGGCGCACAGAATCCGGCCTATCGGTCTGCTTCACACTATTCATTCCCGTCGGCGGCGCCGGCGGGATCTTCGTTCGCCTTCCGATCGATGAATCCCGACGCAAACAAACTTTGGCTTGGGCGGCGCTGGCAACTCGCCGCCTTGCTCGCCTGCCTGGGCATGCTCGGCCCGTTCTCGATCGACACCTACCTGCCGGCCTTCGCCGGGATCGGCGCGTCGCTCGGCGCCACGCCGGTGCACATGCAGCAGACGCTGTCGAGCTACCTTCTCGGCTTCGCCGTGATGAACCTGTTCCACGGCGCGCTGTCCGACAGCTTCGGCCGGCGCCCGGTGGTGCTGGGCGGCATCGCGATCTTCAGCCTGGCCTCGGTCGGCTGCGCGCTGTCGCAGTCGATCGGGCAGCTCGTGCTGTTTCGCGCCCTCCAGGGCATTTCGGCGGGGGCCGGCATGGTGGTCTCGCGCGCCATCATCCGCGACATGTTCCCGCCGGCGGACGCCCAGCGCGTGATGTCGCAGGTGACGATCTACTTCGGCATCGCGCCGGCCATCGCGCCCATCGTCGGCGCGTTTCTCTTCGTCCACGCCGGCTGGCGCGCGGTGTTCTGGTTCCTCGCCTTCGTGGGTTGCACGCTCGGGGCCTTCGTCTGGCGCCGCCTGCCCGAGACCCTGCACCCGAGCCAGGTGCAGCCGCTGCACGTCGCTCGCCTGCTCGCCGCGTATTGGGACATGGCGCGCGATCCGCGCTTCGTGGCCCTGGTGCTGGCCAGCGGCGTGCCCTTCAACGGCATGTTCCTGTACGTGCTGTCGGCGCCGGTGTTCCTGGGCCGGCATCTGGGCCTGGGACCCGAGCACTACTTCTGGTTCTTCATGCTCAACATCGCCGGGATCATGGGCGGGGCCTGGTTCTCGGGCCGTCTCGCGGGCCGCATCAAGCCGCGCCACCAGGTGCGGCACGGGCTGCTCGTCATGTTCGCGGCCGCGCTGCTCAACGTGGTGCTGAACCTGGCATTCAAGGCCGAGGCCTGGTGGGCGCTGTGGCCGATTGCGGTGTTCTCGTTCGGCTGGGCGCTGATGGTGCCGGTGGTGACGCTGATGGTGCTCGACCTCGCGCCCGAGCGTCGCGGCATGGCCTCGTCGGTCCAGGCCTGCGTCGGCAGCCTGGCGAACGCCTTCGTCGCCGGCGTCGTGGCGCCGCTGGTGATGCAGTCGACCGAAGGGCTTGCGCTGGCCTCGTTCGGGATGCTGATGGTGGGGCTGCTGGCCTGGCTCTGGGTCAAGCCGCGCCTGGATTAGCGGGCAGCGCGCGGCCCCGGCGGGCTCGAGCGGGCTCAAGGGGCGGCGGCAGGGCGCCGATAACGGGCCTGGAGCCCCGCCCATGAACCCCAATCGCCTTCCTTCGCTGATCGTTCTCGCCCTGGCCTCGGTACTGGCCGCGCCGCTGCAGGCGGCCGAACGCGAGGCGGCCCGTTCGCCGGCCGCCGAGCCCCAGGCCGCCGCAGCCCGCGGCGGCGACGCGAAGGCGCCCGAAACCCGGGCCGCGGCGGCGGCGCCGACCGCGGCCGCCGACGACGGCGATGCACTCGAACGCCTGCGCCGGCGACTGGAAGAGAAACTCGGCGCGACGAAGGCGCCGGGCTCGACCACCGGCAACGACCTGCGCATTCCGTCCAAGGCCACCGAACGCGCCCCGGTGCGCCACGTGGCCCTGGTGCGGCGCCCCAGGCCGCACCCGGCCGAGGCGGTCATCGCAGCGCCTGCCCCGCCGCCGCCGCGCTACGTCGGCTGGGATTACGACGCCGGCCCGACGGGCCCGCAGGCCTGGGCTTCGCTGCGGCCCGAGTACGCGCTGTGCGGCAGCGGCAACCGCCAGAGCCCGATCAACATCCGCAACGGCATCGGCGTCGACCTCGCGCCGATCCAGTTCGACTACCGCCCGAGCGCGTTCAGCGTCCTCGACGACGGCCATACCGTGCGCGTCACGGTCGGCGGCGGAAACTATATCGCCATCGGCAACCAGCGCTGGCAGCTTGTCGGCTTCGATTTCCACATGCCCTCGGAAGACCAGATCGACGGGCGCAGCTTCGACATGGAGATGCACCTGCTGCACCAGGACTCCGAAGGCCACTACGCGGTGGTGGCGCTGATGCTCACCCGCGGCCAGGCGCAGAAGGTGGTGCAGACGATCTGGAACAACCTGCCGCTGGAGCGCAATGCCCCCGCGCAGGGGCTGGGCACGATCGACCTGACGCAGTTGATCCCGGCCGACCATCGCTATTACAACTACATGGGCTCGCTCACGTCGCCGCCCTGCAGCGAAGGCGTCGAGTGGATCGTGCTGAACCAGCCGGTCGAAGTCTCGCAACAGCAGATCGACATCTTCGCCCACCTCTACCCGATGAACGCGCGCCCGCTGCAGCATGCAGACGGCCGGCTGATCAAGCAGTCGCGCTGAGCCGAGGCGCCCGCCGCGGCGCGCGGCGCCCCGCCCCTTGCATCGCAACGGCCTGCGGCGCCTCGCTGCGGTGCCGCCCGGTGGGCGCTCCCCGGCACACCGGTGCGCGCCGCTTCGCGTCCCTTCGCGCTCCTTCACGTCCCCTCGCGCCCCTTCTGACCGCCCCGA
Source organism: Burkholderiales bacterium (assembly GCA_028868875.1). Taxonomy (GTDB): domain Bacteria; phylum Pseudomonadota; class Gammaproteobacteria; order Burkholderiales; family Burkholderiaceae_C; genus Rubrivivax. The sequence goes on along the minus strand of JAGWTS010000034.1, from coordinate 15,820 downwards.
GTCCGGGTCAGCCGGTCGCTTCAGGCCGCCAGACCAGACCCCCTCCACCATGCGCCGCTGGCGCGAGGCTTGCGCCTGGTGCTCGAGGTGGGTTGCGGTGGGGTGACGCCGATCGCACACCCCCAGAAAAGAAAGAAGCGCGGCGCTCAGGCCGAAGCCAAGATCTCACAAAGCACTTGCGAAGCACTTCACAAGTCCTTCATTTTTAACGACTTTTTGATCTAGGGAGACACTGAAAAGTGGCCCCTAAGTCGTTGATTTGATTGAATTTTCGCGCCCGAACCCCATTGACCGGCCGGCCTCGGACGCGGTACAGTGCAGATAAATAGGTTTTAGTGGGGGTTTGTGGCTATTTTCGCTTTCAGGGGGGGGCCGGTACTGACGCTGGACGCGAAGGGGCGCATCACCGTCCCGTCGCGGTACCGCGACGTGCTGATGTCCACCGTGAATGGCGAGATGGTCGTGTCGAAGAACCCGGCGCGCTGCCTGACGCTGTACCCGCGCCCGGTCTGGGAGGCGTTCGAGGCCGAACTGGCGCAGCTGTCGATGAAGCACGACGGCTGGCGCCGGCTGTACATCGGCTCGGCCACCGATGTCGAGATCGACAGCGCTTCGCGCGTGCTCGTGCCGCAGGAACTGCGCGAGTGGGCCGGACTGGAGCGCGATGTCGTGTTCATGGGCGTCGGCGACAAGTTCGAATTGTGGGACAAGGCGCGCTACGAAGCCGGCGAATCCCTGGTCATCGCCGGCGGCCTGCCCGACGAACTGCAGAACAAGGTCGCAGGATGACCGCCGCAGCGGCCGCCAGCGGCCACACCACCGTCCTGCTCGCCGAGGCAGTCGACGCCCTCGTCACGCGCGAGGACGGCATCTACGTCGACGGCACCTTCGGCCGCGGCGGCCACGCGCGCGCCGTGCTCGCGCGGCTTTCGGCGCGCGGCCGGCTCGTCGCCTTCGACCGCGACCCGCAGGCGGTGGCGGCGGCCGCCTCGATCGCCGACCCGCGCTTCGCGATCTGCCATGCCAGCTTCGCCGAGATGCGCGCCGAACTTGCGGCCCTGGGCGTCGAGCGCGTCGACGGCGTGCTGCTCGACCTCGGGGTGAGCTCGCCCCAGATCGACACCCCCGAGCGCGGTTTCAGCTTCCGCTTCGAGGCGCCGCTGGACATGCGCATGGACACGAGCCGGGGCGAGACCGCCGCGGATTTCATCGCCCGCGCCGACGAGCGCCTATTAACCCAGGTAATACGCGACTATGGGGAAGAACGGTTTGCTTTTCAGATTGCAAAGGCGCTTGTTGCTCGCCGGGAGGGCGGGGATCCCGTTCGAACCACCGGGCAGCTTTCCGCGCTCGTGGCTCGTGCAGTCAAGACCCGCGAGCCGGGCCAGGACCCTGCAACGCGCACGTTTCAGGCTTTTCGGATTTTCGTCAACGCTGAGCTCGAGGCACTCGAACAGGGGCTGAAGGCCGCGCTCGAGGTGCTGGCGCCGCAGGGCCGGCTCGTCGTCATCGCCTTCCATTCGCTCGAAGACCGCATCGTCAAGACCTTCATCCAGCGCGAAAGCCGCGACGAGGTCGACCGGCGCGCGCCCTTCGCCCCGCCCCGGCCCCTGCGGCTGGCGGCGCTGGCGCGCGTGAAGCCGGGGCCGGCCGAGATCGCGGCGAACCCGCGCGCGCGCTCGGCGGTGATGCGCGTGGCAGAGCGCAGCGAGGTGCCGGCGTGATGAAGCTCAACCTCGTGCTGCTCGCGGCCCTGGTGCTGAGCAGCCTGGCCCTCGTGCGCAGCGCCTACGATGAGCGCCGGCTGTTCGCCGCGATCGACCGCGCGCGCAACGAAGGCCAGCAGCTCGAGGTCGACGCCAAGCGCCTCGAGGCCGAGCGCGAGGCCCAGGCCACGCATCTGCGCGTGGAATCGGTGGCGCGCCAGAAGCTGCAGATGCGCAACGCGACGCCGGCCATCACCGAGTACGTGGTCGACGACCCCGCCTCGGGAGCGGCGCGATGAGCCGCGGCCCGCGCTCCGGCCGCGCCGCCGCCACCAGCGTGCGCAGCGTCAATTACGCGACGAGTCCGCTGCTCGCGAGCAAGACCCCGCCCTGGCGCTCGCGCTTCGCGGTCGCGCTCGTCGGCGCCGCGTTTGCGCTGCTCCTCGGCCGCGCCGCCTGGATCCAGCTCGTGAGCAGCGAGTTCTACGTGAAGCAGGGCGAGAAGCGCTACGCCCACCAGCTCGACCTGCCGGCCAGCCGCGGGCGCATCCTCGACCGCAACGGCCTCGTGCTCGCGGCTTCGGTCCAGGTGCCCTCGATCTGGGTCCTGCCCAAGGACTTCGAGGCCGATGCCGCCCAGCGCCGCGCGCTGTGCAAGCTGCTGGGCATGAGCAACGCCGAACTCGCCTCGCGCCTGGACGGCAACGCCAATTTCGCCTGGCTGCGCCGGCGCGTCGACGAGTCGCTGTGGGAGCAGGTCAAGGCGCTGGACATCAAGGGCATCTACTCGGTCAGCGAATACCGGCGCAACTATCCCGAGGGCGAGGCCGCGGTGCACGTGGTGGGCTTCACCGGCAGCGACGACCGGGGCCAGGAAGGCATCGAGCTGCGCTTCGAGCGCCAGCTGGAGGGGCGCGACGGCTCGCGCACCGTGGTCAAGGACCGGCTCGGCCGCGTCGTCGAGGACATCGGCGAGCAGACCGATCCGGCCAACGGGCAGGACATCCAGCTCTCGATCGACTCGAACATCCAGTTCTACGCCTATCAGCGCCTGCGCGACGCGGTGGCCGAGCACGGCGCCAAGTCGGGCAGCGTGGTGGTGCTCGATGCGCGCACCGGCGAGATCCTGGCGCTCGCCAACTACCCGAGCTACGACCCGGCCAGGCGCATCAACGTCGACAGCGGTTCGATCCGCAACCGAGCCGTCACCGATGTCTACGAGCCGGGCTCGACGATGAAGCCCTTCGTCGCCTCGCTCGCGATCGAGACCGGTCGCGTCACGGCCGACACCTTAATCGACACCGGACCCGGGCGCTACAACTTCGGCGGCGCGACCATCACCGACACCCATGCCCACGGCGTGATCTCGGTGGCGCAGATCATCCAGATGTCGAGCAACATCGGCATCACGAAGATCGCGATGCGCATGCAGCCGCGCGAGTTGTGGGAGATGTACACCCAGATCGGCCTGGGCCAGAAGCCGCAGATCGAGTTCCCCGGCGCCGTGACCGGGCGCCTGCGCCCGTACAAGAGCTGGCGCCCGATCGAGCAGGCGACCATGGCCTACGGCTACGGGCTGTCGGTGAGCCTGCTGCAACTCGCCCATGCCTACACCATCTTCGCGCGCAACGGCGACATCGCGCCGCTGACCATCCTCAAGCGCGACCAGCCGGTGGCCGGGGTGCAGGTGTTCCCGCCCGCGATCGTGGCGCGCATGCGCGAGATCCTGCATAGCGTGACCCAGCCCGGCGGCACCGCGGTCAAGGCCCAGGCGATCGGCTATTCGGTCGGCGGCAAGACCGGCACGGCGCGCAAGCAGGAAGGGCGGGGCTACGGCCGCAAGTACCTGTCCTGGTTCGTCGGCATTGCGCCGATCAGCAAGCCGCGCATCGTCGTGGCCGTGATGGTCGACGAGCCGACCAAGGGCGGCACCTATGGCGGCGACGTCGCCGGCCCGGTGTTCAGCGCGATCGTGCCGAATACGCTGCGCACGCTGGGCGTGGCGCCCGACATCGAGGTCAAGCCCTTGATCGTCGATCCGGCGGCGAACGATTCGGCGGACTTCTGATGCGGCTGCAGCGCTTCGACTCGCCTACCGCTGCTGCCGCCTGGCTGCGCGGGAGCGGAGCGCGCATGCTGCGCACCGACAGCCGCCGCATCGGCGCGGGCGAGGCCTTCGTCGCCTGGCCCGGGGCGCGCACCGACGGCCGGCGCCATGTCGCCGCGGCCCTCGCCGCGGGCGCCGCCGCCTGCCTCGTCGAGGACGCGGAGGTGGCGGCCTTCGGCTTCGACGATGCCCGCATCGCGACCCTGGCCGGGCTCGAGGCCGCGGCGGGCGAAGTCGCCGACGCCTTCTTTGGTCATCCGGGAGCGAAGCTGCAGGTGCTGGCCGCGACCGGCACCAACGGCAAGACGTCCTGCGCCTGGTGGACGGCGCAGGCGCTGACGCGGCTGGGCCGGCGCTGCGGGGTGGTGGGCACGCTCGGGATCGGCGAGCCGCCTGCGGCGACTGTGGAACCGCCTGCGGCGACTGTGGAACCGCCTGCGGCGGTGGGCGAGCCGGCCGCGCTCGAATCCACCGGCCTCACCAGCCCCGACGCGGTGACGCTGCACGCCGCCTTCGCCGCCTTCGTCGAGCGCGGCTTCGCCGCCTGCGCCATCGAGGCGTCGTCGATCGGGCTGGCCGGCCATCGCCTGGACGCGGCGAAGATCGACGTGGCGCTGTTCACCAACTTCACGCGCGACCACCTCGACTTCCACGGCTCGATGGCCGCGTACTGGCAGGCCAAGCGTCGCCTCTTCGACTGGCCGGGGCTGAAGGCCGCGGTCGTCAACATCGACGACGAACAGGGCGCGGCCCTGGCGGCCGAACTCGCGGCCGGCCCGCGCGGCCTCGACCTCTGGAGCGTGAGTGCGCGCGCGCCGGCGCGGCTCGCCGCCGAAGGCCTGCGCTACGAAGCCGGCGGCCTCGCCTTCGAACTGCGCGAGCAGGGCGGCCCGGCACTCACGGCGCGCAGCCGCCTCATCGGCGACTACAACGCCCACAACCTGCTGGGCGTGATCGGCGGCCTGCGCGCCCTGGGCATCCCGCTCGCCGACGCGCTCGCCGTGCTGCCGTTCCTGAGCCCGGTGCCCGGGCGCATGCAGCGCGTGGCCGGCGGCGGGGTCGAGGTCGTCGTCGACTACGCCCACACTCCCGATGCGCTCGAGAAGAGCCTGCTCGCCTTGCGCCCCTTCGCCCAGGCGCGCGGCGGCCGGCTCTGGTGCGTCTTCGGCTGCGGCGGCAACCGCGACGCGACCAAGCGCCCGCTGATGGGCGCGATTGCCGACCGCCTGGCCGATGCGGTGGTCGCCACCAGCGACAACCCGCGCGACGAGGCGCCGGGCTTCATCCTCTCGCAGATCCTCGCCGGCGTCGTCGGCCGCGATGCCTTTGCCGTGATCGAGGACCGGCGCGCGGCCATCGCCCATGCCGTGGCCCAGGCGGTGGCGGGCGACGTGATCCTGCTCGCCGGCAAGGGCCACGAGGACTACCAGGAAGCGGCGGGCCGGCGCCTGCCGTTCTCGGATGTCGACGAAGCCCGCAAGGCGCTCGACCGGCGCGCGGAGGCCCGCCCATGATGACGCTGGCCCAGGCCCGGGCGCTGCTGCCCGGATCGCGCCTCGTCGGCGCGCCCGGCCTCGTCTTCGAGCGCGTGCACAGCGACACGCGCACGCTGCGCGCCGGCGACTTGTTCGTCGCCTTGCGCGGCGAGCGCTTCGACGCCCACGACTTTCTCGCCGCGGCGCGCGCGGCCGGTGCGGTCGCGGCGCTGGCCGAGCGCGGCCTCGACCTCGACACGACACTGCCGGGGCTCGAAGTCGCCGACTCGCTGGCCGCCTTGCAGCGGCTCGCCGCGGGCTGGCGCGCCGGCTTCGCGCTGCCGCTCATCGCCGTCACCGGCAGCAACGGCAAGACCACGGTGACGCAGATGACCGCGGCCATCCTGCGCGCCGCCTACGGCGAAGCCGCCTTCTCGACCCAGGGCAACCTGAACAACCACATCGGCGTGGCGCTGACGCTGCTGAGGCTGCGCGCCGCGCACCGCGCCGGCGTCGTCGAACTCGGCATGAACCACGTCGGCGAGATCGCCTTGCTCGCTTCGATGGCGCGCCCGACCATCGCTCTCGTCAACAACGCCCAGCGCGAGCACCAGGAGTTCATGGCCACGGTCGAGGCCGTGGCGCGCGAGAACGGCGCCGCGATCGAAGCCCTGCCGGCCGACGGCTGCGCCGTGTTTCCCGCCGACGACGATTACGCGCCGCTGTGGCGCGGCATGGCCGGCTGCCGGCGCCGCGTGCTCCGCTTCGCGCTCGAAGGCGCGGCCGATGTGGTGCCTGCCTCCGCCGAGTGGCGCGAAGGCGCCTGGAGTCTGGTCATCGACACCCCCTTCGGCGCGGCGCGCATCCGGCTGGCCCAGGCCGGGCGCCACAACGTCAAGAACGCACTCGCCGCCACCGCCTGCGCCCTGGCTGCGGGCGTGCCGCTGGCGGCGGTCGAGCAAGGCCTGGCCGATTTCGCACCGGTCGCCGGACGCTCGCAATCGCAGCAACTGCGCCTGGGCGGGCGCGAAGTCACGCTCGTCGACGACAGCTACAACGCCAACCCCGATTCGGCGCTCGCCGCGGTCGAGGTGCTGGCCTCCTTGCCCGCGCCGCGCTGGCTCGTTCTCGGCGACATGGGCGAGGTGGGAGCGCGCGGCCCCGAGTTCCATGCCGAGGTCGGCGCTGCGGCGCGCTCGCGCGGCATCGAGACGGTGTGGAGCGCGGGCACGCTCTCGGCCCATCTCGGCGCGACGCGCCATTTCGCCGATGCCGAGGCCCTCGTCGCCGCCCTCGGCGAAGCGCCGGCCGCGGCCTCGATCCTCGTCAAGGGTTCGCGCTTCATGAAGATGGAACGCGTCGTCCAGGCCTTGCGCCGGGGAGCCGACTGATGCTGCTCGCCCTGAGCCAGTACCTCATGTCGATCGACCCCGAAGGCCTGGGCTTCCTGCGCGTCTTCCAGTACCTGACCTTCCGCGCGGTGCTGGCGGCGATGACCTCGCTCATCATCGGCCTGGCCTTCGGTCCGATCGTGATCCGGCGCCTGACCGAACTCAAGATCGGCCAGCCCATCCGCACCTACGGCGTCGCCGCCCACGAAGCCAAGCGTGGCACGCCGACCATGGGCGGGGCGCTGATCCTGCTCGGCATCGGCGTCTCGACCCTGATGTGGTTCGACTGGAGCAACCGCTTCGTCTGGGTCGTGATGCTCGTGACCTTCGGCTTCGGCGCCGTCGGCTGGGTCGACGACTGGCGCAAGGTCGTGCGCAAGGACCCCGAAGGCATGCCCTCGCGCGAGAAGTTCCTCTACATGGCGGTGATCGGCCTCATCGCCTCGCTGTACCTGGCGTTCAGCGTCTCCGAGACCTCGAACATCCGCGTCCTCGAACTCTTCCTGCGCTGGGTCGAGAGCGGCTTCTCGAACGAGCTGCCGCCCAAGGCCGACCTGATGGTGCCCTTCTTCAAGACCGTGAGCTACCCGCTCGGGGTCTACGGCTTCATCGCGATGTCGTGGTTCGTCATCGTCGGCGCCGGCAACGCGGTGAACTTCACCGACGGCCTGGACGGCCTGGCCATCATGCCGGTGGTGCTCGTCGGCTCGGCCCTGGGCATCTTCGCCTACATCACCGGCAATGCGGTGTTCTCGCGCTACCTGCTGTTTCCGCACATCCCGGGTTCGGGCGAACTGCTCGTGTTCTGCTCGGCCCTGGCCGGCGCGGGCCTGGCCTTCCTGTGGTTCAACGCGAACCCGGCCCAGGTGTTCATGGGCGACGTCGGCGCGCTCTCGCTCGGCGGCGCGCTCGGCACCGTGGCCGTGATCACGCGCCAGGAGATCGTGCTCGGCATCATGGGCGGCATCTTCGTCGCCGAGGCGCTGTCGGTGATGATCCAGGTGAGCTGGTTCAAGTACACCAAGAAGCGCTACGGCCAGGGCCGGCGCGTCTTCCTGATGGCGCCGCTGCACCACCATTTCGAGAAGAAGGGCTGGACCGAGACCCAGGTCGTCGTGCGCTTCTGGATCGTCACGATGCTGCTCTGCCTGGTCGGCCTGGCGAGCCTGAAGCTGCGATGAGCGAATCCCGCGTCCTCATCCTCGGCCTCGGCGAGAGCGGCCTCGCGATGGCGCGCTGGTGCGCGCGCTCGGGCCAGGACATCGTCGTCTGGGACTCGCGCGAGACCCCGCCGCACGCAGCGACGCTGGCTGCCGACGTGCCGGGCGCGCGCCTCATCGGCGGTGCGCTCGCTGCGGCCGCGCTCGACGGCGTGGCCCGCGTGCTGAAAAGCCCCGGCCTCGCGCCGCACGATGCGCGCATCGCCCCGCTGCTCGAACTCGCGCGCGCCGAAGGCGTGCCGGTGCTGGGCGAGCTCGACCTGTTCGCGCGCGCCCTGGCGCAACTGCGTGAAGAGCGCGGCTACGCGCCGCAGGTGCTGGCGATCACCGGCACCAACGGCAAGACGACGACGACGGCGATGACGGCGCTGCTGGTCGAGTGCGCCGGGCGAAGCGTGGCGATGGCCGGCAACATCGGCCCGACGATGCTCGACACGCTGGCCGCGCGCTGGGACGACCTGCCGCAGGTCTGGGTGCTCGAACTCTCCAGTTTCCAGCTCGACGGCGTGCAGGGCTTCGAACCCGCCGCCGCCGCGGTGCTCAACGTGACGCAGGACCACCTCGACTGGCATGGTTCGATGGCGGCCTATGCCGCGGCCAAGGCGCGCATCTTCGGCAGCACAGCGGTGCGGGTGATCAACCGCGACGACGCGGCGGTCGAGGCCATGGCGGCGGCGCCAGAGCCCGTGGTTACCAAGGACGGCGCGAAGCCGAAGGCGACGGCGAAAAACCGCGCCAGGCCGGTGCCGCACGAAGTGCTGCGCTTCGGCCTCGATGCGCCGCGCCACCCCGGCGACTTCGGTCTCGTCGTCGAGAACGGCATGGCCTGGCTCGTGCGCGCGCTGCCGGCCGACCCGACCCTGCGCCGCGCCAAGGGCGAGGAAGAAGAGATCCACCTGCAGCGCCTGATGCCGGCCGACGCCCTGCGCGTGCGCGGGCGCCACAACGCCGCGAACGCGCTGGCTGCGCTCGCCCTGGCGAGCGCGATCGGCTGCACCCTGGCGCCGATGCTGCACGGCCTGCGCGAATACGGCGGCGAGCCGCATCGCGTGCAGTGGATCGGCAACGTCGGCGAGGTCGAGGCCTTCGACGACAGCAAGGGCACGAACGTCGGCGCCACCGTCGCTGCGCTCGAAGGGCTGGGGGCCGACAAGGCGCCGGCCAAGCTCGTCGTCATCCTCGGCGGCGACGGCAAGGGCCAGGACTTCACACCGCTCGCGGCGCCGCTGGCGGGCTTTGCGCGCGCGCTGGCGACGATCGGCCGCGATGCCTCGGCAATCGAAGCCGCGGTGGCAGCCAGCGTGGCCGGCGCCGGCCTGCCGCTGCAGCGCCACGCGACGCTCGAAGCCGCGGTCGCGTGGTGCTTCGAGCAGGCCTTGCCCGGCGACGCCGTGCTGCTGAGCCCGGCCTGCGCCAGCCTGGACATGTTCCGCAACTATGCGCATCGGGCCGAGGTCTTCGCCGCCGCGGTGCAGGCACTGGCCAACGACGGGGGGCAGGTGTGAACGCATCGCTGGCGCAGCTCGGCAAATGGTTCTCGCGCGCGCCCAAGGCCGAGGGCGGCGCGCTGCCGGTGCGCGACAATGTCGACACCGGCGCGCGCGCGCCGGCGCTGCGGGCCTTCGACCAGCCGCTGGTCGCGGTCATCCTGCTGCTGCTCGCCTTCGGGCTCGTGATGGTTTATTCCGCGTCGATCGCGATGCACGACAGCCCGAAGTTCAACAACCACGCGCCCACCTTCTTCCTCAGCCGCCACCTGTTCGCCCTGGGCATCGGACTCGTCGTCGCGCTCGCGGTGGTCCAGGTGCCGATCGCGTTCTGGGAGAAGCACGCCTCGCTGATCTTCGCCGGCACGCTCGTGCTCCTCGTCCTCGTGCTCCTGCCTTTCCTGGGCAAGGTGGTGAACAACTCGCGCCGCTGGATCCCGCTGGGCATCATGAACTTCCAGCCCTCGGAGCTGGCCAAGCTCACGATCGCGATGTACGCCGCGAGCTACATGGTGCGCAAGATGGACGTGAAGGAGAACTTCTTCCAGGCCGTCTGGCCGATGGTCGTCGCCGTGGCCTTCACCGGCGCGCTGCTGCTGCGCGAGCCCGACATGGGCGCCTTCATCGTCATCGCGACGATCGCGATGGGCATCCTCTTCCTGGGCGGCGTCAACGGCCGCATGTTCTTCCTCATCGCCACGGTGATCGCGGCCACCTTCGCCGTGATCATCGCCTTCGACGACCTGCGGCGCGCGCGCATCCTCGCCTACCTCGACCCCTGGAACGCCAAGTACGCCCAGGGCAAGGCCTACCAGCTCACCCACTCGCTGATCGCCTTCGGCCGCGGCCAGGCCTTCGGCCAGGGGCTGGGCAGCAGCATCGAGAAGCTGCATTACCTGCCCGAGGCGCACACCGACTTCCTGCTCGCGGTGATCGGCGAGGAACTCGGCTTCGCCGGGGTCTCGATCATCATCGTGCTGTTCTTCTGGCTCACCCGCCGCATCTTCATGATCGGACGCCAGGCCATCGCCCTGGACCGCGTCTTCGCGGGGTTGATGGTGCAGGGCGTGGGCATCTGGATGGGGGCGCAGACCTTCATCAACATGGGCGTCAATCTCGGCGTGCTGCCGACCAAGGGGCTGACGCTGCCGCTGCTGAGCTACGGCGGCTCGGCGGTGTTGATGAACCTCGTCGCGCTCGCGATGGTGGTGCGCGTGGACAGCGAGAACCGCGCGCTCATGCGCGGAGGCCGCGCATGAGCCGGCGCTTCGAGCGCAGCGAGCAAGCGCCGGGCGGGCGCAGCCAGCGCACGCAAGCGTGGCTCCGGCGCAGCCAGCGCACGCAAGCGTGGCTCCGGCGCGGCCAGAACCGCGCGCTCATGCGCGGAGGCCGCGCATGAGGCACCTCGTCGTCATGGCCGCCGGCACCGGCGGCCACATCATTCCCGGGCTCGCAGTGGCGGGCGAGATGCAGCGCCGCGGCTGGAGCGTGAGCTGGCTCGGCACGCGCACGGGCATGGAGATCCGGCTCGTCCCCGCGGCCGGCATCGCGCTCGATTCGATCGGCTTCAGCGGCCTGCGCGGCAAGGGCTGGCTGCAGACGATGACCGGCGGCCTGCGCCTGCTGAAGGCCTTCTGGGACTGCATCGCCATCCTGCGCCGCCGCCATGCCGACGTGGTGCTGGGCATGGGCGGCTACGTCTGCTTCCCCGGCGGGCTCATGGCCTCGCTGCTCGACCGGCCGCTCGTGCTCGTGAATGCCGATGCCGCGCTGCTGCTCAGCAACCGCGCGCTGCTGCCGCTGGCCGATTGCACCGCCTTCGGATTCCCCGGCAGCGCCGCGGCGGGGGCGAAGAACAGCGTCGTCACCGGCAACCCGGTGCGCGCCGAGATCGAGGCCTTGCCCGCGCCGCAGGCCCGCTACGCCGGCCGCAGCGGCCCGCTGCGCCTGCTCGTGGTCGGCGGCAGCCTGGGCGCGCGCGTGCTCAACGAGACGGTTCCGGCAGCGCTTGCGCTGATGGAGCGTGCGGCGCGCCCCATCGTCACGCACCAGGCCGGCGCAGCCCATGCCGATGCGGTGCGCGCGGCCTATGCCCGCGCCGGGGTCGAGGCCGAGGTGCTGCCCTTCATCGACGACATGGCCGCGCGCCTGGGCGAGTGCGACCTGATGGTCTGCCGCGCCGGCGCCATCACCGTGAGCGAGCTCTGCGCGGCCGGCGTGGCGGCCCTGCTCGTGCCGCTGCTGGCCAGGACCACGACCCACCAGCGCGCCAACGCCGAGCTGATGGCGCGCGAAGGCGCGGGCATCCACCTGGCGCAATCCGAACTCAGCCCCGAGTCGCTGGCGCGCGCCCTCGCCGGGCTCGACCGGGCGCAATTGGCCGCCATGGCCGTGAATGCGCGCGCGCTGGCCCGGCCCCAGGCCGCGGCGCGCGTCGCCGATCTGATCGAAGGGCTCGTCCAGCCATGAAGCACGCCGTCAAGCAAATCCATTTCGTCGGCGTCGGCGGTGCCGGCATGAGCGGCATCGCCGAGATCCTGCACAACCTGGGCTACCGCGTCACCGGCTCCGACCAGGCGGCCGGCGCCACCACCGAGCGCCTGGCCGGCCTGGGCGTGCGCGTCGCGATCGGCCACGACGCGGCGAACATCGTCGGCGCCGACGCCGTCGTCACCTCGACCGCGGTCAAGGGCGACAACCCCGAGGTCATCGCGGCGCGCGCCGCGCGCATCCCGGTGGTGCCGCGCGCGGTGATGCTGGCCGAGCTGATGCGCCTGAAGCAGGGCATCGCCATCGCCGGCACCCACGGCAAGACGACGACGACCTCGCTCGTCGCCAGCGTGCTCGCCGAAGCCGGCCTGGACCCCACCTTCGTGATCGGCGGCAAGCTGCTGAGCGCCGGCGCCCATTCGCGCCTGGGCTCGGGCGAGTACATCGTGGTCGAGGCCGACGAGAGCGACGCCTCGTTCCTGAACCTGATGCCGGTGCTCGCGGTCGTCACCAACATCGACGCCGACCACATGGAGACCTACGGCCACGACCTGTCGCGGCTGCGCAGCGCCTTCATCGACTTCGTCCACCGCATGCCGTTCTACGGCGCGGCCATCCTCTGCGGCGACGATCCCGGGGTGCGCGCGATCCAGCCCATGATCTCGCGCCCGATCGTCAGCTACGGCCTGGGCGAAGGCGTGCAGGTGCGCGCCGTCGACGTCGAGGCCCTGCCCGGCGGCCAGATGCGCTTCGTCGCCCAGCGCCGCAACGGCACGCGCATGCCCGACCTCGCGATCACGCTGAACCTGCCGGGGGTGCACAACGTGCTCAACGCCCTGGCCGCGATCGCGGTGGCGATGGAGCTCGAACTGCCTGACGCGCCCACGGTGCGCGCGCTCGCCGGCTTCACCGGGGTCGGCCGGCGCTTCCAGCGCTGGGGCGAGCTGCAGACGGCCGGCGGCGGGCGCTTCACGCTGATCGACGACTACGGCCACCACCCGGCCGAGATGGCGGCGGTGCTGGCCGCGGCGCGCGGCGCCTTCCCGGGCCGGCGCCTCGTGCTCGCCTTCCAGCCGCACCGCTACACCCGCACGCGCGATTGCTTCGAGGACTTCGTCAAGGTCATGGGCAGCGCCGACGCGGTGCTCCTGACCGAGGTGTATTCGGCCGGCGAGGCGCCCCTCGTCGCCGCCGACGGCCGTGCCCTGGCGCGCGCCCTGCGCGTCGCCGGCCGCGTCGACCCGCTGTTCGTCGACGGCGTGGCCGAGCTGCCCGCGGCGATTGCCGAATTCGCGCGCGACGGCGATGTCGTGATCGCGATGGGCGCAGGCTCGATGGGCGGCGTGCCGGCCCAGGTCGTGGAACTCGCGGGAGCGCGCGCATGAAGCATCTGGGCAAGGTCGCGGTGCTGATGGGCGGCAGCAGCGCCGAACGCCAGGTCTCGCTGATGTCGGGCGGCGGCGTGCTCGCGGCCCTGAAGTCGGCCGGGGTCGACGCCCATGCCTTCGACCCGGCCGAGCAGGACCTCGCCGAAGTGAAGCGCCAGGGCTACGACCGCGTCTTCATCGCCCTGCACGGCCGCCACGGCGAAGACGGCACGGTGCAGGGCGCGCTCGAGCTGCTCGGCATTCCCTACACCGGCTCCGGCGTGATGGCCAGCGCGATCGCGATGGACAAGGTCATGACCAAGCGGGTCTGGTCCGCCGAAGGCCTGCCGACGCCGCGCTGGGCCTGGCTCGCGCCCGAGCAGCAGGGGCGCGAGGCCGTCAACGCGGTGCCCGATGCGCTCGGCCTGCCGCTCATCGTCAAGCCGCCGCGCGAGGGCTCGTCGATCGGCATCACCAAGGTCCAGGGCTATTCGCAGATGCAGGACGCGGTGGCGCTCGCGGCGCAATACGACGCCGACGTGCTGTGCGAGGAGTTCATCGACGGCATCGAGCTCACCTGCGCCGTGCTCGGCCAGGGGCCGACGGCGCGCGCCCTGCCGTTGATCCGCATCGAGGCCCCGGACGGCAACTACGACTTCGAGCACAAGTACTTCAGCGACGACACGGGCTACACCTGCCCGAGCGGCCTGCCCGCCGCCGAGGAAGCCGAAGCCCAGCGCCTGTCGGTGGCCGCCTACCGCGCCCTGGGCTGCCGCGGCTGGGGCCGTGCCGACCTGATGCTGCGTGCGCGCGACCGCAAGATCTTCCTGCTCGAGATGAACACGAGCCCGGGCATGACCGGCCATTCGCTCGTGCCGATGGCCGCGCGCGCCGCCGGCATGAGCTACGAGCAGTTGTGCGTGCACCTCGTCGAGCAGGCCGCGCTCGACTCCACGCGCTGACCCGGCCGCCGACGATCCATGCTGCGCATCCCCCGCCCTCCCGTCGCCGCCCCGCTCGAGCTGCCGCTCGACGTGCGGCTGACCAACGGCGTCGCGAACGCGGTGTTCTGGCTTGCGGCGGTCGCAATCGCCGCGGCCGCGTTGCTGTGGCTGACGCGGGCCCCGGTGTTCCGCATCCGCGCCATCGAGCTCGGCGGCGAGCTCACGCGCAACAGCGTGAGCACGATCCGCGCGAACGCGATGCCGCGGCTCGAAGGCAACTTCTTCAGCCTCAACCTGAAGAAGGCGCGCGCCGCCTTCGAATCGGTGCCCTGGGTGCGGCGCGCCGTGGTGCGCCGGGTCTGGCCGAACCGCATCGCGGTGGTGCTGCAGGAGCAGCGCGCGGCCGCGCTCTGGGACGGTTCGGACCGCAGCGACCGACTCGTCAACAGCTACGGCGAGGTCTTCGAGGCCAACGTCGGCGATGTCGAGGACGACAAGCTGCCTTCGTTCGACGGCCCCGAAGGCAGCGCCGCGGCGATGCTCGCGATGTACCGCCAATTGCAGCCGCTGTTCGACGCCGCCGACCACCCGATCGCGACCCTGCGCCTGTCGACCCGGGGCTCCTGGAGCGTGGAGCTCGACGACGAGGCCAAGGTCGAGATCGGCCGCGGCAGCGACGCCGAGGTGCTCGCGCGCTGCGCGCGCTTCCTGCGCACCCTGCCTCGAGTCGTCACGCGCTACAACGCGCCGCTGGAATCAGCCGACCTGCGCTACCCCGATGCCTATGCCGTGCGCTTGCGCGGCGTCACGACCAAGACCAGCAACTGAGGCAACAAAGAATGGCCAAGGAATTCAAGGACCTCGTCTTCGGACTCGACATCGGCACCGCCAAGGTGATGGTGGTCGCGGCCGAAGTGCTGGCCGACGGCGAGTTGCGCGTGGCCGGCCTCGGGGTCGCGAGCACCCATGGCCTCAAGCGCGGCGTCGTCGTCAACATCGACGCCACCGTGCAAAGCATCCAGCAGGCGCTGAAGGAGGCCGAGATGATGGCCGCCTGCAAGATCGACCGCGTCTACACCGGCATCACCGGCAGCCACATCCGCGGCCAGAACAGCACCGGCATGGTGATCGTGCGCGACAACCGCGAGGTCACTCCGGTGGACGTGGCGCGCGTCGTCGAGACCGCCAAGGCCATCAACATCCCGAACGACCAGCGCCTGCTGCTCGTCGAGCCGCAAGAGTTCGTGATCGACGGCCACGAGGTCAAGGAGCCGATCGGCATGAGCGGCAGCCGGCTCGAGGTGAAGGTGCACATCGTCACCGGCGCGCAGAGCGCGGCCGAGAACATCCTGAAGTGCGTGCGGCGCTGCGGCCTCGAAGTCGAGCGCCTCGTGCTCAATCCGAGCGCCGCCGCCGCGGCCGTGCTCACCGACGACGAGAAAAGCCTGGGCGTGGCCGTGGTCGACATCGGCGCCGGAACGACCGACGTGCAGATCTACACCGACGGCAGCGTGCGCCACACCGCGGTGATCCCGATCGCCGGCGACCTGATCACGAGCGACATCGCGATGGCCTTGCGCACCCCGACCAAGGACGCCGAGGAGATCAAGGTCGAATACGGCGTCGCCAAGCA
>JAGWTS010000373.1 GCA_028868875.1 Burkholderiales bacterium | reverse complement strand
GCGTCCCCCTGGGCGGGCAGGAGATCGATTTGCAGCAGATCGACTACGAAGCCGGCGGCATGAGCCTGCTGCGCACCCGCATCCGCGAGAAGAGCCGCTTCACCGTCTTCGAGGTCGATGCGCAGACCGCGGCCGAATGGGGCCGTGCCCTGCTGCTCTGGGCCGAGGCGCAGCAGGATGGCGGCTGAGGCGTCGGCGATGGTGGACGTCTCCTTCGCGCTGGCCGGCCGCGAACTGCTGCGCGACCACGGCCTGGCGCTGGCCCAGGCCTTGTGCGGGATCCTGCCCTGGCTGCACGACGTGCCGCAGGCGGCGGTGCTGCCGGTGAACCTGGTGCAGGGCGCGGGCGAGCTCGCATTGCTGTCGCGCCGCGCGCGCCTCGTGCTGCGGGTGCCGCGCGAACGCGTCGCGGCGCTCGCACCGCTGCTCGGGCTGGGGCTCACGATCGGCGAAGACCTGATCTCGCTTGCCGGCCCCAAGGTGCGCGAGCTGCTGCCGCACTCGACGCTGCATGCCGCCTTCGTCGATGCCGAAGGCGCCGTCGAAGCGGATTTCCTCGAGGCCGTCGGCGCCCAGCTCGAATGGCTGGGCGTGCGCTGCCAGCGCGTGTGCGGACGCGCGCGGCGCGTGCGCGGTCCGGGGCGGGCGCTCAGCGGCTTCAGCCTGATGCTGCACGGGCTGCAGCCGCGCGACTCGCTGCGCGTGCTCGAACAAGGCCTGGGCGGCAACCGCCTGCTCGGCTGCGGCGTTTTCGTCGGCCACAAGACCGCTGCCGCCGTCGGTGAATGAACCCAAGCAAGGAAGCAAGACGATGAGCTACACCGTCGAGGGCGTTGAACTCGAGACCGACGACCAGGGCTACCTGCTCGAAGCCGACTATCGCGACGAGACCGTGCGCGTCATCGCCGCGGCCGAAGGCATCGAGCTGGGCGAGCGGCACTGGCTCGTCGTCAACTACCTGCGCGACGAATACCGCGAGCACGGCCACACGCCGAACTTCCGCAACATGTTGAAGGGCCTGGCCGATCGCCTGCCGGGCTGCGACAGCAAGGCCTTGTACGACCTGTTCCCGGTCGGCCCGGCGAAGCAGGGCGCGAAGGTGGCCGGACTGCCGCAGCCCTTGGGCAAAGGCGGCTACTGAAGCCGTCGCCATGGCCACGCTGCGCATCAAGTCGACCTGGTTCAAGCCCGGGGCCGACAAGACCCCCGAGCAGAACGCGAGCGCCATGGCCTTCATCGCCTGGCGCGTGGCGGTCAAGGCCTTGCAGAACCTGCGCGCGGCCGGCTTCTCGATCGATGCCGGGCCGCCTTATTTCGGCGTCGTGCGCGAGCTGCTGGTGTTCCTGCTCGCCGCCACCGACCGCCTGGCCTACGCGCGGCTCGGCGTCGAGGCGCGCGCCGCGTTCACGCCCGCGCTCGTGCGGCGGGTGGCCGAAATCCTGGCGGAAAACGAATCGGAGTTGATCGATGCGCCCACCGGCCAGGACTTCGCAGGGCTCTTCATAGAGCAGTTCAACCGCGTCGGCGCGCAGTACGGCGAATTCGATTGGTCCGAATCCGAAGGCCCCGACTTCGCGTTCATGCGCTATCTGGGCAGCCGGCTCGAAGCGCTGCTGCCGGCCGAAGACCGGCGCTGGATCGTCGAACAGGTGATGGCGGCCGAGGCCCCCGCGGCGGCCGAGATGCTGGCCCGGGCCATGCAAGGCCTGTGGTCGACCGAGCCCAGGCGCACCCGGCGCGCGGCGCTGAGCGGAGACTGAAGCCTTGGGTCCTCTCGCCACCCCGACCTCCGAGCGCCCGGCCTGCGCGCGCCCCGCCTGGGTCCGCGGCAACCCTTTCGACCTCGACGACGAGGCCGCCTACCGCGCCTGGCGCGACATCAAGCTCGAGCAGGCGCCGCGCGACCCCGCAGACCTCGTCGTCGAACTGCACGACCCGCTGGCGCTGACCCGCGCCGAGCGTGGCGCCCTGATCGAACGCTGCGCGCACTTCAACATGGCCTTGTACCGCTGCGCCCGCGCCGGCGACGGCAAGACGCTGAGCCACGCGCTAGTGCGCCAGCTCGGCTGTCAGCTCGGCCTCGTGCGGCTGGATGCGAACTGGCTCGCCGACGACGACGGCATCTCGCCGATCACGGTGCGCGCCGGCGCCGGCCCCGCGGCCGGCTTCATCCCCTACACCGACCGCGCCATCAAGTGGCATACCGACGGCTATTACCTGCCGCCCGGGCGCGCCATCCGCGCCATGGTGCTGCATTGCGTGCGGCCGGCGGCCGGCGGCGGCGCGAACCGCCTGCTCGATCCGGAGCTGGCCTACATCGGCCTGCGCGACGCCGATCCGGCCTTCGTCGCCGCCTTGATGGCCGACGACGCGATGACGATTCCTCCGCGCTGCGACGAAGACGGCATCGCGCGCGCGGCGCAGGGCGGCCCGGTCTTCAGCCTCGGGCCCGACGGCGCCCTGCAGATGCGCTACACGGCGCGCACGCGCAGCATCGAATGGAAGGCCGACGCCGCGACGCGCGCCGCGGTGGCCTGCCTCGAAGGGCTGCTCGGCGGCGCCTCGCCCCATGTGCTGCGGCAGCGCATGGAAGCCGGCATGGGCCTGGTCTCGAACAACGTGCTGCACGACCGCGAGGCCTTCCAGGACGATCCCGCCGCGCCGCGGCTGCTCTACCGTGCGCGCTTCCACGACCGCGTGGCGGCCGTCTGAGCAGGGGCCGCCGCGATGTCGCATCGGGTCACCGTCTGGCGCGCGGCGCAGCTCGTGGGGGTGGCGCGCGGCGTGCTGCAGCAGCGCGTGCAGCGCGGCGAGCTCGCGATCAGCGACGGCCTGGTCGAGACCGACGAC
Organism: Burkholderiales bacterium; assembly: GCA_028868875.1. Taxonomy (GTDB): domain Bacteria; phylum Pseudomonadota; class Gammaproteobacteria; order Burkholderiales; family Burkholderiaceae_C; genus Rubrivivax. The sequence goes on along the minus strand of JAGWTS010000373.1, from coordinate 2,652 downwards.
CTGCTGGCCCTCTATCCGCAGACCCGGCTCGAAGAATCCGGAATGCTCGAACGCGTGGGCCGCATCAAGGACGAGGCCTTCGCGCGCCGCGTGCGCGAGCGCGTGCTGCCGAGCCAGGAGCTGCTGGCCCAGCGCCTGTTCCAGCAAAGCCAGGAGCTGGCCGACCTGCGGCGCCATCTGCAGCAGTACCACGCCCTGGTGGTGGAGCTGCGCGACGCGCTCGGCGCCCAGCTCGCGGCGGCGCCGGCCGACGGCGCGCTGCAGCGCCTGGCCGAGCAGGCGCGCAAGGGGCTGGCGCGGGTGCTGGCCACCGAACCCGTGAATCGATTGGACATCATGGACGACATGCTCAAGGTCGTATGCGCCCAGGTCACGGTGCGCCCCACCGGGCACCAGTTCGTCGTCGAGGGCCACGACAACCTGCTCCAGGCCGGGCTGCACGCCGGCCTCAAGCTCAACTACGGCTGCGGCGACGGCACCTGCGGCATGTGCAAGGTGCGCGTGATCTCGGGCGAGGTGGCGCGCATCCGCCACAGCGACTATCCGATGTCCGAGCTCGAGCGGGCGCAGGGCTACACGCTGCTGTGCGCCCACACCGCGGCGAGCAGCGAGCTCACGATCGAGACCCTGGAAGCCACCGGCCCGCAGGACATCGCGCCGCAGCAGATCGTCACCAAGCTGCGCGAGGTGCGCAGCCTCGCCCCCGACACGCGCCTCCTGCACCTGCAGACGCCGCGCAGCCAGCGCCTGCGCTTCCTCGCCGGCCAGTCGGTGACGCTCGGCCTCGCCGCCAGCGGCGACGGCGAAGACCTGCACCGCACGCTGCCGGTGGCGAGCTGCCCCTGCGACGACCGCAACCTGCATTTCCTGGTCGCGCGCGACGAGGCCGACGCCTTCGCCTGCCGCGTCTTCGACGGCGGACTCGGCAACGGCAGCGCGGTCGACGTCTGGGGGCCGCTGGGCGACTTCGTGCTCGCAGAGGGCGATCGCCCGCTCGTCTTCGCCGCCTGCGACCTCGGCTTCGGGCCCGTGAAGAGCCTGATCGAACACGCCCTGGCGAGCGACGAAGCGCCCTCGATCTCGCTGTTCTGGCTCGCGACGCGCGGCGACGGCCACTTCATGGCCAACCAGTGCCGCGCCTGGTCGGAAGCGCTCGACGGCTTCGAGCACCAGCTGAGCTTCCACAGCGACGCCGCGGCCGGCGCGCGCCAGCTCGCCCAGGCCATCCGCGCCGACCTCTTCGACATCGCCTGCGACTTCTACCTCGCCGGCCCCGCCGCCTTCGTCCAGGCCTTGCGCGCCGAGCTGCAGCGCGCGGGCGTGGCGGCCGGCCAGATCCACGCCCAGGAGCTCGACTGATGGCCGGCGGCGCCTGCAGCGATTCCGAAGGCTGCGCCTGCCAGGGCGAGGCCGACCCGGCGCTCGACGCCTGCAGCGGCGGCGAGCCCTTCGCGCTGCGCGTGCTCGGCGACAGCATGGAGCCCGAGTTCCGCGAAGGCGAGATCATCGTCATCGAGCCCGAGGGGCTGGCGCACGACGGCTCCTTCGTGCTCGCCTGGCACCGCGACGAATGGATCTTCCGCCAGCTGCGCGAGGCCGAGGGGCGCTGGTGCCTGCACGCCCTCAACCCCGCCTACCCGGATGCCGAGCTGCCCGGCCTCGAAGCCGTGCGCGGCGTCGTCGTCCAGAAGTCGGTGCCGGGCCGCCGCCGCGCAATGCGGCGCTATGTCTGAACCCGAAACGGAGCGTCGCCATGCCTTACCACGTCTTCCTCACCCGCCCGTTTGCCGCGCCGGAGTTGCTGGCCTGCTTCGATTCCTTCGTCGACGCCTCGCGCCGGGCCAAGGCCTTGCGCAGCGTCGGCGGGGCGCCGGGCCCGGCGAAGATCCGCATCATGTTCGCCGCCAGCGCCGAAGAGGCCGAAGACCTGTTGTGCCAGGTGCGCGACCCCGCGCCGGCGGGAGACGAATGAAGCGCCCTGCGCGTGCCGCCGAGGACCGGGGAGCGGGCTTCGACGCGGCCGCGCTCGCGGCGGCGGTGCAGCACAACTGCGACCTCGCCGACGCGCGCCATGCGACCGAGCTCACGCTGTGCATCTACCTGCTGCAGATGCGCGAGCTGTTCCGCTGGGAACGCGGCTTCGCGCTCGGCGCCTCGCTGCCGCAGGCCGAGGTCGGCGCCTGGCTCGACGCGCGCGAACGTCTCTGGGACGAACTCGAAGACGCGCCCTACCGCGAGCTGCCGCTGGGCGACGGCGCCCTGGACCCCTTCGACAGCGCCGCCGTCAACGAACACGTGTTGCCGCACGGCCTGGTCTACGGCGCCGGACGCCTTGCCACCGGGCGGCCGCTGTTCTTCCTCGGCGAGTTGGAGCGTGCCGAGCAGCGCCACGGCCTGGCCGTGCGGCTCGCCGGCCGCGAACTGGCGCGTGGCCTTGCCGCGCCGCCGGCGGCACTGTGCGGCGGCGAAGTGCTGCTGCGGCGCGACGCGTTGCGGCGCTGGCTCTGGGAGCGCTTCGAGACCTGGGGCCCGCGCGGCGCCGGCCATGCCTTCATGCAGGCGATGCAGGCCGCGGGCCACCGCGGCGGCGACCCGGCGCCGGCGCTCGACGCGCTCGCCGAGATCGAGCTCGAAACCCTGCTGCTGCACGAG
>JAGWTS010000372.1 GCA_028868875.1 Burkholderiales bacterium | reverse complement strand
GAACCTGCGCCTCTCCCCCAAGCTCCTCGTCGCGGCCACCCTCGCTGCCGCGGCCCTCGGCGCCCAGGCCCACGCCGACGTCTATTTCTCGCTCGGCGTGCAGGCGGCTCCGGTCTGGGTCCAGCCGCAGCAGGTGTACCTGCCGCCGCCCGCCGTGTACGTGCAGCCCGCGCCGGTGTACCTGAGGCCGCCGGTCCTGGTCGCGCCGCGCGTGGTGTTCGAGCGTCAGGGCTGGCGCGGCGACGACGCCCGCGAAGCCTGGCAGCGCGAGCGCGCCTGGCGTCGCGCCGAATGGCATCGCCACGCGCGCGACGACGACGACGACGAGGGACGGTAGGCCGTCCGGCGGGATGGATCCGGCGGCCTGTCGCTCGAGGCCGGTTCTCGATCCCGCAGCGCAAGGGCCACGCGCCCTGCGCCCCCGAGCCCCAGAGCCCGCAGGGCTTGGCCCTCCGGTCCCTTGCGTTCCCCGGCGACGGCGGCGTCGCCCCCCCACCGTCCGGCCCTTTTAGGCGCAAACAACAAGGCATTGCATGACCCCCCTTCAAGAAGCCGCGACGACTGCTCGCGCCTGGACTGCAATCGCGCGCGGGCACGGGACCCGATGCGTCGCCCTCGTCGCCGCGATCGCGGCAGCTTGCTCGTTGAGCGCCTGCGGCGGCGGTGCTTACGCCGACACCGCGGGCAACTTCGTCATCGGAGTCACGGTCGCCGGCCAGCTCCTCGGGTACACGCCCGTCGCCTCGGGGGGGTCGCTGAATGCGACCGTCCATGCGGGTCAGTCCGTGACCTTCGACGCGGGCGAGTCCGCCGTCTGGACGATGTACGTCGGCGGGGCCGCCATCAGCGGCAGCGGCCAGGTGGTTTACGCCGGCGCCAACATCACGGCGACCACCCTGAGCCCCTCCAGCGTCGAGGTGGACACGTATTCGGCCTACCCGCTGACGGCATCGATCCCGGTCACGCTGGTGGCGACCTCCACCTACGACTCGGCTCAGGTCGCGACGGTCAATCTCCTGATCACGAACTAGCCGCGCCGGGCAGCCTGGCGCGCCCGGGCGGAGATGGCGACCGTGCCGCCAGGCGCGGCGGCTCGCGCGACTGGCTTGTCCAGGCCGGTGAGTGTCGTTTCGGACGGGATGGGCCGGCAGCCGGGCGGCTGACAGCGGGCGTCCGCGCCGCATCTCTCAGCGAACGCTCGGGCGGCGCTAAAACCGCAGGCGCCGACGGCGGCCGGCGCCGGGACCCACGGTCGACGCCCTGCCCGGCCCCGCCCTGCGGCGCGGGCGGCAGCTTGGCAACGGCACCCGTGGTCGCGCCGAGCCACCGAATGGTGCGGACCGAATTGCATTCCAGCCTGACGCAAGTCGCCTTTCCATTCGCACCCGGCAGGGCGCCCCTACACTATGCTGCGCCTGCGAATCGAATCGCGCGATCGACGCTTGATTACCGGAGAACGCCAAATGCCATTCGAATACGAAAAGGTCGGCAGCAAATCGGGCAGCAAGAAGGGCAGCTTCATCGGAAATCCCGCCGCGACGCATATTCACATCGTGGGCGGCAATGACCATCTGAAGGTGCAGGATGCCCGCCGCTACGAAATCCGCTGGGCGCGCAGTGCCGACAATCACAATCCGGCCAAGATTGCCGACATCGACAAGCTGCGCGAAGGCTACCTCGACCTGCAAAACTGCGCCGGCACCCCCGGGGTGGCCGAATGCAAGCTGTGGATTCGCAGCTACCTGATCGATTACCACGGCGTGAACCCCGCCAAGATCCCGCCCTGACCGCCGCCGCGCGCCTCAGCGGCCGCGGGCCCGCGGCTCGCAGCCGGCGCCCCGGTTCGTACGGCCGAAACGGCGGGACCCCGGGCTCGGGGGCGGGGCAAGCAGGCTCCGCCATTGCTCGTCCTTCGGTTTCGCGATCTCGGTTCAACAGACCACCCGCGCCTGTGCCCGAACCCTGGCAGCCGGCGCTGGCCTGACTGCCTGCCTGCCTGCCTGCCTGCCTGCCTCGGATAGCATGCGCGGCCCAACCGGAGAATCGCGATGAGTCCAACCCAACCCGCAGCGCTGATCATCGGTGCAGGGCCGGGCATCAGCGGCGCGTTCGCCGCGGAGCTGGCGCGCGCCGGCTACGCGGTGGCACTGGCTTCGCGCGATCGCGCCAGGACTGCCGCGCTGGCGCAGCCGCTGGGCGCGCGCGCCTACGCCGCCGACGCGTCGCAGCCCGAGCAGATCGTTCAGCTCTTCGAGGCCGTCGAGCGTGACCTCGGCGCACCCGAGGTCGTGCTCTACAACCCGAGCAGTCGGGTCCGCGGCGAGCTGCTCAGCCTCGATCTCGGCCAGGCGCAGGCGGCGATCCAGACCACGGCGATCGGCGCCCTGGCCACCGCGCAGGAAGCCGCGCGACGCATGCTTCCCAAGGGGCGGGGCGCCTTGTTCTTCACCGGCGCGACCGCCGGCGTCAAGGGCTTTGCCCGCTCCTCCGTGTTCGCGATGGGCAAGTTCGCGCTGCGCGGGCTGGCGCAGAGCCTGGCCAAGGAACTCGGGCCGGCGGGCATCCACGTGGTTCACTTCGTCATCGACGGCGCGGTCGTGCCGGACGCCGGCGTCGGCCATGCGTTCACCGCAGCATCGATCGCCCAGTCTTACATGGCCGCGCTGGCGCAGCCACCCGGCGCCTGGAGCTGGGAGCTCGAGCTGCGCAGCCAGGTCGAGCCGTTCTAGGAGCCTGTCGGACTTTCCCATCCCCGCGAGTGCCTGCACAAAATTTGAGCACTTTTCGCGCTCTACAGGCCAATACTTCTGCTCTGAGACCTACTCGTGCAACCAATATCGCCCTGTAGAGCGGGCCGCTTGCTCAAGTCCGACAGTCTCCTAGCCGGCAACGATTTCAATCGTCCCGGAGACCCAGCTCCAGGGCCCGGGCAACAACGGCGGCGCGGGCGTTTTGGGACCTGCGAACGACGCGAGCGCGGCCGCGATCCCTTGCCACCGTTTCGGATTCCCGACCCGGGTCGGAAACGGCGCCTAGGCTGCGTGGGCTTGCAGCCAGGTCAGCAGGTCGGCGGTCACCTCGGCGCGGTGGGTCTCGTTCAGGATCTCGTGCCGGGCCGCCGGGTACAGCTTGACGGCCACATCGGCGATGCCGGCCTCCCGGTAGCGCTGGCCGAGCAGTTCGACCAGCGCGCCGCCGCCTGCGAGTGGGTCGGCGTCGCCGGAAGCGATCAGGATCGGCAGGTCGCTGCGGATGCGCGCCAGCCGGCCCGGATCGGCCAGCCGCGGCGCTGGCTCGAGCAGCGACGCAATGACTTCGTCCGGGACCTCCCAGCCGCACCAGGGGTCGGCGACGTAGGCATCGACCTCGGCCTCGTCGCGCGACAGCCACTCGTAGCCGGTGCGGGGTTCGAAGCCGGCGTTGAACGCCTCCAGCCCTTTGGGCGCGTCCGCCGGCGCCTGGGCCATCGCGGCCGCGAGCATGTCGAGCGCCGTCGATCCGGACAGCACCACGCCCGACCATGTCGACGAGTGATCGACGATCGCCGCCTGCGCTGCGAACGAGCCCATCGAGTGCCCGAACAGGAACAGCGGCAGGCCGCCATGCTGCTGCCGCAGCAGGGCTCCGAACTGGGCGACGTCGGCGACCAGCCCGCCGAAACCAGCAGGGCCGAAATCGCCGAATCGACCGTTTGTGCTGCGCCCGTGCCCACGATGATCGACCGCATGGACGAGGAACCCGGCGTCGTTCAGCGCCTTCGCGAAACGCGCATAGCGTGCGCCATGCTCGGCCAGTCCATGCGCGATCTGCACCACGCCTGCGGGGCTTCTGGAAAGCGCGGACCAGGCCTGGGTGACGACCCGGGTGCCGTCTGCCGCGGAAAGAAACGAAGCGATCGAAGCACTCATGGCCCCATCCTGACACGGACCCTGGCGGGCGTCATCTGGGGGAAATGGCGGGGTGGCCGAAAAGGGGTGCTGTGGCGCTCGAAGGCCGGCGGTCGGCCCGGCCCGCGATTCACGAGGCCAACCGCGAATCCGCGCGCCATCCGGGAAGCCGTCGCCGGCCCCTCGGGATCGGGGATTCGGCATTCGAGTCGGCGCCATGGCCGACCCCGGCATCGGCGCATCTACACATCCGCGCACCCGAGCGCCTGACTCGGTCTGCGAGGCCGACCGGGGACCGGCGTGCGACCATGCCGGCGTGAATGACCCGCACCCGCCTGGCCGCGCGAGTTGCAGCCGTTGCCTGCGCCCGCAGGCCACCTGTCTGTGCGCGCTGGCGCGGCCCACCGCCCACTGGACCGAGGTGCTCGTGCTGCAGCACCCGCACGAGCAGCGCCAGGCGAAGAACAGTGTCACCCTGCTGCGCCTGTCATTGACGAACAGCGAGGTGGTCGTCGGCGAGCGCTTCGCGCCCGCGGCGTTGCACGCACTGCTGCACCGCCCGGGGCGGCACACGCGATTGCTCTACCCGGACGTGCCGGCCGCGCCCGCGCCTTCGGCCTCGCAGACAGCGACAGCCATGCCGTGGCGGCTGGTGGTGCTCGACGCGACCTGGCGCAAGAGCCTGAGGATGCTGCTCGAGCACCCGGCCCTGGCAGCGCTGCCGCGGCTGTCGCTGGATGCGCCGGCGCCGACGCTCTACCGCGCGATCCGCGCGGCGCGGCGCCCGGACCAGGTCTCGACGCTGGAAGCCACCGTGCAGGCGCTGGCGACGCTGGAAGGCCCATCGTTCGACGCCGCGCCGCTGCTCGATGCCTTCGGCCGCTTCGTCGCCAGCGTGGCGGCCCGACATCGGCCCCGCGATGGCTCGGGCCTGGCGTAAGCCGTTGCCGGCGCTTCGACGCTTCATCCGCTACGCCGAGAGCCGGCCCGAGCGGCGGCCTTGAAGCGCGCATCTCTGCGACGGTCCGCGGTCCACGCCGATCCCTCGACGCGCCTTGCACGGCCGGCGCAGCCCGGATGCGTCTCGCGTGGCCGCCCTCCTCGTCACCTGTCGCCGATCGATTCCGACCGGGGGATGGCCGGATCACGCCCGACCTGGGGCCGCAGGACCCGATCCGGTCCGGGGGGAGTTTTCCGCGGAACTCGTCGCTCGGTCCTCGCCATACGACATGGGACTGTTGGTTCACCGTCGTCGCTGCGCTCTTCGGCCCCGGGTCACAGCTCGGGGTCACGGTCGCAAGGACGGGAACAGGCTGGAGAGCTAAGATTGGCGCGGTTTCCGTTGTAGATCAACTACTTGGGAAACCGCCCAAATCAGGCTGGCGGAGTCGGAGGGATTCGAACCCTCGATTCGCTTTTGGCGAATACTCCCTTAGCAGGGGAGCACCTTCGGCCACTCGGTCACGACTCCGGCGAAGCGCGCATTCTAGCCGCAAGCGCGGCGGTTTCCCCTACTCGGCGACGGCGGGCTGGTCGAGGTCGAAGACCTTGTGCAGCGCGCGCACCGCGAGTTCCATGTACTTCTCGTCGATCACGACGCTGGTCTTGATCTCGCTCGTGCTGATCATCTGGATGTT
>JAGWTS010000371.1 GCA_028868875.1 Burkholderiales bacterium | reverse complement strand
CTCGGCCACCTTGTTCAGGTACTCGTGGATGTTCAGGAACAGGCTGGCGTGGATGTTGGGCTGCCAGGTCATGAACCAGTCGGTGGAGAACGGCAGCTGGCCCTTGCTCGGGCTCTTGCCCGAGACTTCCTTGTACAGGCGCAGCAGGCGCTCGTAGCTCAGGTCGGTTTCGCTCTCGAGCACCTGCAGCCGGGCGCCGAGGTGGATCAGCGTGACCGCGCGCTCGATCTGGTGCGCTTCGGTGAGGATGCTCTTGTTGCGGGCCATGAGGTCGCTCCTGTCGAATTCTTTTAAGGGGTGCTGCTCGGGGACGCGCAGGCGTTCAGGCCGCTTCCTGGTGCCGGCCGGCCATCAGGATCGAGGCGTGCAGGCGCGAGACCCCGTCGTTGGCGGCCGCCTTGCCGTGGCTGGTGAGCAGGCTCCAGACGAGGTCGTCGTCCATGCGGAAGCGGCACAGCAGCGTGTTGCCGCCGGCGATCTTCATCATCTGCGCCGCGCTCAGGGCGCCGATGAGGTTGGCGGTCTCTTCGCTGATGCCCAGGCGGTACAGGGCCTGTTCGCGGTCGCTGCGGATCAGGCTTTGCGCCAGCATCATGTAGGACAGGTTGGCTTCGCGGATCTCGGCGAGGATTTGTTCGGTGTTCATGTTGTCGTTGCTCCGTCGGGTGGGTGGCAGCGGTTGCGCCATGGAATGAACTGTAGTGAGCGGAGATGGACGGCAACATCAGCCCAGTTCCGTCGCTTGAGTCCCTGTTCTTCCCGACCCCGTGTAAGGCAAATTCCTACAAGACCGCGGCGCCGCGTCCGATCCGAGCCGGTTTCGCGGCCCCTTTCAGGCCACCGCTGCGGCCCCCCGAGCCGGAAACCGCGTCTCCACCAGGCGCGCGAAGAATGCCGCGCCCAGCGGCAGCGCCGCGTCGTTGAAGTCGTAGCCGGGGTTGTGCACCTCGCAGCCGCCTTCGGCGCCGCCGTTGCCGATGTTGAGGTAGCAGCCCGGCACGCGCTCGAGCATGTAGGAGAAGTCCTCCGAGGCCATGTTCAGCGGCGGCTGGCGCTCGACCTGCTCGGCCCCGACCAGTTCGGTGCAGATGCGGGCCGCGAATTCGGCCTCCTCGGGGTGGTTCACCGTGGGCGCGAAGAGCTCGCGGAAGTCGAGCTCGGCGCGCGCCCCGAAGGCTTCGGCGGTGCCGGCGGCGACGCGGCGCATCGAGTCCTCGACGAGCCGCATCACGTCGCGCGAGAAGGCGCGCACGGTGCCGCCCAGGCTCGCGCTCTGGGGGATCACGTTGTAGGCGTCGCCGGCCTGGATGCGCGTGACCGAGAGCACCGCGGACTGCAGCGGCGCAACGTTGCGCGCGACGATGCTTTGCAGCGAGACCGCGATCTGCGCCGCGACGAGCGCGCTGTCGACGCCCGCCTCCGGCCGCGCGCCGTGGCTGCCGCGCCCGGTGACGTGGATGTCGAAGAAGGCGCCGCCGGCCATCATCGGCCCGCTGCGCACGGCGAAGCGGCCCACGCCCAGGCTCGGCCGGTTGTGCATGCCGAACACGGCCTCGCAGGGAAAGCGCTCGAACAGGCCGTCCTCGATCATCGCCCGCGCCCCGCCCAGCCCCTCCTCGGCGGGCTGGAAGATGAAGTGGACGATGCCGTCGAAGCGCCGCGTCTGCGCCAGATGGCGCGCCGCGCCCAGCAGCATCGCGGTGTGGCCGTCGTGGCCGCAGGCGTGCATCAGGCCGGCGTGGCGCGAGCGGTGGGCGAATGCGTTGGCTTCGGCGATCGGCAGCGCATCCATGTCGGCGCGCAGGCCGACCGCGCGCCCGCTCGTGCCGGCGCGCAGGGTACCGACAACTCCGGTGCGGCCCACGCCGCGCACGACCTCGATGCCGAAGGACTCGAGCCGCTGCGCGACCAGGCCCGCGGTGCGCGCCTCCTGGAAACCCAGTTCGGGATGGGCGTGGAGGTCGCGCCGCCAGGCCGTCATCTCGGCGTGCAGGGGGGCGATCGATTCGGCGGTGGTCGTCATGGCGCGGGCTCCGGCAGCAAGCTGTGGATCATAGGAGCGCGATCCGCGTCGAGGGGCCCTGCCCGGCGCGCGCGCCGGGCAGCGTCGTGCGCGCATCCCGGGGCCCGCGGGCGCTTCGTGAACCCTTGCGCGAATCGCCGCGCCACGCTGCCGTCCACGCCCTCCACGCCCTCGATCCCGCGTCCCGCCCGGCGCGAGTTCGAGCACAATCGAATTCATCGATGTACCGGCCGTCCCGGGCCGGGCCGATGAGATGCGAAGCGCTGTGAACATCCTGCTCATCGTCGACGACCATGCCGAGATCCGCGCCCTCATGCGCGACACGCTGGAACAGGACGGCCTCGAGATCATCGAAGCCGGCGAAGCCCGCTCGGGTCTGGAACTGGTGCAGAGCCGGCATCCGCAGGTGGTCCTGATGGACATCATGATGCCGGGCGAGATGGACGGGCTGGAACTGTGCCGGCGCATCAAGTCCGACCCCGCGACCCGCGCGACCAAGGTCGTGATGGTGAGCGCGCGCGGCCACCGCAACGACGTCCACATCGGCCGCGACGCCGGTGCCGACGACTACCTGCTCAAGCCCTTCAGCCCGCTGCGCCTGCAGGAGACCGTCGAGCGCCTGCTGGCGCCGGCCTGATCAGGCCGGCCGGCGCGCCAGTTCGTCCAGGCTTTCGCGCAGGGCGCGTTCGAGGATCGCCACGCCGCGGTCGATCTCGTCGTGGCTCACGGTCAGCGGCGGCGCGATGCGCCAGACCGAACCGCGCTCGGGCCGGCGCCGGATGTTCATGCTCAGGCCGAGCTCGAAGCAGCGCCGCGTGGTGAGGGCCCCGAGTTCGTGGAAGGGCCGGCGCGATTGCCGGTCCTGCACCAGCTCGACCCCCAGCAGCAGGCCTTCGCCGCGCACGTCGCCGATGGCCTCGAAGCGCTGCTGCAGCTCGAGCAGGCGAGCGCGCAGGTAGGCGCCGGTGCGCTCGGCGCGCTCGACCAGGCCTTCCTCGGCGATCGTCCTCAGCACCGCCAGGCCGACCGTGGCCGGCAGCGGGTCCGAGACATGGCTGGTGTAGAAGGTGAAGCCCTTCTCGTGCACGCTTTGCTCGATCGCCGGGGTCGTCACCGTGGCCGCCAGCGGCAGTCCGCCGCCCAGGGTCTTGGACACGCTCATGATGTCGGGCACGACGCCGAAGAGGTCCGAGGCGTGGCGCCGGCCGATGCGGCCGAAGGCGGTCTGGGCCTCGTCGAAGATGAGCAGCATGCCGCGCTCGTCGGCGGCGCGGCGCAGCGCCTGCATGAACGAGCGCGGCGGCACCAGCACGCCGCCGGCGCTGATGATGGGCTCGACGATGATCGCCGCGCGGCGTCCGGTCGAGGCCATGTCGTACATCTTCAGGCCCAGATCCAGAGCCGCGAGCGCCGACTCCTCGGCCGACAGACCGGCGATCGCGGGCCGGTAGGCGTTCGGCTCGGGCAGCAGGTAGACCCCGGGCACCGGCACGCCATAGCCCTTGCGGTCGCTCGCGAACGAGACCGCGCTCGCGCCGCCGGTCACGCCGTGCCAGGAGCCGCCGAGCGCCAGCACCTCGAAGCCGCCGGTGTGCATCTTCGCGATGCGCAGCGCGGCCTCGTTGCTCTCGGCGCCGGTGTTGACGAAGAGCGACTTGCCGAGGCCGGCCGGCATCCAGTCGCGCGCCAGGACCTGGCCGAGTTCGGCCACGACCTCGGGGATCATGCCGCTGAAAAGGTGCAAGGCCTTTTCGCCCGCCTCGTGCACGGCGCGCACGATCGCAGGGTGGTTGTGGCCGATCGTGGCGCACATCTGGCCCGAGGTGAAATCCAGGATTTCGCGCCCCGTGTCGTCGACGACGATGCTGCCGCGCGCGCTGCAGAACAGGTTCGGAAAGCTGTCGCCGCCATAGCGCATGAGGTAGTCGCGCGCCGCTTGTCTCAATCGTTCGTCCATCGGGGCTCCGGGGGGCTTGCGTCTCGTTCGCAAGGCCGATCTTGCCCGATGCGGCGCGCGGCGAACGGGCGCCGGTTTGTGCTGCCGCAAAGCGCCAGCGCGCGCCCGGGCCTATCGTTTCCCGATCGATCGGAAGCGGCACAGGCAGCGATGGCGGGAATGGAACTCTTGCGCGAGTCAACGGCCTTCGAAGGCGGCACGGCCCCGCAAGGGGACGGATCGTCGCATGGAGAAGCCGGTGCAGCGCCGGCGACGGCACCGGCCGGCCCGCTGCCGAGTCTCAGCCGCGCCGAGATGCTGACGCTCGAGGAGCAGTTGCGCGGGCGCCGGCGCCGTCTCGCCCGCGGCGACCTCCTGTTCGACTTCGGCGCGCCTGTGGAGCAGTTGTTCGCAGTCTGGTCGGGCTTCTTCAAGACCGGCGCCCGCATCGGCTCGGGCCCGACCCAGGTGAGCGGCTTCTACATGAGCGGCGAGGTCATCGGACTCGGCGCGGTCGGGATGCCCTGCCACTCGGTGCGGGCCGAAGCGCTGGAAGACGCCACCGTGTTCGCCCTGTCGCTGCCGGCGCTGGAAGACCTGGGCCAGAAGTCGCGCCCGGTGCAGCGCCTGTTCCATCGCCTGCTCGGCGGCGAGATCAACCGCAAGCAGGGCACCATGTTGCTGCTGGGCAACCGCAGCGCCGATTCCCGCCTTGCTGCCTTCCTGCTCGACCTCTCGGCGCGTTCGCGGGCGCGCGGCTTCTCGCCCTCGGCGATCGTGCTGCACATGTCGCGCACCGACATCGCGAGCTACCTCGGGCTCTCGCTCGAGACGGTGAGCCGCACGCTCACGAAGATGCAGTCCGAAGGCCTGCTCTTCGTCCAGGGGCGGCAGGTGCGGATCACGGATCCGCTGGGCCTCGAGAGCCTGGACGCCCCCCGAGGCGCCTTCGGCGCTCCCCCAAGGGCCGCGCGGGGCCCCTTCTCGGCCCTTGGGGGCGACGCTGGCGCACCGGCGACGCCGGATCCGCGGCGTCCGCTCGAGGGGCGCGCCCCGGGGCTTGCGCCATTCACGCTGGGCGGGCGGCCCGGCGGCGGCGGCGCGGCGGGCCAGACGGCACAATCCGCAGCCCCATGCCCCACATCCACCGCACCCATCGATCCGGCTGGTTGCGCGCCGCAGTCCTCGGCGCCAACGACGGCGTGCTCTCCACCGCGAGCCTGATGCTCGGCGTGGCCCAGGCCCAGCCCGCGCTCGCCGGGGTGCTGCTTGCCGGGCTCGCCGGCCTGGTCGGCGGCGCGCTCTCGATGGCGGCCGGCGAATACGTCTCGGTGAGCTCGCAGGCCGACGCCCAGGTCGCCGACCTCGAGCTCGAGCGCACATCGCTGGAACAGAACTTCGACGTCGAACACGCCGAGCTCAGCGACATCTACATCCGCCGCGGCCTCGACCCCGAGCTGGCCCAGGTCGTCTCGCGCCAGCTCATGGCGCACGACGCGCTGGGCGCGCATGCGCGCGACGAGATCGGCATCACCGAGGCCTTGAGCGCGCGCCCGTTCCAGGCCGCCTGGACCTCGGCCGC
>JAGWTS010000370.1 GCA_028868875.1 Burkholderiales bacterium | reverse complement strand
CCGCTGTTCGGCACCGGGCTGCTGTTCTCGTTCCTCGCCGCCTGGGCCTGCGTGCGCTGGCTATTGCGCTGGGTCTCGAGCCACGACTTCAGGCCCTTTGCCTGGTACCGCATCGGCTTCGGCCTGCTCGTGCTCGCGACCGACCACTGGGGCCTCGTCGCCTGGGCCGAATGACGCGCGGCGGCGCTCGAACACGAGGTCCCAGACCCCGTGGCCGAGCAACAGGCCGCGGTTCTCGAACTTGGTGAGCGGGCGCCAGGCCGGGCGCGGCGCGAAGCCGGGCGACCGGTTCGCGAGCGCCGGCTCGGCCTGCAGCACCTCGAGCATCTGCTGGGCATAGGGCGCCCAGTCGGTGGCGCAGTGCAGGTAGCCGCCGGGCGCCAGGCGCGAAGCCAGCAGCGCGACGAAGGGCGGCTGGATCAGGCGCCGCTTGTGGTGGCGCTTCTTCGGCCAGGGGTCGGGAAACCAGACGTGGACGGCGGCGAGCGAGTCCGGCGCGATCATCGCGCCCAGCACCTCGACCGCGTCGTGGCGCAGCAGGCGCAGGTTGGCGAGCTGCTGCTCGCCGATGCGCTTGAGCAGGGCGCCGACGCCGGCCTCGTGAACCTCGATGCCGATGAAGTCGCGCTCGGGCGCCGCGGCGGCGACGGCGGCGGTGGCGTCGCCCATGCCGAAGCCGATCTCGACGACGAGCGGGGCGCTGCGGCCGAACACGGCTTGCGCCTGGAGCGGCCGGGGCTCGAAGGGCAGGACGAAGCGGGGCCCCAGTTCGGCCAGGGCGCGCTCCTGCCCGGGCCCGAGGCGCCCGCCGCGCAGCACGTAGCTGCGCACCTTCGCGAGTGGGGTGTCTTCCATGAAGGCGCGCAGTGTAGCGAGGGCCTGCGGCGCCTGAGCCTCAGGCCATCAGCGCGCCCTTCTCGGCGAGCAGGGCGCGCAGCAGCGAGCGGTGGCAGCGCGATTCGTCGGCGCAATAGCAGCCGAGCGCGAAGTCGCTCGTGTGCGACAGCGCGGCCAGGAGTTCGAGCGCATGGGCGGCCTCGGGCGCGGCCATCTCGCTGCGATATTTCTTGGCGAACGCGGCCCAGGCCGCGGCGTCGCCGCTTTGCTGCGCCGCCTGCGCCTTCTTCATCGTCTCGACGCTGGGCGCCAGGGTCGGGAACCACACGTCATAGAAATTGCGCGAGGCGAATTCGCTCTTCGGCACGCCGCGCGGCGGCCGCCTCACGGTGCCGATGCGCGGGCCTTCGCCGGCACCGCGCTCGCTGCCGAGTCTGACGATCCGAATGCTCATCGGGCGGGCCTCCAAGGAGTGCGGCGCCAAGCCGCCGCAAGGCCCATCCTAGCCCGCCCCGCCGCGGCTAGAATCGCCGCTGCGCGCGGGTGTAGTTCAATGGCAGAACGGCAGCTTCCCAAGCTTCATACGAGGGTTCGATTCCCTTCACCCGCTCCACGCTGCTGTCCAAGAGGCTCCCGCACCAGGGTTGGATTTGAGGGCGAGCGGGAGCCGATCGCCTCGGCGGCACCGAAAAGCTGCTCTCGACGGGCACCGACCCCGACACACATCTGAAGCGGACGCGCGCGAAGCGCGAACAATTCCGATCCCTGCTGGCTTCGGGTCTCAGGCCCAGTGCGGGGCGCAAGGCCGACACGGCTCGCGCGGCCTCGCTGCGCGCCGCGCAGGGGCTGCATGAGCATCGGCCGGGGAAACCGCGGCGAACTACGCGGCGGCCAGCGGCAGCCAGAGCGTTACCGTGGTTCCCACCCCGGGCTCGCTCTGCAACTCGACCTTGCCGCCCTGCAGTTCGACGAGCTCCTTGACGATGCTCATGCCCAGTCCGGTTCCGGGCACATTGCCCGAGGCGTCGGCACGGTAGAAGCGCTCGCCGACGCGGCGCGACTGCTCGGGTGTCATGCCGATGCCGTGGTCGCGGACCGCAATGCCGGCCCAGTCGCGACCGCCCTCGCAGCGCCGGCGCGCGGCCATCAGCACCTCGCCGGCGTTCGAATACTTGTAGGCGTTGGAGAGGATGTTCAGCGCCACCTGCAACATCTTCTTGCGGTCGGCCTTGACGGCAGCCGTGTTCCCGTCGTGCTCGACCCGAGGCGGCGCCCGGCCTGCGGGCGTCTTGTAGGCGGCCACCGCCTCGCCGACCAGGTCGTCGAGCAGCAGCCGCTCGTAGACCAGATCCTGGCCGCGGCGCGATTCGATGCGCGCGAGGTCGAGCAGCTCGTTGACGATGTAGACGACGAGTTCGGACTGGCGATGGATCGTCTGCACCAGTTCGCGCCGCGCCGCCGGTTCGTAATCGCGATGCAGGAGCAGTTCGGCGAAGCCGTAGATGCTCGCCATCGGCGTGCGCAACTCGTGCGCCGCGGTGCTCAGGAACTCGCTCTTCATGCGGTCGACCGCGGATTCATGGGTGACGTCGCGCACGTACAGCACCTGCGAGACGCTGGCGATGCGCGAGCGGCGCAGGCCGATTTCCAGCACCCGGCGCGCCGGAGCGGCCATCTCGACGAGATGGCGCCGCACCGGGCCGGCGCCGCCGGCAGGCGCGGGCAGGTCGAGCGCGGTGGGATCGGGAAACGCGGCCGGGGCGAGGCTGGCGCGGCGCAGCAGGTCGAAGAAGGCAGACTCGTGCAGGCCGGCCAGCTCGGCCTCGGCCAGGCCGGACAGCGCCAGGAAGGCGCGGCTGACGTAGTTGACGCAGTGAGCGGCGTCGAAGGAGACGAAGCCGTCCGGGCTGAGGGTGAAGATGGCGTCGAGCAATTCGTTGCGCTCTTCCAGCGCGGCCTGGTGGATGCGCAGCTGCTGGATCGTCGTCGCCAGCTCCTGGCGTTGCGCGTGCAGCCGCTCGGAGGCGTGGCCGAGCGCGCGCTGCAGGTCCTCGATCTCGACCGGCGCCGGCAGCAGCTCGAGCGAGCGCCCTTCGCTGCGGTCGAGCGCGACGGCGAAACGCCGCGCGTGTTCCAGCGCACGCATCGGCCGGCGCAGCACGAGGTAGAGCAGCGAGCTGCCGACGCCGACGGCGAGCCCGGCCGATACCAGCACGGACCACAGGATGCGCGTGCGGATCTGGTCGAGCTCGTCGGTGGCGAATTCGCCGCGCACCCAGCCCAGCGGACGCCCGCCGACGATCGGCCTGAAGCCGACCATCGTGACGCGGCCACCGCTGCGCTGCTCGGCGATCGGCGGCGTGGGGCCGGTGGGCAGGGCCAGGCGCCGTTGCGGCGGGTCGATCACCCCCTGGACGCCGCCATCGGGCGCGCGCCGCACATGGCTGAGCGAGCGCCCCTGGGCGTCGACGATCTGCAGGTCGAGCACGCCGGGGAACTCGACCGAGCGCCGCAGCAGGTCGTCGAGCTCGTCGAGGCTGCCGAGCAGGGTCGGATTGGCCGATGCCACCGCCAGGTTGCGCAGCAGCGCGTTGGCCTGGTTCTCGATGTCGGCACGCGCCGTCGCCACCTGGCGGTTCAGCGTCAGCGCGCCCAGCACGGCCAGTGCGCACATCAGCACGCCCGACAGCAGCAGCGTCAGCTGCCAGCGCATGCGCCGCGGCAGGCCGGGCAGGTTCATTGCGGCGGCGGGTGGACGACGTACTTCTCGAGGCCGAACTGCTCCAGCGGCGCGTAGTCGCGGGCGTAGTCGGCGAGCACCGGCTGGTTCATCTCGATGCCGCGCAGCAGCGCCTGGCCGGGGGCATCCCTGGCCATCCCGAGCAGCGCCTGCGTCACGCGCTCGCGCACCGCCGGCGGCACGCGCGGGTGGGCCGCGAGCGGATGCGGCGGCACGCCGGGGGTCTGGAACAGCACGCGCAGCACGTCGCGCACCTCGGGCTCCTGCTCGGTCAGCGTGCGGGCGATGCCACCGCAGGCGGCCGTCCTGCCGGTGGCGACATGGAGGTAGCAGTTCGAGTGCGTGCGGACATAGGTCGGCGTGAAGTGCAGCTTGTAGCGCTCGGTGAGCAAGGCGCGCATCCAGAGCGAGGCGCCGAAGGCGTTGGGCGCAGGAAACGCGATCGACTGGCCGTCGAGGTCGGCCACCGAGCGGATGGCGGCATCCTTGCGCACGACCAGGATGCCCTGCAGGGGCTTGCTGCCCCGCACCAGCGGGATGTAGCCCTGGGCGCGCCGGGCCATGACCTCGTGGTACGGGTTGAGGTAGGCGAAATCGGGCCCGCCGGCGAGCACCGAGGTCTCGAACTTCGGTATCGATTCGGAGACTTCGAGCTTGAAGCGGTAGCCGGTCTCGCGCGACAGCCGTTCGAGCACCGGGGTCCAGTCGTGGTCGATCTCGACCGCGGTGAACTGCGGCACGACCGAGATCGTGTAGGTGTCCGCGGGGGCGGCCGCGGCAGCGCCGGCCAGGCCCAGGAGCCCGGCGACGAGAGCCCCGAGCCGATGCAGGAGGGAGGTTTTCATGCGATGGCAGCCCGTGCGCGCCTGCGGCCGCCGGGCGGTGTGGCCGTGTTCGAGGTCTATCGGCAGTTCGCGTCGGTTCTGAAGCCCTGTACCGCGCGGCAGGGGCCGCGAAATTTCGGCTGGATCGATCACCGAGGCAGAGAGCCAGGTCCGGGATCGAGGGCGATGCAGCCGGGTCGGCGACACTTCAGGGGCCTGACCTTGCGGTTTATCGCGAACTCCATGACCCCCACCGTCCCCTGGGCCTTGTCCCAAACCCAGATCGCCGTCGAATCGGTGGCCACCGTCGCTTTCGCCTTGTCCGGCGTGATCGAGGGCGCGCGCAAGCGCCTGGACGCCGTCGGCATCTGCGTCGTCGCCGGCCTCGCGGCATTCGGGGGCGGGACGGTGCGCGACGTGCTGCTCGATCGGCGGCCGCTGTTCTGGGTCCAGCACGCGGGCTGGGTCTGGGCCTTGCTCGGGTTGTGCATCGGCGCGATGCTGTTCATGCGCGCGCGCCACTTCGAGCCTACCGAGCGCGCCATGCAATGGCCCGACGCGCTCGGCCTGGGCTTGTTCACCGCCGGGGGGGCCCAGATCGCGCTCGATGCCGGCATGCCGGCCGTCGTCGCCGTGATCCTGGGCATGGTCACCGCCGTGTTCGGCGGCGTGCTGCGCGACGTCGTCTGCAACGAGATTCCGCGCGCCTTCAGCGACCACCGGCCGTATGCCGTCTGCTCGTTCGTCGGCGGCTGGGTCCTCGTGCTGGCGCGGGCGGCCGACCTTCCCCAATGGGGCGCCTTGTTCGCGTCGGCCGCCACCGTGACCTCGCTGCGCGCCGCGGCCCTGGTGATGGACTGGCGACTTCCCGCCTGGCAGGCCGGTGTCATGGAGCCGGGCGAGGCCGACGACCCGGCTCGCCGATGAGGCGCGAGCCGCCGGGGCTCGAACCGCGCCGGCTGCAGCTCGCTCGTTTTCGGCTCGCGCAGCTTGCGCGCCCGCGATGCCTGCGTCCCCAGGCGTCCAGACCCGCCGGATGGCTTCGATGCGCCGCGCCGTTCAGGCCGCGGCCGGCAGGCTCGCCTCGATCGTCGTGCCGCTGCCCGGGGTCGAGCGCACCTGCATGCGCCCGCCGGCCGAGCTGATGCGAAAGCGCAT